>JAALLE010000156.1 GCA_011087605.1 Hyphomicrobiales bacterium
ATCGCGGCGGAAATTCCGAAATGCGGCAAAAACCTCTGGTAGCCGGGGAGTTCGTAAATCGCCACAAGACGACTGCTATGGCCTTTAGGATTTCCCCGGAGGAAGCACCCTGGACATACGCCAAAGCCTCCCCGACCCGAAGGTTGAGGAGACACTGTTGCGGCCAATGTCAGGCCGCTTGTGGAGGAGTTACGACACCCCGAAGCCAACGATGAGTCGCAGGCTCTGCGGGGAGACTAGCGGGGGTGCAGGAATATGGGAAGGGGGGTCATGAAGTGGAGCATTCGGCGCTTAACCGACCTCGAACCAAACCAGCGACTTTCTATCAATGGGCACCAAAGCGGACCTAGCGGCCATCAGTTGAACCCAAATACTGCGATGATGGTGCCCATAAAGCTGGTGGGATTGTTGTCAGAACACCACTACCTCAGTAGGCTGGTTTCTCAATATAAGTTTCACTAGCGAGGGATTCGATGAACGACGCTACAAAAGAGGCTCAAAATTTATTCGAAAAATATCTCGACTGCTGGAATAATCGAGATTTGGAAGGTGTCGCATCCTGTTTTGATGAACCTTCGGTGTTCGTTCTTCCAAGTGGTGCGGTGCCGTTACCTAATCGGCAAGCGCTCGTTTCTTTACTTCAAAACCTATTCGCCGGGCTCGAAAAAGCGGGGTTTAGTCACACAACAATCGGGTCGATAGAGGCAAAGTTATGCGGAGAGGACCTCGCTATTTTGGATGCGGCAAATGTCGACAGAATAAAGCACGATGGCTCCCTTCTTGAGAGAATAGACGGTCATTATGTCATGCGAAATTGCGATGGCCAGTGGCGGTTGGTTGTTGCCGTTGCCTGTACTAGCGGCTGGCAAAAAGCATGAGTTTCTAGGACCCCACAAAATCCAGAACGCTTGCAAAAATTCAAATTAGACTAGCAGGCACTACAGGCTCGAAACAGACCTTGTACCCTTCAGTACTCACATGTGGCCCAACGGCAGCACTGCGGACAAAGCGCCAGTTCGCTGCGCCGCCACCAACGGCTGCTTTGAATATTTCTGTACCAAGACGCTACCACATCGCCATCAAATGCAGTGCATTGGTTTTGGGTGGAAAAAGGAGACTTGGCGTCAGTTTGTGATAACGTCAGTCAACGCCCAATAATTTGACTGATCCGATTCATCGAAAGCCAATACTCATGTCTGAACCGACACAGATCCGGGAAGAGATTTCCAATTTTTGCGCGCTTTGTGTTTCACGGTGCGGTGCGATAGCTACCGTTGAAGATGGGCGGCTGACAGCTTTGTCGGCGGATCCCTCACATCCAACGGGACGAGCGCTCTGTATCAAGGGCAAAGTCGCCCCCGAATTGGTCTACCATCCGGACAGGCTTGAATATCCTATGAGGCGCACCAACCCAAAAGGCGCTGCCGACCCGGGGTGGCAACGGATCAGTTGGGACGAAGCATTAAGCACAATCTCAGACGCTCTAAAGCGCCTTTCCGATCAACATGGCCCTGAGACTGTTGCCTTCAACACTGCGTCTCCATCGACTTCTGCCATGTCTGATTCCGTAGAATGGGTCAGGCGGCTTCGGCGCGCTTTTGGCAGCCCGAATCAATCGATCTCGATGGAGCTGTGCGGATGGGGTCGGTATTTGGCCAACCTTTACTCCCATGGTTCAGCCTTGCCAGCTGGAGTTATGCCAGACCTGGAAAATGCCGGTTGCATCCTGTTCTGGGGTTACAATCCAACGGTCTCGCGGATCGCCCACGCAACAGCAACCAGTGCGGCCAAAAAGCGTGGCGCGCAGTTGATCGTTGTAGACCCGCGCAACGCGGGGTTGGCGCGGCAGGCTGACGCTTGGTTGCAGGTTCGTCCAGGCACTGACGGGGCTTTGGCGTTAGGGCTGTCAAATGTCATGATCCAAAAAGGATGGTACGATCATGCGTTTTTGCGCAGCTGGTCCAACGCGCCGATGCTGGTTCGAGATGATACGAAACGATTGTTACGCGCTTCTGATTTGGAGGTTGGCAGATCATCTGACGGATACATGGTCTGGTCTGGCGCAGACATAGAACCAGTGGCCTGCGAACACGGTGCAGATACCAACAGCTATGCTCTTTCGGGTTCCTTCGAGGTGACAACTATAGATGGACCAGTGACCTGTCGCCCGGTCTTTGAGCTTTGGTCGCAAATCTGCGCCCGCTATACCCCCGATACCGTGGAGGAAATCACGGGCGTCGCCGCATCGGATATCACGCGGACGGCCGAGATGATGTGGCAATCGCGGCCTGTTGCCTACATGGCTTGGTCAGGACTTGAGCAGCAATCCAATGCGACCCAGAGTGCGCTATCTATTGGGCTGTTGTACGCACTGACCGGCAACTACGATACCAAGGGTGGCAATGTAGAATTTCCCGCTGTCCCGACAAACAATATCCAAGGGGACGAGTTTCTGGCGGCGGAGCAACGGGAAAAGACTTTGGGGCGGGTCAAACGACCGCTTGGTCCGGCTAAGTATGATTTTGTCGCCTCGGCCGATGTCTATGACGCCATTCTGGATGAGAAGCCTTACAAAGTACGCGCGATGATTAACTTTGGCTCAAACCTGCTGCTGGCCCACGCGGATGGAGCTCGAGGTTACGAAGCGCTGAAAGCGCTTGATTTCAATGTCCATATCGATCTGTTCATGAACCCCAGTGCCGAGCTAGCTGATATCGTTCTACCTACGACGAGCCCGTTCGAGTCCGAAGGGTTGAAAATAGGATTTGAGGTGAGCGAAGATGCGTGTTCACTTGTTCAGCTGCGCCAGCAACTGGTTGAGCCAAGGGGTGAGACTCGTTCTGACATCCAGATTGCCTTTGATCTTGCCTGCCAGATTGGGCTGGGAAATCTGTTCTGGAACGGTGATATCGATGCCGCTTATCGTCATCAATTGGCCCCGAGCGGCCTGACACCAGAGATGTTGCGCGCGGCCCCCGAGGGCATTCGAGTACCATTGCAAACAACCTACCAGAAATATCAAACTGTCACGGATGGTACACCGCGCGGATTTAACACCCCTTCAGGGAAAGTAGAATTCTACTCGGAAACACTGATGGATCACGGATACCCGCCACTACCTGAATATGAGGAGCCAAAAGTTGGTCATAATGCGCAACCAAAATTGGCGGCGAAATACCCGTTAATCCTGACGTGCACCAAAGATTCCCTCTATTGTGAGAGCCAACATCGCGGGTTACCCAGCCTGCGTCGCCGCGCGCCAGACCCCCAAGTCGACATGCACCCGGAAGCAGCTGAAGCGCGAAATATCAGCGCCGGTGATTGGGTGCGTATACAAACGCCACATGGGCACTGCCGAGCACGGGCACGGCTGGACAAAAACCTTAATCCGAACGTCATCTGCGGCCAGCACGGATGGTGGCAGGGCTGCCCGGAACTTAACGCACCGGGCTATGATGTGCTGGGCGAAAATACGGCGAACTTCAATCAGATGATCAGTCAGGTTGCATTGGACCCTGTAAGTGGTTCAGTTCCGTTGCGCGCATATGTCTGTGAGATCGAAGCGCTTTAGAGTTCACAATCGTCAGACATTAAGCAGGTGCGAGATGCCTCGCCATGTAGTGAATGAAGTCCCAAATCGTGCCCTCAAAGTCATCTGGTGCTAAAGGTCCACCGTGGTAGGTCTTGGTGTTGAGAGCTTTTTGCAGAATTTCCAATTTCTCTCGATCTTCGATATTAAACGAACGACATAGCTCGACATAGTCTTTGACACTTTGAGCATCTGGGTCGTCTTCCAAACTAGTAACACCCCAACGGATACTGACCTTATCAGGACCGCTAGGACGCAAACACATAAACAGCGTAAAATTCGTCGCCATGCCCACAACCAAATTTGGATAGACGCCGTACATAGGGGAGTTGTTGCGTTCGTCTTCAGTCAAATCAGGATGAAATGGTCCGCGTGGCGGATACTCGGGGTCATAAAAAGCATGATAACCCGTCCATCCATCTCCCGATGTCATTTTTTTGCACAGCCGAGTTGGCGTAATTGCGTGCAAGGTTTCGAGATGAGTTGCACTTAAATGATAACCTTCCATGAAATTTTCGAACAAACACTTCCAATTACAGTCCCAAGTGTCCTCTTCCATGAAAACCAAAAACCGATCGTCGGTGTGATAATTTTTAATGACTTCCTGCAAACCGTCCAGCCTTGATGCCAACGATTGTGCATTTCCATCCAAATTGACGAAAACCCAACCGTTCCATATCTCAGATGAGAATTCAGGAAGCCCACATTTGGATTGGTCAAATGCTGGCTGTTTTTTCATAAATGGCGCAGCAACCAATGCACCGGTATTGTCGTAACTCCATGTGTGATACTGGCAGATGAACTTTCTAGAATTTCCACGTCCTTCGGCAACTCTATTGCCTCGATGACGGCACACATTGGACAACACTCGAACAACGTTTTCCTGGTCTCTGACCACAATCAATTGTTCACCAAGCATTTCAGTTGTGAAGAAATCTCCAGGATTGCGGACCTCGCCAATGTGACCAAGGCAGAGCCATTCGCGCCGCAATACTTCGTCCTTCTCGACTTCTAAAAAAGCACAAGAAGTGTAGTAATCAGCTGGCATCGATCGTGCTTGCTCTTTCCCTAGAGTTTTGAGGTGCGCCAGTTCTGAACGCAATTTTTTAACATCGTCTGAGGCATGGTTGAGCATTTATATTCTCTTCAAATCTGTGTTTCATCGACGCGGTGAGCAGACCTAAAACACTGCCATAAAACTGAACGTTGGAACACTGGTCGCATTCGATGACATCTTGCAGGGCACGTGAGGATATAACGTCTTTGCCGGTCTAACGAATGAAGAATAGATAGGAAGACTCGATTTGCTATTTGCCCCCTGTGGGCCTGTCTTTGCCAGCGCGCTAACCACAACACGTTTCCATCAGCGACAAGGTCACCCCGGTCTTTTTTGGGCTTATTCCGTTGAAAAACTCGCCTTAATCTCGGCAGTCTTTGCTGATTC
>JAALLE010000007.1 GCA_011087605.1 Hyphomicrobiales bacterium
CCGTCTGATGGGCCGTCTATAAAAGCATCAGGTTGGGGTAGCTGGGTAGTTACCCTATTTGTTCAATTAATATTTCGAAAGGCGGGTAGTTGCCCGAAAACCACAATATGCAGTGTTTGAACTCCAACCTGCGGATTGTCCTGTTCCAGCCGGACATTCCCGGCAATACCGGCACAATATTGCGCCTCGCGGCCTGTCTCGGCTTGGCGGTAGACATCATACAACCCGCTGGGTTTAGGCTAGACGACAAAAGTTTGAGACGTGCTGGAATGGACTATCTGGAACGAGCTGCGATGCTGCTGCACGACGACTGGTCGGCGTTCGAGGCGTGGCGCAGCGATGAAAAACGCCGGCTGATCGTTCTCACCACCAAAGCGGAACAAGGCTATACGGAATTTGAGTACCTGCCCGGCGATTGTCTGCTTTTTGGTCGCGAATCATCTGGAGTGCCCGAATTTGTGCACGAGGTTGCCGATCAACGACTGACCATCAAAATGGGGCAGACCGGACGCTCGTTAAATATTGCGATGAGTGTCGCCATGGCCACTGGTGAAGCCATCCGCCAAACCGGATAAATCAAGTTGGCCTAAGCTGGCTGAATCATATGGATGTGTGGAATGCCGGCATCGTCGAATTCATTTCCGGATATCACAAAGCCCAGCGATTGATAAAATGACGTGGCATATGTTTGAGCGTCCAATGCAATTTGAGGTGCCAGTTTGTTGTCTCGCGCAAAGCCTATGAGATGCATCATCAGCGCGCGTCCCAGTTTCATTCCGCGAAATTGCTTCATCACCACCACTCTTTGGATCTTCGCCTTGTCGCCAAATACACAAATGCGCGCCGTAGCCGCGGGGGCACCCTCCACCCTTCCCAAAAAATGATAGGCACCGTCTTCATCATGCTCATCAATTTCAAGCTCGACCGGCACCCCCTGCTCCGCGACAAACACGATATGCCGGAGGCGATAGCACGTCTGTTTATCCTCAAGCGTTTTCGCCTCCTCAATAACCATTTCTGCCACGATGCATCCTGCGCAAAATTTCCGTAGCACCCTTCCTGAGCAAAGATATTGAGCTTGTCCAGCACCCAAGTCTTGCATGGCTCCTAGGCGATGTGGCACTGGACATGAGCAATCCAACAATCAGGTCCACGAGATGCGTGAAAAACCCACATTGCCCACCGGTCTGCCGGAAGATATCGAGACCAAGAAGACCACGGCCAAAGCATGGTTTGAGGAATTGCGCACCGATATTTGTGGGCGCCTGGAGGCGCTTGAAGATGCGGTTCAGGGGCCGTTGGGCGACCGTGAGCCGGGACGGTTTGTGCGGACCCCGTGGCAGCGTGATGAAGGCAAAGGCGGCGGCGGGGTCATGTCGATGATGTCGGGCCGCGTGTTTGAAAAGGTCGGAGTTCATGTCTCGACAGTGTATGGCGAGTTTTCGCCGGAATTTCGCAAACAGATGCCGGGCGGCGACAAGGATCCAAGATTTTGGGCATCGGGCGTTTCGCTGATTGCCCATCCGCAAAACCCCAACGTGCCAGCCGTTCACATGAACACCCGCATGGTCGTGACTTCGTCCCAGTGGTTTGGTGGTGGTGCTGACCTGACACCGGTGCTGGATGCACGACGCGATCAGGACGACGCCGATTCAATCGACTTTCATGCGGCGATGAAACGGCCCTGTGAAAGTCACGATGTCGCGGATTATGACGACTACAAAGCCTGGTGTGACGAGTATTTTCACCTCAACCACCGCGATGAACCGCGTGGCATTGGCGGCATATTTTTTGATTATCTGCACGGCGGAGAGGCGCTCGATCAGTGGCAGCCCAATTTCGAATTTGTTCAGGACGTGGGCCGGGCTTTTGCCGATATCTATCCCGAACTGGTCAGGCGCAATATGGAAACACCGTGGGATGATGCGGCTCGTGAGGAACAATTGATCCGCCGTGGGCGCTATGTCGAGTTCAATCTGCTGCAGGACCGGGGGACAATTTTTGGATTGAAAACCGGGGGAAATGTCAATTCTATCCTGAGCAGCATGCCACCGGTTGTGAAATTTCCCTAAATCTCACCCTCAAGAGCGAAAAACCACTATTCCTCACCTGAGACAATCGCTTGTGATGTCCCGACGAGTTCGAATTCCTCAGCGATCTTGATACCACTTTCTTCAGCCAGCTCTCGACGCGCAGCGTCTTGAGGTTTTTCAATTGCTTCTATTGTTCCCTTCACAAGTTGCTTGCCTGCTTGGGGATGCCTGAAGGCGAGAAATTTGATAACTCCATCCTGATTACACAGTACCATCGGGCATGCCTTGGATATCATGGTCGTTTCGACAGCAGCTCATCCTTTGAGGCCGTGAAGTTGCCTTTCACCCATGAGCCTTCCAGTTGCAGCAGCTTTTCGGATATCGCCGGACCCGGCTCCATGCCGAGATCGATCAAATCACCTCCACGGAGTGGAAATTCAGGCTTTTTCCAGCGTTTGAGCCATTTTAACTGCCGCAGATATTTTTTCATCTCCGCATCGCTCTTTGCAATCGCCAAGTGCAGCGTGTCGGTGACGGCAGTTTGATTTTGCCAGTAGAGCCATTGATTGAATGGGTCCTGCTTCAAAGACGCGTCCAGCGGTTCAACATGCACCCAGTTCTTCAAGCGAGACTTGACCTTGTTGGGCAGCTTCAGGCGGTCGCTGATCGCCAATATTCGCTCTTCCATGGGGGGAATGATCGCCATCAGTCGCAACAGACCGTCAACTTGCCAGCCATGTTGACGCTCAGCTTCCATCAGACCGGGCAAGGCATCGATTCCCCATTTTTCAGTCTCTGGCAACACCGCCGACAGCACGCCAGTCTGACGCATCCACAATATCGCCCGGCTGGGGTCCGGGGCCGCCAGCAATCTGGATAATTCGTGCCAGATACGTTCCGCAGAAAGCTCTGACAATCCACCCTTTAAGCGCGTACAGGCCTTCAATCCTTCCGCATCCGGGCGAAACTTTCCATACCAGGCAAAGAAACGAAAAAATCGCAATATGCGCAGATAATCTTCTCGAATGCGCGTCTCTGCGTCGTCAATAAAGCGTACCGTTTGCGACAGCACATCCTGCATTCCACCGAGCGGGTCATAAACCGTGCCATCGGCATTCAAATAAAGCGCGTTGATGGTCAGATCGCGGCGGCGGGCGTCATCGACCCAATCGGTGCCATAAAGAACCTTTGCATGCCGCCCATCGGTCTCAATGTCACGCCGCAAGGTTGTGACCTCATAGGCGTCGCCATCAAGCACGACCGTTACCGTGCCGTGTTCAATGCCGGTCGGCACCGATTTATGGCCGGCTGCCTGCATCCTTAATATGACATCGCGTGGCACCAGGTTCGTCGCAATATCCACGTCCGAAATAGGTTGATCGAGCAAAGCGTTGCGTACCGCGCCGCCAGCGATACGCGCCTCACCGTTTTCCTCGTTAAGTAGTCGCAACAATTCCTGCAGGCTGGGACTTGTGATCCAGTCCTGGTCAATACGTTCAGCCATCCGCCTCTGCCACTCCGTAAAGCCGTTCCTGCACCATGCGAATTATGCCCGCTGTGACCCCCCAAATGCGCCGCTCAACAGGCGGTTCCACCGCTTCATCGGCAAACGGCATGACGTAGTAATATACCTTCTTGTCCTCCCAGAGCCGGCTTTCGCGCGCGTGGTTTTTTTGATCCATCAAGAACCCAAGCGGCACTTCAAATGCTGCCGCGACCTCATCTTCGCTCAATGTCAGTCGCGGTTCGCCACGCACCATGCCGATCACCGGCGATATGCAATATCCTGAACCGGAAAAATAGGGACCGAAGGTTCCAATTATGTCGACCTGGGCCGAATCCAGACCAACTTCTTCCTCGGCTTCTCGCAATGCGGCCTCTTCCGGCGATTCGCCAGGATCTATTTTTCCACCAGGAAAAGCCACCTGCCCGCTGTGAGCCGACAGGTGTTCGGTACGCTGGGTCAGCAATATTGTTGCCTCTCCACCCCGGTCGATGACCGGAATAAGCACCGCTGCAGGTTTGAACTGACGGCCCTCCACCATCATCGGATGGTTGGGGTTCATCGCCTGATCACCACCAATTGCCGCAAACAGATCGGCGCGGCTGGCAAATCGTTCCAACACGCGCTTTTCAAACGCCTCAAAACCATAAATGTCCGGGGTCAGGTAGTCCAAGATCAGGCGCTCAACTCAGCTAGTTTGTCAGACGGCATAATTGGGAATATCTCGCCCATCGACCTCAGCACAAACATGGTTGTGCCGTTAACTTCAAGCTCCTCGCCATGGGAGATCAATTCATACATGACCGGTCGTGCCAACAGTGCTTCCAGCCGACCACGGACCAGAACGTATGGCTTGAGTTGGTCCGTTTCTCCAATAATATCAAAGCGCAATGGATTGTCCGGCCCGCATTCCACAAGGTCTCCAACATTTGTACGGAAGGTCAGAACCTGCTCATCTGCCTTTCCTGCAGCATTCATTTCGACCGCCACGAATGGCGCATCCTCAACAGTAATGCCAACCTTTTCAACCGGTGTCACCAGATAGGTTTTGCCATCCTCGTCCTTGCGCAGCACAGTTGAAAACAACCGCACCAGTGGTGCCCGGCCAATCGGCGTGCCCATGTAAAACCATGTACCGTCGCGCTTGATGACGATATCCAGATCGCCACAAAATTCAGGATGCCACTTGTCCACAGGTGGCAATCCTGCACCGGCGTGACTGGCCCGTGACACCAGCGCTTCCAGTGCCCCTGTCGGGCTATCTGCAGATTTCGATTTTTCACCCATATTCGGCTCCTGCATGTTATCATGCCACGGTCATAGTCTTGGCCCAAACTTGGGCATAGTCACGAAATAGTGGCTATTGTCACGCTTGTCAGCATGGCAGACTAAGTCAACCCGAATTCTCCCACGAGAGTGCAGCATGAGTGAAATGACCAAAATCACCGAAGCCGATGAAAAAGCCATTATTGCAGAGGCTGAATCAGCAGTTGAGACAGTCGCCCAGGCGCGCGACGCCATTTCCAAAGTGATTTATGGACAAAAAGATGTCGTGGAAAACTCGCTGACCACGATATTTGCCGGAGGTCACGCCCTGCTCGTCGGCGTACCCGGACTGGCGAAGACCAAGCTGGTGGAAACGCTGGGCACGGTTTTGGGCCTCGAGGCCAGCCGCATCCAGTTTACGCCCGATCTGATGCCGTCCGATATTATCGGGTCGGAGATTCTTGATCAGGACGCCGATGGCAAACGCTCCTTTAGATTTGTCAAAGGCCCGATATTTGCACAATTGCTGATGGCCGATGAAATCAACCGCGCCTCGCCGCGCACCCAGTCCGCTTTGCTGCAGTCGATGCAGGAATATCACGTCACAATTGCCGGTGAACGGCATGACCTGCCAAGTCCGTTTCATGTGCTGGCCACTCAAAACCCGTTGGAACAGGAAGGTACCTACCCACTGCCGGAAGCTCAGTTGGACCGGTTTTTGATGCAAATCGATGTTGATTACCCTGATCTTGATGCTGAGCGGCAAATCCTGTTGGAAACAACTGGCGCCGACGAAGCTGTGGCCGAACAGGCTATGGAGTTGAGCCAATTGACCGATATTCAGGCCCTGGTGCGCCGTATGCCTGTTGGTGAAAGCGTCCTTGAAGCCATTCTTGGTCTCGTTCGGTCCGCACGTCCAGGAGCCGAAGACCAAAGCGACTCAACCCGTCACATCGCCTGGGGACCTGGTCCCCGTGCCTCGCAGGCTTTGATGCTGACGGTTCGTGCCCGGGCATTGCTGGATGGCAGGTTGGCCCCATCTGTTGATGATGTCGTGGCACTCGCTGAACCTGTCCTTCAACACCGCATGGCGCTCAATTTTGGTGCCCGTGCAGAGGGAATTGGCGTTCGACAGGTGATTGGCGATTTGAAGCAACGGTGGATGTGAGGTCACTGAATTGGCACTGACAATCGGCAGCGCTGTTCCGTCAGAAACTGGCACAAGTGTTCTTGCGCGTGCCCGTGAACGGGCGTCGCTTATTCCGGACCTGCTGATTGAAGCCCAACGCATCGCCAATACGGTGACCAATGGCTGGCATGGCCGCCGCCGACGGGGTAACGGCGATACCTTCTGGCAGTTCCGGCCCTACGATCAGGGTGAAAGCATGACCCGCATCGACTGGCGTCGCTCGGCGCGAGACGATTCCGTTTATGTGAGGGATCAGGAGTGGGAAGCCGCTCATACAGTGTGGATTTGGGCCGATAGTTCACCCTCAATGCTGTTCAAGAGCGAAGCCGCCCAGGTTTCCAAGCAATCCAGAGCCTTGGTTTTGGCTTTGGCGATGACCGAAATTCTGGCCAAAAGCGGTGAGCGCGTGGGCTGGCCGGGCATCACAAATGCCCTGTCGAGCCGGGTGGCAGCAGAACGCATTGCTGCTGAGCTGATGGTTGCAACACCCGATGATGATCTGGCATTCCCGCCATTGGCGAATATTCGCCGTCGCTCGGAACTGATCGTCATCTCAGACTTTCTTGAGCCGATCGATACAACGCTTGGTCGCATCAACGAGGCAGCCGAACAGGGCATTCATGGAAGTCTGATTCATGTCGTTGATCCGGCCGAAGAACGCTTTCCCTATTCGGGGCGAACCGAATTCACCGATCCGGAAAGCGGCAACAAGCTGACTTTTGGCCGGGCCGAAACTCTGGCTGACGAGTATGCAACGCTGTTTAAGGCCCGCCGGGATGCACTTGCCCAACAATGCAAGCGATTGGGGTGGAACTATATCGTCCATCATTCTGATAATCTGGCGTCCACGGCACTTGTGGCCCTGCATGTGCGGCTGTCTGGCGAGGCGCTGTCATGAGTTTGCTGGGTCTGACATTCACGTCTCCTTTGATATTGTTTAGCCTTTTGAGCCTGCCTTTGATCTGGTGGCTTTTGCGTCTGACCCCGCCCCGTCCGAAACAGGAAGTCTTTCCGCCAACCCCTATTCTGGAAGAAATTGGTCAGCGTGAAGAAACACCGGCCCAAAGCCCCTGGTGGCTGACATTGTTACGGCTGCTCATGGCGGCGCTGGTAATCGGTGCGCTGGCGGAGCCAGTCTGGAACGCGCAAGACAAATCCATAACTGGTACCGGACCGGTTTTGATTGTCTTGGATAATGGCTGGGCAGCCGGCCCGAATTGGCAGGAACGCGCTGCCACAGCTGAAAAACTGCTGTCGCAGGCGGCAGACGATTCACGACCAACTGCGCTGATCTTCTCCACAGACGGCGCCAAGGCCGATGTTACGACAGTTCGCGCACAACAGCTTCTGGAAGTGGTAAAGGCAGCACAACCTCAACCTTTGCCGGTTGATTACACGGCCCTGGCCGAACGAATTCGCGAGAGCTCCGTTGGGTTTGATACTCTGGTCTGGCTTTCCAGTGGTTTGGCCCATGCGGGGGCTGATGAATTCGTCGAGGCCATAGACGGACTGAACATTCCGCAAATTGTATATTACGCCCCAGCCACTAATAATCTGCAGGTGCTGACTCAGATCAACAATGCGCCCGAAGCACTGGTTGCCCGGGTGGAGCGACCAGATATCGAAGGTTCAAATACGGGCACTGCAACCGCCTTCGATCAAAAAGGCCGCTCGATTGCCAGTTCCAGTTTTGAGTTCACCGGCGAGGACAGAGCCGCAGAGATTCGCTTTGTTCTACCGGTTGAACTGCGCAATGAAATCACCCGAATCGCGATTGACAACAACGGCCAGGCGGGGGCGGTGCAATTGCTTGATGAACGCTTCCGGCGGCGGCGTGTTGGTCTCGTCTCCGGAGGTAAAGCCGATCAGGCACAGCCTTTGTTGTCACCCCTTTATTATATTTCCCGCGCCCTCAACCCGTTCAGCGAAGTGCGCGAAGCGCGCGATGCAAATGTCGCGCAAGCGGTTCCCCAACTGATTGAAGAAAACGTCTCTACCATGGTGTTGGCGGATATCGGCACGTTACCCGATGCAACGCTGGAACAGTTGGAGAAATGGGTCGACAGCGGCGGAATGCTGGTGCGTTTTGCCGGACCGCGTCTTGCCAGCGCCCCCGATGATACGCTGGTACCGGTGGAACTGCGGCGCGGTGGTCGCAGTCTTGGTGGCACCCTGACCTGGGGAACACCGCAGCCGCTGACGAAATTTGAGGTCAACAGCCCGTTTGAAGGCATTACCGTTCCCGAAGATGTCGAAGTGACAAGACAGGTATTGGCGGAACCGGATATTGATCTGATCGAAAAAACATGGGCCAGCCTGGCCGATGGAACACCACTGGTAACGGCCAGTCAGCGCGGTCAGGGCTGGATCGTTCTGTTCCATGTGACGGCGGATGCGAGCTGGTCTAATCTTCCCCTGTCCGGGGTCTTTGTAGACATGTTGCGGCGCATAGTTGCGGTCTCCAACGGCGCGATTGCAGCCGACAAGACCCGCTCGACGACCGCTGCTTCTGCTGGCCCGGCAGTGGAAGAAGAGACCGAAAGCGTTGCCCTGCCCCCATTATCCATGATCGATGGCTTTGGATCGCTGACCGCGCCAGCCACAACGGTGAGACCGCTGCAGATTGGGGCCCAATCGACCATTCAGATCAGCGCGGATAATCCACCGGGAACCTATGGAACAAGTGATGCCTATGTCGCGATCAACCTGTTCTCGGAGCCAGCCGACCTCAGCCTGATCGATAGCGCCAAACTGCCAGCCAGCACTCAAAAAGGAAGTTATCAGACTGAAAGCGACTTTGAGTTGAAGTCGTGGCTGCTTGCAGCTGCCATATTACTGCTCGCCCTGGATTGCCTGGCAGTGTTGTGGATGGCCGGCGCCCTGCGCCGCATTCCGCAATTTGCCGCTGTTCTCCTGGTCGGTGGTCTGACCATCGCTGTTGCTGTCGCGATTCCTCTACATCGGGCGCAAGCTCAGGAATCAACTGGTGCCGCCGCCCCCGCAGCGGCGATAGATTTTGAAGATACGCTGCGCACCCGTCTGGCCTACGTCATAACTGGAGATGCACAACTCGACAGTCTCAGCAAAAAGGGATTGACCGGCCTTACCAATTTTATTGCTTCGCGCACCTCACTGGAACCGGGGCAACCGGTGGGCGTTGACATTTCCAAGGACGAACTTGCCTTCTATCCGCTGCTTTACTGGCCAATCACCACGATGGGGACGGTGCCTGACGACAAGACGATGGCACGGGTTGATGCTTTCATGAAAAGCGGCGGCAGCGTGTTGTTTGATACACGCGATCAATTGCAGGGTGGATTTGGCAGTCGCCGGATCTCCAGTGAAACGCAGCGGCTGCGGGAAATACTGCTTTCGCTGGACATTCCACCACTGGAGCCGGTGCCAGACGATCACGTCCTGACCCGCGCATTTTATCTTTTGAGCGTATTTCCTGGCCGATATCTGGAAGGCAAATTGTGGGTTGAAACATCAGAAGCCCGGGAAGCCGACGCAGTCGACCGCCCGACGCGTCAGGGGGATGGGGTTTCCTCTATCCTGATCACGTCCAATGACATGGCCGGGGCCTGGGCAATAGAAGCTGACGGGTCTGCCAGCCTGCCGGTCGTGCCGCCCAACCCGACCCAGCGCACCTATGCCTATCGCACCGGCGTCAACATCGTCATGTACACGTTGACGGGTAACTACAAATCCGATCAGGTCCATATTCCAGCGCTTCTGGAAAGGCTGGGCCAATGAACGATCTATCGATCACTTTTGCGCCTCTGTTTCCCTGGTCGGTTATCGCGGTTTTGTCCTTGGCCGCTGGATTGCTGGTGTTATATGGCCTGTGGCGCGGGGTGCGAGGTTCGTGGATCCGGCTGGCCGCGTTTGCCGCACTGGCGCTTGCCCTGTCCAACCCATCCCTGTTGCAGGAAGACCGCGACCCGCTAAAAACTGTGGTCGCCGTGATTGTCGATGAGACCGACAGTCAGAAGTTTGACGGACGCGACGAACAAACCGCGCAAGCCCGATCCGGTCTTACCCAGTTACTGCAAAGATTTCCGCAGTTTGAAATACGCGAAGTGATTGCCAAAAACGGCGGCGACGAAACAGAAGAGGCGACGTCCGCCCTGTTCAGCGTTTTGAAAAAGACCCTGCAGGACGTTCCTCCCGAGCAGGTTGGCGGTGCAATCTTCCTGACCGACGGGCAAACCCACGATATACCTGAAAATGTTGAAGAACTGGGATTTAATGCGCCAATTCACAGCTTGATCAGCGGTGATGACAAGGATCGCGACCGGCGCCTGGTGATCAAGCGCGCACCGCGGTTCGGTATTGTCGGTGGTAATCAGGAAATCGTCTATTCGGTCATCGACACCAACATCGATACGGGCGGTGGTCTGGTCAATGTCAGGGTGTTGATCGACGGCGAACTCGCCGCCATTGAACAGGTTTTTCCGGGGGAGGAATCGAGCTTCTTTTTCGATGTTCCCCATGGCGGCAAAAATGTCATCGAACTGCACGCCGAACTGGTCGATGGAGAAATTACTCCGGTCAACAATCAGGCGTTTTCGATTATTGACGGAATCCGTGAAAACCTGCGGGTTTTGTTGGTCTCCGGCGAGCCCCATGCCGGTGAGCGCACCTGGCGAAACCTCTTGAAGTCTGATGCCTCGGTGGATCTGGTGCATTTTACCATTTTGCGACCACCGGAAAAGCAGGACGGCACACCAATCAATCAGCTTTCGCTGATCGCATTTCCGACCCGCGAATTGTTTATCGAAAAAATTGATGAATTCGACCTGATCATCTTTGACCGCTACCAGCGTCGCGGTGTCTTGCCATTGCTGTATTTCGACAATATCTCCCGCTATCTGGTTGATGGTGGCGCGATATTGATTGCGGCTGGTCCCGAACACGCCGATCTGGCGAGTATTCACCGAACTCCGCTGGCTCCTGTATTGCCGGTCGAGCCAACCGGCGAAGTCAGTATTGCACCATTTCATCCAACGGTTTCCGAAGCCGGTCGTCGTCATCCGGTTACACGTGGGTTGGAGGGACTACGCAGCCGTGATTCCAAGCTACCGCCCAATTGGAGTCGTTGGTTCCGGCTGATCGACGGCACCAATCCGCAGGGCGACATTGTTATGGAAGCGGGCGATGAAAAACCGCTGCTCGTCCTGAACCGTCCCGGCGAAGGTCGCATTGCCATGTTGATGTCTGACCATGTCTGGCTATGGGCCAGAGGATTTGAGGGGGGCGGTCCACACACTCAGCTGTTGCGGCGCCTGGGTCATTGGCTGATGAAGGAACCGGAACTCGAGGAGGAAGCCCTGCGTGCCGAGGCCGCAGGCAACCGTTTGGTGGTGAAACGCCAGACCATGGGCGACAAACCCGGACGTCTGGATCTGATCACTCCGACCGGCGAGGCGGTATCGCTGGAATTCATCGACAAGGGCGATGGTCGGTTTGAGGCAGAATATGAATCTGAATCCCTGGGGCTTTTTCGCGCCGCAAATGGTGAATTGACGGCGCTTGCTCATGTCGGCCCCACCAATCCACGCGAATATGCCGACATAGTTTCGACCGGAACGAAACTCTCTTCCATCTCTGAGCAGACGGGTGGCCTGATAAAACGGATAAGCCGGACCACCCCCGCAGCCTCCCTGCCCCGGATCGTGCCGGTTCGCGGCAATGCTGCAACCCGCGGCAATGACTGGATTGGCCTGCGCACCACCAGCGCCAGCGTATTGAACGGCGTGATCCAGATTCCGCTGCTGGCAGGCTTTCTGGGCCTCGGCATATTGCTGCTGCTGCTGTCGGCCATGTGGGTGCGCGAGGGGCGTTAGAAGCGTTCAGCTCTATCCAAAGCGGGTCACATCACCGCTTAATTGATCGAGCGTGCCGGCCACCAGCTCACAGCCAAGTATACGTGCCGGATCAGCTGGACGCGGCAGAGAAATTTTGGCGGGCGAAATGCGAACGAACCCAAAAGTCTTGTAGTAATCCAGATCACCCACCAGCATGATTGCCGGCAGAACCGAAGGACCGCTGTCAGCGCCTGCGGCGGTCACCGCGCGATGCATCAGCGCCTTGCCAATTCCCTGGCCCTTCAGCTCCTGCAATACAGCAAGCGGTCCAAGCATCAAGACAATGTCATCCCCCCATTTCACCTTAGTCAGCCGCACTGTACCGACAACTTTCTGGTCATATTGGGCAACGAAAGACAGATCCATCTCGTGATCCACCCCTTCACGCAGATAATAGGCGGCACGGGCCCGCATGCCGGGGCCGAACACGGTTTCGGTCAGGGTTTCAAGACAAGCGGCATCTTCGGGCATTTCGCTCCGAACGATAAGATCAGGTGGGGGCATGGGATTTTCCAGTGGACGAAATTGGAACAGGTGGTGCCGTCAAACGGACGGCAAACGAGATCATCACCAGCGCGGCGCGCGGTGTTCAGGAAATTCGTCGTCGCTGTATTCCAAAACGGATCATAAGGATCAATTCTCCAAGCCGACTGCCCGCTTAACACGAGAATGTTCCCCCGTCCAGACATTCAACACTTGTCGCAGCGCCTACAAATTCCTAATTGTTGCAGAATTGAGAAGCGGGATTCTTTAGTCATGGGTGTGTTGGTTGAGGGAAAATGGCAAGATCAATTGCCTGCAACTAAAGATTCAGGCGGAAAATTTGTCCGCGTGGATGCCGGATTTCGCAACTGGATAACCGAGAATGGCGATGCCGGTCCCAGTGGTGTCGGGGGTTTCAAGGCAGAAGCAGACCGCTATCACCTTTATATTTCTCACGCTTGCCCATGGGCCAACCGGACGGCAATTTTTCGTAAACTGATGGGCCTTGAGGATATCATCAGTCTATCCGTGGTCGATCACTTTATGGGAAATGAAGGCTGGACCTTTGAAGAAGCCGGGGGCGATGAGACCCGCGATCACCTGTTTGGCTCCTCACATTTGCATCAGATCTATACCAAGGCGAAATCAGATTATACCGGCCGCGTGTCGGTGCCCGTCCTGTGGGACAAAAAGCAGCAAACAATCGTCTCCAATGAATCCAGTGAAATCATTCGAATGTTTAATTCGGCATTCAATGAAATCACCGGTAACCAGTTGGATTATTATCCCGTGGCCAATCGCGACGAGATCGATGCCGTCAATCAACGAGTATACGATACACTCAATAACGGCGTCTATGAGTGTGGCTTTGCAACCACCCAGGCAGCTTATGAAGTGGCTTTTGCTCCGCTGTTTGAGACGCTCGACTGGCTGGAGGACATCCTTTCCGGGCAGGCCTATCTTGCCGGCGATCAGATCAGCGAAGCCGACTGGCGGCTGTTCTCCACTTTGGTCCGTTTTGATCCGGTATATGTCAGCCATTTTAAGTGCAATAAAAAACGCATTGCCGACTATCCCAATTTATCAAATTATACCCGCCAACTCTATCAATGGCCGGGTGTTGCAGAGACAATCGACTTACACCACATCAAGTCCCATTATTTCGGCAGCCATGAATCCATCAACCCAACCCGGATTGTGCCGGTTGGACCGCAGGTCGATTATTCAGCGCCTCATGACCGGGATCGGTTTTAGAGCCGTTCGAACTCAGGCTTCACCAGATATCGCTGATCGGTTGGTCGCGCAATATTTCGGCCAACCGGTCTTTGGTTTGTCTGGTGGTTCCTTCTGGCAGGTCGTCATAATCAAAAAACCCGATCTCGGCGATCTCATGGTCGGGAGTTTTGACGTGCGATTGATGCCATTTTGAACAGACAAAGAGCGCCACGTGGTCAAATCGGCTTGTTGATGGGTTGCGGTACAGGTGAAACAATGCGGGAGGTTCGTCAGCTTCTACGCCGCACTCTTCCATAAGTTCCTTCTGCGCCGCCTGCTGAATTGTTTCACCGCGCTCGACGCCACCTCCCGGCAAATACCAGCCAGATACATAAGTATGGCGCACCAGCAGTATTCGCCCCTGCTCATCGCGCACCAAAATTCTGACTCCCAAAGTCATGGCACGCCAGACCAAACCAATGCCCACATAAAGGCGTTTTCTAATCGCCGAAGGCAACAGGTTGAAGATCTTGATCACCAGCCACATTGCAAACGGCCAGAACGATTCAAAGCCGCGCTTTTCGGGCTGGCAACGCAATTGCAAAACATGTCGAAAGCGAACCTATATGGCCTGCGGTACCATGAGAAACCCGACAATCGCGACCACCGCCAGGGTGAACACCGCACCCAGCATGAACAGAGCAAAACCGGTGCGTCGTTTCGGCTTGGCGAATGCATTTTGGAATGATTCATCATCGGCTGCCAATGCCGCGGCATCTGGTATGGCGGTGGCAGCGGCTTCAGCAGGTCTGTCCTTTTCGGCAGAAGCTGGTTCAAATTCTTCCAGGCCGATCTCTTCAGTGGCCGCTTTGGCGCTCTTCATTGAACGCCATTCGCCCTCGATCATCTTTTCCCGTTCAAGCACCCTTTCAGCGACATATTCGGAAACAATATCCGCCATTTTGTCCTTGTCATCGGTTTCAGCCATGACGATACGACCCATGCGGGTATCTTTCAGCAGGCGGTAGCTGAGTTTGTCATGCCCCATCGCCACAAATGTTGTCATATCAATCCACATGCGTGGACGTTGGCCGCGGCTGACGGCAAGTTCAAACCGGTCGTCATCGTCGTCAATATCTTCAAATAGCGGCTGCAGCTCCCCTGCCAGCAGATCCAGCCTTGCTTTTTCAGCTTCTCCCAAATCAACAACTACATCGCGCTGATCTGCCTGACGGTTGCGTACCATATCCACCGCCGACTTCAGTTTGCGAATTTGATCCGTATTCGGGGTTTCAGGCGTTGCCGGCGTATCGGTTCCGTTGGTGGAAGACATATTGGGTGTCCTTGCAAATTATACCTGCGCGTTAAGTTACTGTTAACTATAGCATGTGGAGGCGCTGATGCCCAAGTTTAAACCTGCTGGTCTCGATGTAAGCGGAGTTGAGGAACCAGCATGATTGACGTTGCTCCACAAGAGTTCGCCGTTTTACAGGGTTTGCGGTGGGCGAATCGCTTGCAATCGCCTAATTTTCACACTGACCTGACATCTGTTCGCCGGACCTTTCCATGATTACAGCCCGTTCAACTGCCTTTGTTGCGATCAGTCTTGCCTGGTTGGGAAGTGCCGCCAGTGCCCGCACGCTGGAGCCTCAGACCATGCGCGACTGGACCGTACGCTGTACCGACGCGCGTTATTGCATCGCCGAGACCAAAGGAACATCTCGCCAGGGCGACACAATGTTGTTCAAACTCGAACGCAGCAACAAGCTGGACGCAAAGATCTTTGTAACATCCGCCCCAGAAGGCAAAATTCTCTCCCTCAAGTCGCATATTTCCGTGTCGGTCACCGGCCACGATTTTCGATTTTTCGGTCAGGTAAAGAAAGTATATGACGGCAACGAAGCGGCATTCATTGAAAAGCCCACCAATGAGAGCATTCAGAAGCTGAAGCTGGGGCGTTTTGCCGAAGTGACAATCGATTTTGACGGTGCCGACAAGGTGAAATATGACGTCTCGCTGCAGGGTGTTACATCCGTGCTGGCGATGATGGATGTGGTGCAGGGGCGGCTCGACAGGGAAGATGCCGCAGTCGTCATAGGTGGCGAAGCAAAAACCGTGCCGTCCTTTTACGACATGCAAGCCACCAGTGCTCCGCCCAAACCCGCGGCAGGGGAAAAGTCTGAAGTCGCAAAGGACCCGGAATCAGACATCGTTTATCCAGATGAAGACCAAAATCAGGACACACCGAACGAGGAAAGCGGTCTGGGTGATCCCGACTTGATCTATGATGCGTCAAAATTGCCGGATGCGGTATTGATGCCCGGCTATCGGATGCTGGGCTGCGACCTGCCCTCAACAGTTCAGGCCTGGGGTGCGCAGACCATCAATCTGGAGCCGGGTGTGTTTCTGTATCTGGTTCCCTGCAACAATGCCGATGTAAATGTCCCCTATTATGCAGCTCTGGAGGTCGCCGGAAGCATTGATACGCTGGAGTTTCAAGTCCCGGCCAGCGCTACGGGACAGCCAGAATCGCTGCTCACCAACCCGCAATGGGACAAGCAGACTGAAAGCCTGATTTCGACCAAATACTTTTCCGTGAACCGCGATTGCGGTCAATATGAAAGACACGCGTTCAGAGGTGAGGAAAGTCGGTTTTATCTCAGCGAATACCGATTGAAGGAAAACTGCGACGGCAAGGTTTCATCGCCGGAAACCTATCCCATGGAGTGGAACGGCGAGGGCGATTAGGCCGCGGTCAACACGTTTTTGAGAATGATGTCGCGGACAAGATCGGGAGCCTCTTCAACGGGGGAATGTCCGACATTTTCCAACAGGTGCAAGTCGACACGGTCTCGCAACTGGCTGGCTTGTGTTACGGGGACAATGTTGTCGAGCTGCCCCCAAATCACCGACATCGGCAATTTCAGCTGAAGCAAATCATCGATCGTCAAAACCCCTTGCCTGCCTCCTTCAAACACTTGTTCGCCGATCGCAATTAACGAGTCCACCGCGCCGGGTTGCGCTCGCAATTCCAATTGATATCCAACCATCTTTTCAGGAATTTGATAATCCGGCCCGAAAAAATGTGGCAAGACCTTTTCAACGTCCTGCCGGGTGCGGGCGGCGGCCCAGTCCATCAGCACCGGATAATTCAGTTCTGCTCCAAAACCACCGGGGGCCAGAAGCGTCACGCTGGCGATGCGATCCGGTGCCATCAGAGCAATCAAACTGGAAACGGCACCTCCCATGGAATGACCGACCAAATGCACCTGATTGAATCCATGTGCATCCATGTCAGCAATAATCGCACGGGCTGCGATTTTTGGCTGCCCGGCATTGGGAAAACCAATGCTTTTGCCGTGCCCGGGCAGATCGTAGGCGATGGTAGGAGCCTTGAAGCTAATCGCTGTCTGCAGCCCCCACCATTGAGCGCCAACCCCACCAAATCCATGCAGAAACAGAACCGGTTTGGAGTCCTTGCCGGTGTTGTTGATGGCGTTTGAGTAGAGCAAGGTCGCTGCTCAGTTATCGTTGGCGAGGGACCGATTGACGGCGCTCACCAGTGCCTCAAGAGATGCCGCAACAATATTCGAGTTGATACCTGCACCAAACCAACGGTTGCCGGACTTTGTGTCCTCCACTTCCATATAGCAGATAGCCGTGGCGTCGCTGCCATGTTGCAGGGAGTGTTCGGAATAGTCCGCCACCGATATGCTGGTTCCATAGGCATCGTTGAGAGCTGCTACAAATCCATCAATCGGGCCATTGCCCTTGCCCTTGATGACCCGGGTTTCGCCACCATCTGTCACTGTCACTTCGACGATGCGTCCGGTGGAATCCGGATCTGTGAATGTTGCGTGATCGACATAGCGAACCCGCCCATCGGGTTGGTCGACATACCGCTCCATGAAACGGGCATGAATGTCAGAAGACGGTAGCTCCCTGCCCTCTTCATCAGTAATGCGCTGCACATCATCGCGCATTTCGATCTGCAGGTTTCGGGGCAATTTTAGCCCGTAATCCGCCTCCATGACATAAGCAACACCGCCCTTTCCCGACTGGGAGTTGATGCGGATGATCGCCTCATAAGAACGGCCAACATCCTGCGGATCGATTGGCAGATAAGGAACTTCCCACATGTCTGTATTGGATTTCTCCAATGCTTTCATGCCCTTGTTGATGGCGTCCTGGTGACTGCCGGAAAAGGCTGTATAGACCAGTTCTCCCACATAGGGGTGGCGTTCGGGAATGTTCAGCTGATTGCAATATTCATAGACACCCTTGATGCGCTCAATATCGCGCACATCCATTTTGGGATCGACACCCTGGGTCATCATGTTCAATGCCAGAGTGACCACATCGACGTTGCCGGTGCGTTCGCCGTTGCCGAACAATGTACCTTCAACGCGGTCGGCACCCGCCATCAGGCCCAACTCCGTGGCTGCAATACCTGTGCCGCGGTCATTATGGGGATGCAGAGAAATCAGAACACTGTCGCGACGATCAATCTGACGACACATCCATTCAATCTGATCGGCGTAGATATTTGGCGTCGACATCTCGACGGTGGCAGGCAGGTTGATGATCAGTTTGTGGTCAGGCGACGGATCGATGACCTCGATTACCGCATTACAGATGTCGAGCGCGAATTCGAGTTCGGTACCGGTAAAACTTTCAGGCGAATACTGGTAGCGATAACTGTCCTTGCCGCCGCTTGTGGCGCTGGCCATATCGACAATCATTTTGGCAGCATCTGTGGCGATATTCCTGATGCCGTCACGCCCCTGACCAAACACCACCCGACGCTGCAATTCGGAAGTCGAATTGTAAAAATGGACGATCGGTGAACTGGCCCCTTCGAGGCTCTCAAACGTGCGGGTGATCAATTCGGGACGGCATTGAACCAGCACCTGAAGATCAACATCGTCCGGCACGCCGCCGTCTTCGACACACCAGCGGGCAAAGTCAAAATCGGTTTGGCTGGCCGAAGGAAATCCAATTTCAATTTCCTTAAATTGCATGTCGAGCAGCAGTGCAAACATGCGGGCTTTGCGCTCGTGGCCCATTGGATCAATCAGCGCCTGATTGCCGTCACGAAGATCCACGGAACACCAGATCGGTGCTTGGGTAATGGCGTTTGATGGCCAGGTTCTGTCGGTCAAACCGACTTTGGGATAGGCGGAATACTTATTGGCTGCTTCCATCAACATGGAAAGTCATCCTTCTTGTTTTGGCTGGCAACCGCATAGCGTTTTGCGGAGGTTAAGGCCAGAATATTTGAATTGAATTTTGGGGCGTCATGCTTTCCGACGGGAATTCTCGACCGCCGGACGCCCCTTTACGTGCGCACAACCCGACGGCCGCCGATAAGCAGCAGGTCAAGATCTAGAAGGAGGGCGTGCGTGTTCATGGCACGAGTGTTAAGGTGAAATGGTTAAGGAAGCAAGAGCCAGGCTGACGTGTGCGCAAATTCATATTCTATCTGTTCATTCTGATCACGCTGCTGCCGACTGCACAATTTTCAGTTCAGAAAGGACACGCGCAAGAGCGCGATGAAAAACTGTATTTCATCGCAATTGCCTGGATAAAACCGGACCAACAGGCACGATATGATGAATTTGTGCAGGCGATTAAGCCGGTCTGGGCACGCCATAACATGGAAGTTGTGTTTCGCTCGCAGGTTATCGACACAATGATCAGTCCCGCTCATCTCACCCCCCCCCAAATGAAATCGCGGTGCTTGAGGTGGTCAGCCGGAAAGATTTTCACGCCTATATTGCGGATCCTGATTATCAGGCAATTAAACAATTGCGGCTGGATTCAGTCGACAAAATGCTGGTTTTGGAAGGTCAGGTCAGACAGCCGCCAAAATCAGAATTCATTCAATCTATTCCGCAGTTTGCGGTGATTGCCGGTGATTTTCCACCTTTCGAACCACAACCATTGATGGATATTGGGGTTTCTGATCGGGGCGCAATAAAGGACCCTGTTCCAGCATCATTCAGCGCGGTGCAATCGGTTGCAGTGATGGCACTGTCATATGACGATAATCCACTGTCGTTTCTCGACAATCTAGGCCCGCAATCGTTGGCCTATGTGGTTTTGAAGGTCGAATGATTGCCGGACGAAATCGTTACCGAAGTCTTAAGGGACCTGACGCCCTGCGGGTCTATCTGCATACAAATTGCTAACTTAATTGCGCTAACATAACGGTTGAAATTAATTTCGCCGGAGCACAAAATTGTCGGAATACAACTCTTCTCCGTCAACGCATACCATACACCCGGGTAATTCTGCGGATGCGCCAACGCGCGAGCATCGTCGCAAGGCGTTTAAGGCTGGAATAATTTCATATCAGAATCATTCACTTACCGTAGATTGTGTAATCCGGGACATGTCGTCCAGCGGAGCGAAACTACAATTTTCAAAATCGGTCATCGTGCCCGACCATTTCACGCTGACCATCCCCATGGAAGGTCAACGGGTTGAATGTATTGCTCGCTGGCGCAAGGCCACCGTGGTCGGTGTGGAATTTGTCGGCGACATGGAGCTGGACGCCAGAAACGCGAGGAAACAATCGCTCGACATCGAATATGTGATTTCAAAGAAACAATCGATCCTGAAGATACCCGACTAAAATCGCACCGGCTCACCTCACATTATTGCAGCCGCTTTTCCAATTCGTGACGTTGAATCTTGCCGGTGGTCGAACGCGGCAATTCTTCAGCAGCAATGAAGATAACATTTTTCGGCTGTTTGTAGCGGGCCAATGATCCCTGACAGGCGTCCAGCACCTGTTGTTCTGTCAAAGTTGAATCTTCTGAAACAACAAAAGCGACCGGTACTTCTCCCCATTTTGGGTCTGGTCGCCGCACCACCACCGCCTCGCTGACCAATGGGTTTTGCGCCAAGACCAGTTCAACTTCTGCCGGATATATGTTTTCGCCACCGGATTTGATCATATATTTGACCCGGTCCACATATTCCAGCGTGCCGTCGGCGTTTCGACGCATCACATCACCCAAATGGAACCATCCATTGCGAAAATCGCGCTTGTTGGTCTCCTCTGCCCGCCAATACCCACTGAACAGGGTTGGCCCCCGCATAGCCACCTCCCCCGGTTCTCCCGCCGCCACGTCCTTGTCTTGCGGGTCCACCAGTCGCAATTCTGTAAAGGCGCTTTGCTTCTTGGGCAGCCTGTGGGGGGCCTGACCAATATCGATGGTACAGGCGGTTGCCGGTGGCAGACCGGTTTCGGTGGCGCCGAAGGAGTTCAGGTAAGGCGTTGAAAGTGCCCGTGTTGCGGCGGCAATTTCTTCACGCGGCACCAGATCGGCCATTGCACCGCATACTGTGATTCCTTTTGGTTTCAAACCTTTCTCGCTACAAAATGCTGCAAACTCGCCGACCATTCCTGGCATGAGTACAAACCAGCCAACCCGGTGAGCGCTTACAATCTCCATGAACTGTTCCGGTTGATACCCGTCCACAACAAACACCGTGCCGCCACGCAACAATGTCGCCAGACTGTGATCTGTGGACGCCATATGAAACAATGGTGCCCACGCAACGAAGTTGGATCCTCTTTCCAGATTGAGATCACTGACAAAGGCCGCCGCCCGAGCAATCATTGCGCGATGACTGATCAATGCGCCCTTCGGCATGCCGGTGGTGCCGCTGGTGTATAAGATGACCAGGCCAGCCTCACTGTCCAATGCCGCGGGAGCAAGTGGTGGCAATTCACTCACTTGCTGCAGCAGATCCATGCCGAACTCCAAAGTCGGGATGGAACTGCTACCGATATTTTTCAGTACCACTTGGTACTCACGTTGTACAATAAGGAGTTTGGGGGTGACCAGGTCGATACAGTGGCTAAGCTCGCGATCGCTTAACCGCCAGTTCAATGCCGCGACAATTACCCCATATTTGGCTGCCGCAATCTCCAGCACCAGATATTCAGCGCAATTGCGGGCCAGCACCCCGACCCTGTCGCCAATGCCTAGCCCCATCTCTCTCAACAGGCTGGCAAACCTGCCCGACAGATCATCGACTTCCTGATAGGAATACTGTCGCCCGGCCTCGTCAATGGCGACAACATCTGCATGGGCACGAGCCGCAGATGCAAACAGACCGCCGATTGTCGCCTGGCCAGAGCTGAGCACATCCGGGGTGGGAAAATATTTGCTGATCTCGGACATTCTCCCCTGCTCTCCGTGCGTTCAGTGACTATCGTTCTATGTCAAAAAGTTGGTACATTCCCAAATCTGTGCATCCATGCATTAACCATCTTCGGCCTTTGGGACTCGTCAGATTAACCAAGTCTGTTATCCTGTTAACCAATTGGTAACTTAGCCTGACAGGCACCCAAGGCAAGCGGCTATCCCGCGAATAATTGCCGAAATGTGCGTCCGGGCGACATGATATCTGGAGCGGAAATATGAAACGGGTTTTGGGATCGGCGGCCATCGCCAGCATAGCAATGTTCAACTCATCGATGGCTCAGCAACTTCCCCCGGCGGATGCCAAGGCGGGTGAATGTTACGCAAAAGTTCTTATTCCCGCCAAGTATCAGACTTCGGCTGAACAGGTTGTGGCCCAACCGGCCAGCACCACGTTCAAGAAAACCCCTGCGGTTTATCGCGAGATTGAAAAATCTATTCTGATCGAAGAAGAGAGCTATGAACTGGTGCCGGTGCCACCTGTTTACGAATTGGTCAGCGAACAGGTCCTTGTTCAGCCCGAGCAGACCGTAAAATCAGTCATTCCGGCCACCTATCGCGACGCGATCAAAAAGGTCCTGGTCTCTCCTGCCCGCGTGGAGTGGAAAGTGGGACGGGGAGCCTACGAGAAGATCGACGCTGCAACCGGTGAAATCATGTGTCGGGTGGAAGTTCCCGCTGTTTTCAAGGAAATTTCGCAAAAAGTAATCGATCAACCCGCCCGAACCAATGAGGAAGTGGTTCCGGCGCGCTATGAAACCATTCAACGGCGGGTGATGAAAAACCCGCCAACGACGCGCAAGAAAATCATTCCGGCTAAATATCGAACGGTAAAGATCAAGGAATTGATTGAAGCTGAAAAATTCGAGGTAATAGAGACCCCAGCCCGCTATGCATCGGTTCAAAAACGGGCCCTGATGGCTTCGGAAACCGTGCAATGGCGTCAAATCCTATGCGAAACCAACACAACGCCGGGTATTGTCCTGCGTTTGCAAAACGCATTGATCGGCGCCGGCTATAAACTGGGTTTCACCCCGGACGGGGAACTTGGACCAGGAACTCTGGCCGTTATCAGCCGTTTTCAACAGGACAACAACCTGCCAACCGGTGGTCTGACCCTCAGTACAATCCAAAAACTTGGCGTTGAACTTTAGAAAACAGCCAATCCACACTGCATACAGCGGCGAGCGGCGGCGAGCGGCGAGCAGATCGTCTCAAATCGAGGAACTCTCGACTTATTCAGGTGCTGATTGCGGACCGCAATCGATATTGCGTCCAAATCCCAGCAACTGCAGCCAGTCTTGTGCGGTTGTCATCACCGATCTCGCTGCCTTGTCGCCCCGTCGCCTCGCCCCGTCGCCTCGCGCTGACCCCCGGCGGCCAAAATCATGGCCAAAACCACTGATGGGCCTGTGTGGCAGAGATTGATCGCCCAGCGAATGCTGCATCGTGGTAACTCATTCGCAGATCTCCCATTCCACGGCAGCGCGGAGCGTTTGGGCTTGTTATCTCCAAATCATTCCAGACATTTACTGCCCTTACACCGATTTTAAACAACAAAAAGCCCGGCTGTTGCCAGCCGGGCTTTCAGAATTCTTATCAGATTAACTGATTAGAAGTTGCTCTGGATACGGATACGGTAGTCAGTGACGTCACGGTCAAGTCCACCAACTGGATCCTGCTCTTCGTAGTTCCAGCCGAGACGTACAACCAGGTTAGGCTCTACGTTCCAGTCAAGACCAAGTGAGTAACCGTCAACTTCGGTAGTATCGGATTCCCTGTTGTAGAAACCACCAGCAATTTTCACGTTGTCCATGATTTTATAGCTAGCACCAACGCCCCAAGCCTGAGTGTCGCCACCGGCGCCACCCCACTGAGTGCTGTCTTCCTGGCTGTTGTAGTAAGCCTGGATCAACAACCCGTCGACTGGTGCAACGTTACCGTATACGCCCCAAGCGCCTTCTTCAGCACTGGTGTCGTGTGAGTAAACAGCGCCGATGTTGAACATGGAACCGGAATAGTCAGCACGGATGTAACCGTCGACTGATTCGTCTTCAGATGGACCAGGACCGGTATTGTCCAAAGATATACCACCAACCACGGACAGGCCGTTAGCTGCATAGGTGTAATCAAAGTACATTGTACGACCACCGCCGAAATAGGCACCATCATACATCAGGCCTGGAAGACCAGTCAGCTCGTGACGGCTGGTGCGGTAACCGGTGGAGAAACCACCGAGTTCGATGTACGCATCAAGCGCGCCCCAAGCGGTACGTGCATCACGGTTATTGTCGCCGTCGCCTTCAAGACGAATGTAAGTACGCAGTGTACCCCAATCGGTTTCTTCACGAGCGTCGAAGTTTACGCGAGCGTGCCAGTAACCGTCACCAACAGTGGTGTCGTTAGCAGCAAGATCATAATCGAAATCGCTGTACTCGTACTGTACGCGGACTTCACCGCTGATTTTCAGGCATCTTTCGGTGCCTGGGATGTAGAAAAAGCCAGCGCCATACATGTCGCAAACTTTAACGTAATCAACGGGCTCTGGCTCAGCGATAACAGCATCAGCGGCGCGTGCGCCGGATACTGCGATCAGTGCAGCAGCAGAACCCAAAAGAAGAGTTTTGAGTTTCATGATTTTTAATCTCCAGTAGACAATCATTTGAGAAGGGCTAGGCCCCGAAAATGGGACAGATACTTGCGCACCCTTTCCCTGAGCCCAACCTACCCATGCGGATTAGGAACGCAATCCTCAATGCACGTATATGAGCCTGATCTGGTTGTTTCAAAGCTGGCTGTTGCACAAATAACACGCTATTGGCTCCCGACCGGCGCCTGAACCTTTAACAAGGCCTTAAAATCCGGCAAATTGGCAGCAGAAGCAACAGTTTCTTAACAGTTTCTGGACTGCCCGACCCACAGAAACCCATATAGACAAAGGGTTTTGGGAAATCCAACCGATTCTTTGCGTTCCCGGGTCCATCGATGAAAACATTTTTCCAGATGCAACAGAACCATGATGTCAATTGCACAAGCCCTCCAGACCCTGAATCCAGCGAGATATTTTCAATTTCAAAAACTTGCACGTTTATCGCACCAAATCAGGATCGATTATTGATTCCTCTTGCGGGATCGTGGCGCCATATCCAAAACCACGATTACCTGCTTCATCGAGTACACCATGTGCCGGACAAACTCTTCTAAATATATCAACATATATATACTAATAGTGATTTATACACATGAAACAGACTAATCATTCGTTATAAATTCGATATAATTCACTATTTTATTTTTAGTGCTCCTATATATACATCAACTTATAATATAGAATTGATATTTCTGATTTTCTTATAATTTTGCAGGCCATATAACCATGCATATCGTGATCTTTATGCAACTAATTATTCCTCATTTAATATAATTATTTAAAAAATGTATTTTTTAATTGATCGATAATTTTCTGCCTGTATTTAGGGCGCCAGGGAAAGTTCTTCGGGTCTGGCCCATAATCAGAGGAAATAGCCGCATCCTCATTGCAAATATCTACTGGAGATAAAAAATGAAATTGAAATCCCTCCTTATGGGCTCGGCTGCGGCGCTGATCACCGTATCTGCTGCGCAGGCGGCAGATGCTGTTGTTGCAGAGCCTGAACCAATTGAATCAGTGCGCGTTTGCGATATGTATGGCGCCGGCTTCTTCTACATCCCCGGCACCGAAAAATGCCTGGCCATCAGCGGTGAATTGCGCATTCAATACGAAGGCACTACTAATGGCGACGAAGCTTCGTCTGGCGACGGCTATTGGCATGTCCGTGTCAACCTGGATGCACGCGAAGAAACCGATTGGGGAACACTTCGCACCTATCTGCGTCTTGAAGGTGACGGCGATAACGACGGCGACGCACGCGATAACTGGGGTGCGCTTGATGCCTACATCGAACTCAGTGGCCTCTCCACCGGATATCGCACCAGCCGCGTCGAGCTGACCGGCCTTCCCGGCCTGATGCATGATGGTTCCTACTTCGGTGGTGGTCACACAATGTATATGGACTATACATTTGCTGCAAACGGTCTGTCGGTAATGGGTGGTGTGTCCTTGGACAATGAAACCGTTGGTACCGGTGATGACGAATCCCTCGACGGTTACATTCGCGCTGATTACGCCGGATCAATGTTCAACATCGGTGCGGTCTACGGTCATGATACCAGTGAATCTGAAGGTGCCTGGGGCATTTACGCCAATGTTGCGCCCGTCGAGGGCATGTCGATCCAGGGCTATTACAACAGCCAGGAAGACAGCACTCAGTGGGGTGACGCCGGTGGCGACACTCAGGCTTGGGGCGTTGGTGCTAGCTATAAAATCATGGACAACGTGAAAATTGCTGGTGGTTTCTACAACAGGGAATCCGATACTACCGAAGTTGACGGTTACTCACTTGGTCTTGACTGGAACGTAGAGCCTAACCTGGTTGTACGTCTCGGCTGGAACTACGAAGAGAAGGATCCAGTTGGTGGACTTGACCGTGATGACGTCACTGACTACCGTGTTCGTATCCAGAGCAACTTCTAGGTTCCTCAGCCATGCATGAATACTGAGCCCGGCCGGAAACGACCGGGCTTTTTTTTTGCCCTCCAACAATGTGCGCTCCAATAATATGTATGACGCCACATCGCGTTTGACCGCGACGGTTCGCGGTCGTAGCCTTTCTTCAGATCAGCAAGCAAAGCCAGAAACTGGCGCAAGGAGGCCGCATGACCCGCACAGAAAATCTATTATCAACCACCATATTGGCAACCGCACTGGCGATTGGCGCAGCAGCAAGCGCCAGCGCGAAAGATCTGGTCCGCATCGCCACGATGCCGGCGGGTGCCGAAGTCACGGGCCTGAGCACCAATGCCGCCGGTGAACTGTTCCTCAACGCCCAACATCCAGGCGGCAAGAACGTTTTGAAAGGCGATGCGCCCGCGGCACTTGTTGGCTATGTTCATGGTTTCAACGCCGGTGCCATTGCCGGTTCCGGCATGGCCTTGCCTGCTGAAGCCAACCACAAACAAATGAATGTCGCCAGCGGATCCTATGTCACCCTCGCCACGGCCGGGGAGAAAATGGGCAGCGGAGAAGCCTTTGGCGGCGTCTATAATACCGCCGGCGAATTGATGTTTGTTTCCAACACGCCTGATTTCAACGGTTTCGTCCCCATTAATGAGAACCAGGCCTATCTATATACAGCCTGGGAAGGCGGTGGCCGCGAAGGTGCAAGTTCCGTCAGTCGTCTGTCTCTTAGTCGGGAAAACTCTTCCAGTCAGTGGACGGCAGACCTTGCCACATCAAAAAATGTAAATCTGGAATCGGTGGCCGGTGGCGCCGTATTGTGTTCAGGAATCGTCACCCCCTGGGGTACACCACTGCTGGCGGAGGAATATTTCTTCTACAATTCTGCCACCTGGAACCATCCCGACAACCACGATGAAGACGAAAAAGCCGGATTTCGCGGCGGCAATGACATCAACTACATCAAGCCAAAAAGCATGAACAAATATATGGGCAAAATGACCAACCCATATCGCTATGGCTATATGATCGAGATCATCAACCCAACCAGCGCGGATGGTGAAAAGCCGGTCAAGCATTTCGCAACAGGTCGGTTGAGCCATGAAACAGCAGCCGTCATGCCGGACAACAAGACCCTTTATATGACGGATGATGATTCAGCAGTTTACAGCGACAAGAAATACAACACAGCATCCGGTGGCGTATTCTTCAAATTCGTCGCCGACACGGCGGGCGATCTGAGCGCCGGCACATTATATGCTGCCAAACTCACCCAGGACGACAGCGCCAAACCAGATGTGGCCGGGTTTGACGTTTCCTGGATCGAACTGGGGCATGGCAACAACGCCGAAATCGAAACCTGGGTCGCCGAATATGATGACGTCACCATCGCTGACTATAAAGACGGCAGCACAAATTATGTATCTGATGATGAAATCAGGGCCTGGGCCGAGACCAAATCCGGCAAGGACCTGAACGGAGACGGCACAATTGCCAAGGCAAAGGACAGCCGCGCGCCGTTTCTGGAATCTCGCAGAACTGCCGCCGCGATGGGAGCCACCAACGAATGGGACAAGTTGGAAGGTGTGACCTCGCACGGAAACACCGTCTATATATCCGCATCAGCACTCGCCTTCACGATGGACAAGAGCTGGGGTCACAAACACTGGTCGACCGGTGAAATTGACAAACAGCAAGCCGGTGACATTGCCCTGAACGCTGAAGGATGCGGCGGCACATACGTGGCAAAGACGGGAGACGACTTCAATATCACCCGCATCGAGCCCCATGTGATTGGCAAAACAACCGCCGATGGCCGTTGCGATGACAATTTGCCGGCCAATCCAGACAATATTCTGGCGCTCAATGACGGAACTTTGCTGATCGGCGAGGATGCCGGTCCAAAACGTCATGTTCTGGACATGCTCTGGATGGTGCGCTGAACACCTAACCTTTGATGTGGGCGGTGTGAAACAATGGATTGCACCGCTCGCTGACATGGAATTAGCCCATTGCTCTGATGATTATGCGGTCGTTGTGGTGCCTGCCCTGCTTCGGTGAGCAGCAATTGAACGACCGTCAAATTGCAGCAAATCTGCGGCGCAGTAGAATCATGACCAGGCTCGGTCGCCATCAATCACACAGGAGAAATTCATGTCCCTTCCCACTTTCCATATGGTCGATGCGGCTCCACAACCGGTCGCAACATTTTCCCATGCTGCGGAGGTTGACGGCTGGATATTTTTTACCGGCCAGATGCCGACATGGCCAGATGATCCAGACCAGCCGCTGCCGCAAGGCGTCGAGGCGCAGACCAAACGTGTGATGGATAATCTGATTATCGTCCTTCAGGGACTTGGGCTGGGCCTGGAGCACGCGGCGCAGGTCAGGATTTATCTGACCGAGTTTGAGCGTGACTATGCGGTGATGAATCAAACCTATCAGGCATATTTTGAACCCGGTAGATTGCCTGCCCGAACCTGCATCGGTGTAACGGCGCTGGCCGTTGGCGCGCTGGTTGAAATTGACCTTGTCGCAAAGCGCCCGTGATTCGGTGATTTTCCGAACAAGTGCCAGATATGGTGGTAAAGGGTTCTGATTGGCCAAATACGCCCCAATATACCGACATTTTCTGTGATTGAGGCGATTCTAAACGATTTGAATGCTCACATTTGATGGTATCATGTCTGTGGCGATGGGTCGGTGGGCGATTCACAATACTGGGCCAAATGCGATTTCCGACTTGGCGGGAGTCCGTCAAACGTTAGAGTCGGGGACTGACGTTGAATAACAAAGGCAACATTGTATTTTTGCATGCGGGCGAAATTGATTTCGCGCAACTGATTTCGGACGCCAAGACCGAATTCGAGTTGTTTGGAGTCTGCGACAGGATCTGCTCGGTTTTCGGACTGCCGTTTTTCAACATCTTGAAAGTGCCCAGCGAAACCGACCAAAAACTAGCCCCCCCCTTGGGCTGGTGTCCAACTGGCCGGCCTTCCTGATCTCGGAATATGACGAAAACAGCCTGCTCGAATATTCTCCGGCAATGGCTCATCTGCGGGCATCAACCGAGCCTATAATTATTACAGCGGAGCTCATGAGCAAAGCACGCGACGACGGCAAGCAGAATATTGTCGCCTATCTGTTTGCAAAATATGGAATTCGCACCAGCGCATTGTTCAGCGTGCATCTGCCCAACGGGGAAATTGGTGGGGTCACATTTGCCGGTGAGGGACCGGAACCTGACCAAACCAAAATGGTTGAACTTCACTATTTGTCCAATTTGCTGTTTTCAAAGATTCACGCCCTGCGGGATGAATCCGACGTCAAGGACTTTGGCCTGAAACCCCGTGAGATCGATTGTTTGCAATGGACATCGCAGGGCAAAACGAGTGACGAAATCGCCACCATACTGGGTCTCTCCCAGCACACCGTAAACCACTACCTGACGAATGCCGCTCGCAAGTTGGATACAAGCAACCGGACCCATGCAGTCAGCAAGGCCCTGCGACTGAAAATTATCTCATAACCCTCATTCTCCGCGCGAGTAAAACAAATGCAGCTTCAATTCGATACCAATCCCAGGGCCTACAACCCGCTCGACCCTGAATCTATGGAGCTGTCACCGACTGAAGTATTGGATGCCATATCACGCTTCGATGCGGTCGGTCTTTGGCGGGCAAACCTGACCACAGGATTGGTTTACTGGTCTGATATTGTCTACGAAATCTACGGCATGGAACCTCAAAAAGGTGCGGTCAACGTTTCTGCGGCCATCGAAGCTTTTCATCCCGATGACCGGGAAGTCGTTTCACGTTGCATGGAAGAAGCTGCAAATCACAAGACGGGATACAGATTCGTCCTGCGCCTAAATCAGCCGGACGGAAACTATGCCTGGGTGAAATCCGTCGGCCTGTATCGCAAACTGGACGACGGAACCGAAGAAATTTTCGGATATATTCAGAAGTTTTCAGCTGTCGCCCGCTCGGTGACTATCCTGACTCAGGATTAGGCTTTCAGGCCAATTGCAGCAGCTTGTCGCAAACGGCGCGCCGCAATTCAGTGCTGCTGTCTTCGCGCAATACGAAGCGGTCGACCAGAAAGCGCAAAAGCGACGCTCGTTCCTGGGGCGCAGTCGTATCATATTCCAACATTGCTTTTACCAGAAGATCAACTTGATCACCGAAGGTTGCAATATCGACTTCGCGATCCTGCTCAATGGCCAACCTCAAACGCATGTCTGCGACCTTGTAGGCGGTGATCAGCGCGGGCACTGAGGCCAATTCGACAACATTGGCATCATACTCTTTTTCAACTGAGTTGCTTACTATCTGCATCATGGTGGTCAATTCGCGAATCACGGTTATCAACATGTGGATAATCCACAATTATTGACAATTTCATACCTCAAGGGTTCCGCTTTTTTCTTTTCATGTCGACAGGTTACAAAAATGCCGGGTACGTCAACGGCAACTAATTTTTAGCATAAAATCAAAAACTTGCCGATCATACTCTGTATCTCAATGTTGAATGACTTAAGATCAATAAAGCTCTAACCATCTGTTTTTGAGACTATTATTCTCGAATATGATGAGGTCGCCGGCCCCGGTTTCGATTGGCATAGCAGGCCTCATGCCAACCTGTTGGACCTGGGACTTTCATCCATCTGAGCGATCAAATGAGCCACCAAACGCTCCATCAGTTCGGACTTCACATTTTCGTGACTTTCACTGAACCACAGGTTTTTTACCTGTGTCGGGTCGTTCTCGATATCAAACAATTCGCCCCAGTCTTCGTCCTTATAAACCGTCAGGCGCCAGTTTTCTGTAAGCAGGCTGCGAACCCGAGCAGTGGGTTCGAAACCCATACGGGGGCCACTGTCATTATGTTCGACCAGTAAATCGTCACGAACGGAGACGCCGTCATTCAAAACCGGTAACAAACTACGCCCCTGAATTCCGAAATAAGGCGCCAGTCCTGCCCGGTTCAGGATCGTCGGTGCAATATCGACCGTCGATGCAAGCGCATCGCTTTGCCCATGTTTTCTTGTCGCGGGGTCGGACCAGATAAATGGCACTTTTACGATAGAATCGCGTTGCCAGGGGCCCTTCAGTAAAAGGTCGCTATCGCCCAGATAATCCCCGTGATCGCTATTGAAACAAATGACCGTATTTTCATAGTGGCCGCTCTGTTTCAGCCCTTCTACAATGCTGCCAATTGCGTCGTCGACCATGGTTATCATGCCGGCAGTCAGGGCCATAGATTCGCGGATCGCCTGCTCGGTGTCCATATGGACGGCTTGTTTGACCTGCGGTAATTCTCCACGCTGAAACATTTCATACTGATATTTCAGAGGTGGTGGCGGGGTGATGTGATCGGTATAGCGGATATCCAGGTCGAACTGGTCCGGTTGATACATATCCCAATATTTTCCCGGCGGATTAAACGGATGATGTGGGTCCGGAAATGACACAAAGGTAAAAAATGGCTGGTCTGACCCGGCCCGGGACGCCAGATAATCCATGGCCCGGTCGCGAATGAAGGAAGTCGGATACAGATCTTCGGGAATAGGAGTTCGATAGGCCTGTTCTGCTGAATAATTATGTTTCAATTCGTTTGACGGGTCGTGATACCAGCTCCAGTCTTTGCCGGTTCGAATAGCATTCTTGCGAAACCATTGCTGGTAGTGGCCACCGGCCTGATCCCCGTGTGACGTGACCATGTCGACATGCTGATAGCCGTAATAATCGTCGCCAAATTCTGCCGGCTCGTCTTGCGCAAAGCGATCCGGCTCCTCCAAACCGTAATCCTCGTCGTCAGGTTTCCAGGCTTCCTTGATCGCACCGGCCTCAAACACTTCCGGGCGCACCGGTGGCTGGCTGGTGAATGGTTGCAGATGACTTTTGCCAATGGCTGCCGTGGCATAGCCCCCTGCCCGCAAGACGTCGACAAACGTGTTGGCGCGACGCGGAAACACACAACCATTGTATCGCAATCCGTGGACAGATGGATACCGACCGGTCAGCAGACTGGCGCGATTGGGCATGCATACCGGCATGGCGACATTGAAGTTTGACAGCCGCACACCCTGTTCAGCAATTGAATCGATGTTGGGGGTTTTGACCACTTTGTGGCCAGCACAACCCAGCCAGTCCGCCCGCTGTTGATCTGTGATGAAAAACAAAAAATTGGGTGACTTTTTCATAGCCATACTCAGAATTCTTGAACCTGTGTAAATTGCCGGTCTATGCTGATGAAAGCAACATGCATCGATATCGGTCCACGGTTGTCCGTGGGAAAATGATCACCAATAAGGAGCATTTCATGCGCATAGCACTCACCGGAGCCGCCTCGGGTATTGGCGCTGCCTGCGCTGCCATCTTGAAGAAGAATGGCGCGGAAGTTGTTGGATTTGACATTGCCGAGCCGACCAAAAATGTCGATCGCTGGATCCCGGTGGACATGTCCGACCCGGCGCCCATTTCACAAGCGGTGAGCCAAGCCGATGGAAAATTTGACGCCCTGCTCAACATCGCCGGCCTGCCCCCAAGAGAGGGGCTCACCCACCGTATTTTGACGGTGAATTATTTTGGACTGGTGGCCTTCACCGAAGCTGTTTTAGGACAGCTGAACGCCGGCAGTGCAATCGTCAACCTGGCCTCCCGCGCCGGATCGCACTGGCAGGAAAACATTGATCAGGTCAAAGCTTTCATGGCTCTTGACGGCTGGGCCGACGGCCAGTTGGACGGCTTTATCGAAAACCAGTCCATCGATCCGACACGGGCATATCACCTGTCAAAGGAAGCGGTTATCGTCTGGACCATCAGCCAGACCGAGCGTTTGATTGCACGCGATCTGCGGATGAACAGTGTCAGTCCGTCGGCCGTTGCAACCGGCATTCTCGACGACTTCATTAAAGCATTTGGAGACAGGGCCACCCAGTCACTCGCCCGCGCCGGTCGTGCCGGCACCCCGGAAGAGGTGGCGGCTCTGGTTACCTTTCTGGCGCATCCCGACAGCAATTGGCTCAAAGGCAATGACATTTTGATCGACGGGGGTATGAGTTCAATGGTCCTTGCAGACAGTTTTGAACTCAACGACGGCTGAAATTCTCTACAAAATGGTGGTGATTTCGAAAGGGCGACACCTACCACCGCCAGATCACCGCCTGGGTACTGGACAATTCCACACCTTCGTCGCGCATTGATCTGACCAGATGATCGCGACGGGGACCGCCCATAGCCCGCGTCGCATCACACATAATGATCACTTCAAAACCTTCTTTGCGCCCATCGAGCGCGGAAAAAGCAACACAATAATCGAAGGCCAAACCGGTTAGAAACAGGCGCTTGATGCCCTTTTCATGAAGAAAACCACTCAGGCCCGTTGAGGTTCTCTTGTCGTTTTCGAAAAACGCCGAATGACAGCCAATATGAGGATGAAGCCCCTTGCGAATAATCAAGTCGGCCTGATCCATGCATAGACTTGGATGGAACTCCGCCCCGAGTGTTCCCTGAACACAATGTTCCGGCCAAAGCACCTGATGGCCATATGGCGTATCGAGATATTCGAAGGGCGCCCGGTTTTTGTGAACCGTTGCAAATGACTGATGATTCCGGGGAAGCCAGTTTTGACTGCAAACGACGGTTGAGAAAATATGCATCAGCGAATTGGTTGGTGCGACAACCTGATCAGCGCCTGGGACTTCCAGAGCGCCTCCCATACAAAAATCATTTTGAACATCAATGACAAGAAGCGCATCGGTTTTCTTGTCGAGCAGTATTTCCGGCATAGTCGGGCTCCAATTCTGCGCGGCAGCACATAATTTGCCCGTTTCCACCAGAGCCCAAAAAGGACCACAATTTGTGGTTCTGAAAAGATATATATTGCATCTGAAGGGGAATGATAAGTGGGGGGTGGAATTTCGTTTTGTATAACCAAAAATCCCGATTACCGGACATCCAACAGCAGTTGAACATCCGGTAATTTGATCAGTTTATCGGGCCGCAGGTACTTTCTTTGGCCGGACAATGTGGGGTCACGCATGCAGGACTTTGGGAAGAAAACCATCGAGCAATGGAAATTTGCGCAAGGCGAAAGCTCCGCTGCCCAGCAAGGCCACCGCAATGCTCACAATCACCAGCAATAGCGGAAACTCCCACCCCCCGCCTTCACTGCTGAACACCCAACCGTTTCCGGCATGGGCCCAAAACGCACCGAGCAGGATGGGCAAGGAAAGTAGCGCGGCGAGCCGGGTATAGAGGCCGAGCAGAATTGCCACACCGCCGACGATCTCACCAAAAATAGTCAAATGAGCAAAGATTGCGGGCAACCCCAGGCTGGCAAAATATCCAACTGTGCCGGGGATCGAGAATACGAAAACTTTGAGCAGACCATGGGCCAGCAAAATGCCGCCCAGAGAAAGTCGCATCAAAAAGGCGGCGTAGTCTTGTTGAGAATGGTGGGTCACTTGAAATCTCCAATATCTGGACGGTGTTTGATGTTCCCCCCCATATGGCACCTTGCTATTTCAATGATAATTAGCGATTTTGATACAATACTAATTCCAAAATCTTGATAATTATGGATCAATTTTCCAGAATATCGATGTTCCTTTCTGTCGTTGATAATGGGAGCTTCGCCGGGGCGGCACGGGAACTGGGGATCAGCAGTTCGGCGGTCTCCAAACAGGTCCAGAATCTGGAGCACGAGCTCAAGGTAAAATTACTGAACCGCACCACGCGCCAGGTCTCTTTGACCGAAGAGGGAGCGGTCTATTTCGAACGGGCTGGCCGGGCTCTGGTCGATTTGCAGGAAGCGAAAGAACAGATCTATGAGTTGCGGTCCAACCCTCGGGGACCAATCAAGGTCAGCCTGCCAATCAGCCTTGGGCTGAAATTTCTAACGCCGGCAATTGTCTCCTTTGCCCGCGATTATCCCGAAGTTGAGCTCAATGTCAGTCTCGATGATCGGCATGTGGATATTGTTGCTGAAGATTACGATTTGGTCCTCAGGATTGGTTCATTGCCGGATTCCTCGCTGGTGGCGCGTCGTCTCGCATCCTGTCCATTGTTAATTTGCGCCAGTCCAGCCTATCTCAAACAACACGGTACCCCGGAAACGCCAGAAGAGCTGTCTCAACACAATGTTCTGGCCTACACACGCAACAATGCGAGCAATGATTGGCGCTATCAAAGTGCAGATGGAAAGCCCGGGCATGTCAGTTTGAAGGGCACATTCAAATGCGACGCCGGTGATATTCTTTGCCAGTCTGCAATTGCCGGCCTTGGTATTGTGATTTTGCCGGTCTTCTACATTGCGACACATCTTGTGAGCGGAGAATTGCAGGTGATATTGCCCGAATATGAAACCTCGCCACAGCGAGAAATCCACGCGGTGTTTCGCCCCAATCCATATATGTCGACCCGCATGCGTTTGTTCGTCGATCATCTGGCGAAAGCCTGCAGGGAGTTGCCCTGGGAGAAAAAGGCATAAGCAATCTAATACGGGTTTTGGCGTCGGTGGCCGCTGTTTTTAATCGCTGACCTCCCATTATTTAGAATCGTTCATAGGAATTTGGTAAAAAATTACCTGTCATGCCAAGTTTCATTACTCCCGGAGACCTGCCAACTTAACACCGTCAACGAGCCTTTTTCGATCTGCAGGGCGATAGTACAAAACCGTCTGCTCAATTTGGGATGCTCGTGCAGACGGAACTAAGTTTCGATAAGCCTTACACACAGCTTCCGCCAAATCTTGCTGACCGCCTAATGCCAAAGCTGCGGCGCGCCACAAGTGTGAACTTGGATGGGCCGGCTTTATTTGGATTGCTTGCTCAGCAGCTTCGGCGGCCGAGTCGTAGCGGGCAGCCTGAAACTCTGCGATGCTCAAATACAGGTAAAACTTGTCAATGAAAGTATCACGTGGGCTGAGCGCAATTGCCCTTTCGATGTGTTTGCGGGCGATATCCGCGTTTCCAGCATAAGCGTTTGAAACACCCAGCAACGCGCGGGCAAAGGCAAAATTCGGGCTCAGGTCAACAGCGCGCCCGAAGTTCATGATTGCAGCATCTTCTTCACGCGAAGTGACCGAGACGTATCCGCGGCCGATTGAAGCCCAGGGATCGTTTGGATCGGAAAGCACTGCCCGGTCGGCGGCACCACGCGCTCGGCTCAATGTTTCGTCGCGCGCTTCCCAGCCTTGAATTACACGCCACGCGAGAGTTGTCGCATAAAGGCCAAGCGCTTGTGCATAGTCGGGATCGATAGCTATTGCTTGTTTAAGCAGCTTGACGGCGTTGGCGCCGCTTTCATTCGATTGTTTGCCATACTCATGAACCGCATGCACGAAACATTCCCACGCATCGAGGCTACTGGGGGGCCGCCGTTTCAGACGAGCGTGTTCTGCTGCGAATAGTTCAGGTGACAATCGAGCAACCAAACCTTCAGTTAATTCATCTTGAAGATCGAATATGTCTGTGAGTTCACGATCATAGCGTTCTCCCCAAAGCTGTGTGCCTGATTCCATATCAGTCAAGGACGCATTGACTCGAATTCGCGTGCCTGCGGAACGAGCTGAACCTTGAAGGACGTATCTGACACCCAATTCGGAAGCCAGCTTTTGTGGATCATCGACGCCCCCCTTCAAAGCAAATGTAGTACTTCGATCCGTCACAAAAAATCCGCGAAGCTTTGACAGGGCCGTAACCAGGTCTTCGGTTAGGCCGTCCGCCAGGAATTTAAACTCGGGATCAAGTCCAGAATCTGAAAATGGAAGCACGGTCAATGAAGGAGAGGAGTTTTTGCTATCTGCGATTGGATTTGGAATATTCACATCGACTTGGGATAACCGAGCAACAAACCGAAACCCCTGACGGGGTAGCGTTTTTACAATCTCTTGACGCGAACCATCATCACCTGTGGCGGTTCTGATCGCGTTGATCCGCGCGTTGAGGGTTCCGTCACCGACAATTCTACCTTGCCAGACTTCGTCGAATATTTCGTTCTTGGTAACCACGCGGTCTGCGTTTTCAATCAAATACACCAGAAGCGCAAATGCCTGCGGTTGAAGTGATATTGGACCCGAGGCCCCAGACAACTCACGGCGGTCAGTGTCGAGTTGGTAGTCGGCAAATTCAAAAATCATCGACCGGCAAGCCTTTCGCAAGCAGAATCAAGCTATCCGCAAGCTAATGCTATACAAGCGGTCAAGCATGTCCCAATTACACATCCTCATGTGACCTCATCGAAATCACATGAGGTTCCAATGTCCACAACATCCATCGATATACGCCCCAAAAACGACTACTCCATCGCAGAGAAAAAAGCCACGACGGCTTTTCTCGACGCACTTTCCAAGCTTAACCGATCATTTTGGGCCTACACTGAAGAAACCGGAGAAAGCAACACAAAGCCGTTTGATGGAATTTTGTGATCGCTTCTCAAATTCCGGGGCCTGAGAAATCCAATTTACAGCACTTGAACTATGTATCTGTCCAACAGAAAGACTGCATCACAAGGACACTGATTCTCATCATTAGCTTTTAGGGCTGGGGCGAACTCTATTGCATCATCTTTCGGTGCCCGCTTTTTCGAATTTGATGAACATTTGTAGCTAAAGTTTGCGGGATGTGTACCATTAGTTTGTCGAATAGCTGTGGCAGGGAGGATATTGCATCAACCGCATTTTCACCAGACTCCGAACGAGTGGAAAAACATCCCCGGTCGACATCGACAATCGTTTTGTCAACGAAGCTTTGGAACAGAATAAACTTGAAGGGCTGCGGCTGACGATCCTGACGCGGTTTCTGATGTTGGTGGTTTTTGGACTGTTGCTTGTTACCCGAGTTCCCTGGCCAGAATCGGGATATTATCTGCTGTTCATTGCTGCATTCGGTCTGGTTGGATGGATGCAGCTGTATTTTGGCAAAATGGGTTATCCACGGGTGGCAACAATTGCCCTGATGTTTGATGCGGTGATCCTCACTTATATGATGCTGGGACCCAATCCCTGGGTTAATCCCGAATGGCCAACTGCAACACTCTATAAGTTCAGCGGGTGGAGATACATGTTTGTATTTCTGGCTGCAGCAACCATTGGCCACTCATGGCGGGTCATTTTGGCATTTGGAGCCTGGATGGCGTTTGTCTGGTTGGTTGCGGCCGGGATGATATCAAAATATGGCGTGAAAATTCCGGAGATTACCCAGCAATTGCAAGAAGCGCTTGATAGTGCCGTGCTGGCCAGAGTCCTTGATCCAAACAGAATCTTCTGGTCAGCCAGAATTGCTGACGCCGTAGTATTGGCCCTGGTTGCCACGATTCTCGCCGTCAATGCGTGGCGGCGAAACAAACTGGTTTTGGCGCAGACTGAATTGGCGCGGGAGCGATCCAATCTATCGAGACACTTCGCACCCTCCATGGTGGAACTTATGGCAAATCGGGATAAGCCGTTCGGCGAAATTCGCACCCAGAATGTCGTGATCATTTTTGCTGACATTGTTGGCTTCACCACCTTCGCCGAACGGGTTGGCCCGCATGAGGCGATCCGTTTACTTCGCCACTTTCACGAGCAAATGGAGAGCATCATTTTTCGCCATGAAGGGACGCTCGACAAGTTTCTGGGAGACGGTGTGATGGCCAGTTTTGGCACTCCCCAGACGCGCGAAGATGATTCAGAACGTGCGCTCTTGTGCGTGAAGGACATACTCGATGTAGACCTGCCCCATGGCTTGACAATATCGGTTGGGGCTCATCGCGGTGAAGTTGTTTTAGGGGACGTTGGATCCGAGCGGCGGCTGGAATTTGCAACCATTGGCGATACGGTAAATGTTGCAGCTCGATTGGAGGCCGCGACCCGTCAGGCAAATGTGCGTGCCTTTGTCAGCGATTCCTGTATCAAGGAGACGACGGCGATTGAGCCGTTCACCCACACAGGACCTATTGAGCTGCGAGGCCGAAAGGAGCCACTAAATGTTTGGCAGGTAGAGTGAAGCCCCCGCCTCGACCCGGCAAACGCCTCCAAAATATTCAATCTTTCCCCAGCCAGCTCGTTTATTTTTGTCTCTGTGCGATGGGACACATAAGTCTGGTTTCCGGGTGGGCATAGTGCACAGGTCGGAGCAAATAATTACTCCCTTTTGCTACCGGCTTTCCTGGCGCGAATGCCAAGTGCATTTTTGGGGGCGCGAGGGAGCCCGCCCTGCCTGGTTGTCACCGCCCCGTGCGACCAGGTAGGGCACTAATCCCCTGCTTTATCATTGAATTTGAGCCGTTCAGGCTGGTGTTCGGCCTCAACCCTTGCGGATTTGACATATTCAGCCGACAGCGAAAAAACTGTCAGGAGTTCAAAAATACGTTTATTGAATCAAACATTTCCCGCCAGCATTCTTCATCTGGTAGCGGATGATGATTGCGACTTTCCAGCACTTTCAACTGGGCATTTGCGATGCCTTTGGCCAGTTTCTGCCCCTCTGAAATCGGGTGCACGGCGTCATCGGCTGCATGTATCACCAAGGTCGGGGCTTCAACCAGCGGCAATAAATCAGCAACCGAGTGATTGTTGTAGAAGTCCCGACCCTGAGTTTCATTTTCAATCGAGCAACTCTTTTGCAGATTTTCACCGATCCGCTTGAGCTGTTCCGGGGTGGCGGTTGGCAAATAGACCGACAAATATCCGGAAATAAAGGCACTGCCCGGCGTTTCCCAACCGGCTTCTGCCATTTTCAAAATTGCATCGCCGTCTTCCGAACCTGTCGCCTTATTGCGCACCGATCGACCGTCGACATATCCACCCTGCAAGATCAGGTGGTTCACTCGCTCTGGATAGTGCGCTGCAAAATCAACGGCGATCATTCCGCCACTTGATGTGCCAAACAAGATAAATTCCTTAAGCCCCAACTCGTCGGTTACCGCAAGAATGTCGTCTGCACTGCGCCTCGTGCTGAAGTCATCAACGTCCCAGTCGGACAATCCGCAACCACGCTGATCGAGCCGGATGAGGGTGAAATCCTTGGTCAATTCATCGATAAACTCCCGTTCCGTCGGTTCATCCCAGTCCAGATCCAAGTGGGTTGGATGGTGCGATGTGCGGACCATTGGCGGCCCACTTCCCGTCACGGTGTAAGCGATTTTCACGCCATCATCGGCCGTCGCATAGCGAACATTGGGACGCGCCGCACTACTGGCTGGTTGTGGTGACGCCGTCCTCGCCGTTGCCGCCGCCGTCGCCTCATCTTTGGAAACTGTGGCAACGAACTGAAATCCGCGCCGCGGTACGGTTTTGATAATGGCTTGCGTTTTGCCGTCATCTCCGACCGCCCGCCGCGCGGCTGAAACGCATGCAGAGATGGCAGAGTCAGAAACGATTCGCCCGTCCCAGACTTCTTCAATCAATCGATCCTTATCGATCAATACGTCAGGATTACGCACCAGAAAATGAATCAGATCAAATACTTGCGGCTCCGGTGACTGTGCTTCCCCGGCCCTGGTCAGGGTGAAGCTTTGATCGTCCAACACACACTCGGCAAATCGGTATTGCATGAACCGAACTAAACATCGCCGCCGCACACTTCACAAGACATTCGTCACAAAATTGGCGTTTCCCAAGCAAAAGACAGGAGTTTCACAAGGTCTTCCTCAAGCGCGCTTCCGGCAACCATGAGAAAACAGGGCATCAACCAGCCAAGGACAAAAACCATGATGCCGCCAATCGATCTTAATCTGATGTCACACACACCAGCACGCTACCAGATCCCCAATCAACATGGAGTTGACGGAGGCATTCCTCGGGTTTCACCTGCCGCCACCTTCCGGAAGCAGGTTCGCGCACTCGCCTCACGCCTTCGGTCCGTAGTTTCTGCGTCGAAGGTGGCGGGCAATCAACAAGGTCTCGAGACCGAAGTCGCACTGCGCTGATCGATTATTGCTCCTGGGAGTGCACCTGTTCTGCAATCAGGGTGGCAACTGAAGGCCCCGGGCCAACCAGCTCCAGAACGTTTCTGTCGGGATCACGTATAAAGATGGTCTCGGTTCCACGGAACGACCGTTCGCCGGTGATCTTGATGCCGTGTTTCTCGACAAAGGCTCGTGTATCCTCCGCCGACTTCATTTTCACAGCAATATGGGTGATGCCGGGATATTTGGACTTTTCGTCCATCAGGATATTTTCCCCGGCCCTAGCCGTTGCTGGCCCGAGCAGGTTGATGTTGATACCGGCAGGATGCAGCATCACCAGAGGATGTCCGGCATCGTAGCCGCCATCTGCAATCATCTCAAAACCCAGTAATTCGTAAAATGCCACCGACTTGTCCCGGTCGCTGATACGAATTCCAACATGATCGATATTGCTCATTTCCAACATGGGATTGTCCTTTTCAAATCCATCAATTCATCCAAGACGCAGCACATTTGCCTTGTCGCTGCTTTCCATATAACTATTATCTGTGTGTTATATTATAGGGAATTTTTACAAAGATTATTTCCAGATGAATGATAATCAATTTGACGGCATGGTGATTTTTTGCGCGGTGGTGGATCAGGGTGGCTTTACGGCTGCCGCAAAGGCCCTCAACCACACGACATCCCATGTCAGTAAGGTCGTGGCTCGCCTGGAGGCCCGTTTGGGCAGCCGTTTGATGAACCGCACCACCCGCACGTTCAGCCTGACTGAATCTGGTGAAGTGTTTTACGAAAACAGCAGCCGGATCATCAAGGATGCTGAACATACTTTATCTCTGATCTCGCAAAACGAGGAGCGGGCCTTTGGCCATCTCAAGGTGAGTGTCCCGGTGATGTTTGCAGACGCCTGTTTGAACGGTTGGCTGCCGGAATTCGTCAACGCCTTTCCTGATATTACGCTGGAGATAGAATCCAGTGATCGATTTGTGGACATCGTTGCAGAGGGCTTTGACGTGGTGGTGCGCGCTGCAGATCTCGACGACAGCCTTCTGATTGCCAGGAAAATCATGTCGACGCGGCGACTGACCGTGGCGTCCCCAGACTATCTTGCGCGCCACGGCACGCCTGCCGCACCCGGCGACCTTGAGACCCATACTCTGATCGATTTCAGCTATCGGGGAATCGCAAATATGTGGACCTATCGGGGCAAGGACGGCGGCAACCTTTCTGTCAGGGTTACGCCAAAAATACGCTGTAATATTGCCAGTATGGAACTTGCGCTTGCCAGCTCCGGGTTTGGCATTACCCGCCTGCCCCTTCTGGTGGCAGAAAATCAACTTAAGTCGGGGGAGCTTGTCGCTATTTTGACCGACTATGAAAACCCGCCCCTGGAACTCCACGCCATCTATCCCTCCCGCCAGCATCTGGCGCCAAAGGTGCGTGAGTTTGTCGACTTTCTGGCGCGGAAATGCCGGGAGCTGGCGTAGAGACTAACTGAGGCCTATCGGCCAATTGACCGGGACAGAATGTCTGCGGGATTGTCGGGCGCAATGTCACCCACCCAGGCGATGAAGTGGTCAGGCCGTACCAATATATAACGCGCCCGATAATCCTCGCGCCCGTCCGCCTGAGTGTCCTCAACCGTTGAAAGCGGAATGCCCAGCTGTTCTGCTGCCGCAACAAATTGCGACACCACCGCCGCATCCCCATCCAGTGCAATTAAGCAGAATCCCTGCCCCAATTCTTCAAACAAATCGCGATTCCCAGACAGTTCAACCGGTGCCAAATGGTGCCCTGGACGCGCATCGACCTTATGCACGCCCCGCGCACCGGGCTGTCCGGCGCTGCCCAAAATAATCGGGGACCCTTCATAATGGGGCAGAAACTGGGTCACATCTGCATTGCCGCCTTCGGCACGGGTCTGCCAGGCCTGCTCGAATGCCTGCAAATTCCTGTCCGGGGAATATGCCTCGATGAATACGCGGTCGTCCTCGATCATGCGGGCAATGAAATCGCTGGATGTGGAGCCAAAGACCGGGCGGCGTTCCGCATCATAGGAGGTCAACAAGTGTTCGCCTCCCCAGCCCTGTAATATGGCGGTCAGCTTCCAGCTCAGATTACGCACATCTTCAAACCCAGTATTGATCCCATATCCCCCATAGGGCGGATGTGAATGGGCAGCATCACCGGCAATGAATATCCGGCCATTGCGATAAGTTTTGGCGTGCGTAATCCGCAAGTCCCAAAACCCAATATGGAGAAAGTCGATCTCGAACTCAGCCCCGATGGCCCGATGCAGATAGGCGGCAAAATCAAAGTTTTCCCGGGTCGTGTCGAGTGGAACCGGGGCGTGATAGAACCATGTTCCATCCAGATCAACGCGCCCCAGAAATTGCCAATACCCGTCAAGTTCAGGATTGAGAATGTTATAGATGGACTTGCCGGGAAAGCGCTCGAGCAGATCGTGCAATTGTTTTGAGTTGAAAACCAAAAGCGCCATTTTGCGGTGGTGGGGATCAACATTCTGCTCAATCGAAGCCGCCTTGCGCACAGCAGAGCGACTCCCGTCGCAGCCAACCGCATAGGGTGCGGTCAGCGAGTGATCTGCATCGTCTTCCTCAGATGTGTAGAAGATTTTTACCCCTTCGTCGCTCTGCTCTGCGGCTATCGCTTTGCAGCCGTAATGCATCACAATGCCGGGAAGTTCTGCTGCGCGGGTTCGCAATACTCGTTCCGCTTCATACTGGGGAAGCCTTTGATTTTGCGCAAAATAATAAGCCCCGACCGCGCCGCGCTTGAACCAGTCATAATGATAGTCGCCCAGCAATGTGCCGAACGCCACCATGCCGGCATTTCCAAATTCTCTCGGGATCGGAGAGGCTGCCTCAATTTCACCCAGCACATTCCAACTGCGGAAATGCTCACCGCTGCGCTGGGTCAAATTCTGGCCCTTGGGAATGTCATGGACTTGCGTCGATCGTTCGATGACCTGAACAGAATTTCCGCGCTGAGCAAGATCGATCGCCAGACCGAGACCAACCGGCCCCCCACCAACGACGATTACATCGCAATCGAATCCATCTTTCCGATCAGCCGTCACCATTCCAGGTTGTGTTCCGCTCGCAATTGTTCAAATTCCACACTCGCCAATGTCGACCAGTGACCGATTCAGTGCAACCATTTTTCGATCTTGTATGCAGGCGAAGCTACAGGTCAGATTGAAGCCACCAGCCCGGCGATGGCTATGCGATAAGCCGCTACTATCTCATCACGGGCAATATGGCGTCCCTGTTTTACCGCATGGCGTCCTGCCGACCACACATCGGTCACCACACTATCTTTGGCGGCAAACACCAGCCCATCGAACAGTTGATCGGTGCGCAATGCACACAGTGCCGGATCATTGCTGTTGATGGCGACGAGGTCAGCCAGTTCCCCTTCGGCTATTTCTCCGGCTCCGCGCGCCAACGCCTGTGCTCCGCCTTTGGCGGCGCCACCATAGAGCATCTCTCCAACAGATCCTTCTCCAACGACCATGACGTTGCGGGCAAGATCCCTCAGACGTTGGGAATATTCCAATGTTCGCAATTCTTCGGTCAGCGATATCAACACGTTGGAATCTGACCCCACGCCAAATGCCCCTGCTGCCGCGATATATTCTGGGCCGTTGAATGGACCGTCTCCCAGATTGGCTTCGGTCACTGGGCACAACCCTGCAACCGCACCGGATTTCGCCATGGCAACGGTTTCATCCGGTGTCATGTGGGTTGCATGAATAAGGCACCAGCGCGACGTGACATCCACATTATCAAGCAGCCACTCTACCGGACGCGCGCCAAGCCAAGCCGATATGTCCTCGACCTCCTTGGGTTGTTCAGCGATGTGAATGTGGATCGGACCCTTGGTGCGGATCGCCAAAGCTGCTTTCAAATCCTGTGGTGAAGTTGCCCGCAAGGAATGGGGGCAATGCCAACAAGGCAGTCCCCGGGCAAGTTGTCCGTTGCCACCTGCTCTGCTCGCTCCACCAGTTGGAAAAACCGGTCCACATCATTGCCGAATCTCGACTGCCCCGACTGCAACGCCGCCTGCCCCGCTCCGCCATAGGAATATAAAACCGGCAAATGGGTAAGACCGATTCCGGTTGCCGCTGCAGCCGCACAGATGCGGTGGGACAATTCGCCAATGTCTCGATACGGTGTTCCGTCAGCTTGGTGATGGATGTAATGGAATTCGCCAACAGCGGCATAACCGGCTTCCTGCATTTCCATAAACACCAGCGCCGCGATGGCTTCGATCTGTTCAGGTGTCAGGCTTTGGGTAAAGCGATACATCAGGTCACGCCAGGTCCAGAAACTATCCTTGCCCGCAGCGCGATACTCGGTCATGCCGGCCATTGCCCGCTGAAATGTGTGACTGTGCAGGTTTGCGAGTGCGGGCAATATCGTGTCCACACGGACGTCAACTGCCTGGGGCTGTGATGACACGATCACCTGGCTGATCCTGCCGTCGCTTGTTTCCAGACGTACATTCTCCGCCCAACCCGTCGACAGGAACGCCCGTTTCGCAAATATCACAGCACCACCTCATTTGATTTTATGTATAGACATATAGGCTATTTATTTGTACCAGAAAAGCCTAATTTGACTCCAAGTGAGGCTTCAATGTCCACGAATAATCAAGTCCTGAGCGACGTCAAAATCGCGACAATGACCCAAAACGGCAACCCCTACGGGATGTTGGACGATGCGGCGATTGCGATTGCAGATGGCCGCATTGTTTGGATTGGCAATCAGGCAGAACTGCCTGACAGCTACAAAGAGTTTGAAACGCAACAACTGGCGGGTCGTCTGGTGACGCCGGGCCTGATCGATTGCCACACTCATATTGTTCATGGTGGCAATCGGGCGGTGGAGTTTGAGATGCGTCTCAACGGCGCCAGTTATGAAGAAGTTGCCCGTGCCGGCGGTGGCATTGTCTCGACCGTCGGCGCAACCAGACAGGCCAGCGAAGCCGAACTGATACAAACTGCCCTGCCCCGTGTTGATGCGCTGCTGGCCGAAGGAACGACATTGCTGGAGGTCAAATCCGGTTATGGACTGGATGTGTATACCGAACTTCGTATGTTGAGGGCGGCACGGGCGCTGCCAGATCATCGACCGGTAAGAGTGGTCACCAGCTTTCTTGGCGCCCATGCGGTTCCCGCCGACTATAAGGGGCGTGACGACGCCTATATTGACGAAATCTGCATTCCCGCCCTGCGACAGGCCCATCAGGAAGGGCTTGTGGATGCGGTGGATGGCTTTTGCGAGGGCATTGCGTTCAATCCGGAGCAGATCGCGCGGGTATTTGATGAGGCGAAGAAACTCGGCATCCCGGTAAAATTGCATGCCGAACAATTGTCCAATCTTGGCGGTGCCAAAATGGCGGCTGGCTATGGTGCGCTTTCGGCTGATCACATCGAATATCTTGATGAGGAAGGTGTTGTGGCGATGGCAGCAGCCGGGACAGTAGAGGTCGTATTGCCGGGTGCGTTTTATACGCTGCGCGAGACCCAGCAGCCGCCGATTGATGCCCTGCGCAAACACCAAGCGCCGATTGCGCTGGCCAGCGACTGCAACCCCGGCTCGTCACCAATGACCTCGCTATTGCTGACGCTCAACATGGCCTGCACCCTGTTCCGCTTGACGCCGCAAGAGGCCTTGGCAGGTGTCACGGTCAATGCGGCAAAGGCTCTGGGCCTGGATGATTGTGGAACTATTGCAGCAGGCCAGCGCGCCGATCTCGCGGTCTGGGACGTAGATCACCCGGCTGAACTCTCTTATCGAATCGGCTTCAACCCGCTGCATGCACGCATATTTGGAGGCGTATCGTGACCACCCTGACGCTGACACCGGGTTCCGTACAACTCTCTGATCTGGCCCGGATTTTTTGGGACGAGGCGGCGGTACAACTGGACCCGTCCTGCCGTCCGGCGATTGAGCGGGCACACCAGCGGATCGAGGCAGCCGTCGCTGGCAGCGATGCGGTCTATGGGGTCAATACAGGCTTTGGCAAATTGGCCAGCGTCAAGATTGCCGCAAAGGACACAGCTACGCTGCAGCGCAATCTGATCCTTTCCCATTGCTGTGGCGTTGGTCCGGCGATATCGACGCGACACGCCCGGTTGATGATGGCGCTCAAACTATTGAGCCTGGGACGCGGAGCCTCGGGGGTTCGACTGGAGCTGGTTGATCTGCTGGAGGCAATGCTTGCTGAGGGCGTCACACCAATTATTCCGGCGCAAGGTTCAGTTGGCGCTTCCGGCGATCTGGCCCCACTGGCGCATATGGCAGCCGTGATGATGGGAGCCGGAGAAGCGGAATATAAGGGCAAAACTTTGCCGGGCGACAAGGCGCTTGCGGCGGCCGGATTGTCGCCGGTGGAATTGGGTCCCAAAGAGGGTCTGGCCCTGATCAACGGCACCCAGTTTTCAACGGCATTTGCACTATCGGGTCTGTTCCGCGCCTGGCAGGCGGCGCAATCGGCTCTTGTTACATCGGCCCTGTCCACCGATGCGATCATGGGATCAACGGCTCCCTTGCAACCGGAAATTCATGAACTTCGCGGCCACAAGGGGCAGATTGAAGCCGGTGCGGCCATGCGCGCCCTGCTTGACGGGTCGGTAATTCGCGAAAGTCATCGTGAAGATGATACGCGGGTTCAGGACCCCTATTGCATCCGCTGTCAGCCGCAGGTCATCGGCGCCGCCATTGATGTCATGCGCATGGCGGCAAATACCCTTGAAATCGAGGCCAATGCGGCAACCGACAATCCACTTGTGCTGACAGGTGCTGACCTGATCGTGTCGGGCGGAAATTTTCATGCCGAACCCGTCGGCTTCGCGGCTGACATGATTGCCCTGGCCATCGCTGAAATCGGCGCGATTGCTCAACGACGCATTGCGCTCATCGTTGATCCGGTGCTGAGCCATGATCTGCCACCCTTTCTGACGCCGGATCCGGGACTTAACAGCGGCTATATGATTGCCGAGGTAACGACTGCTGCACTGATGAGCGAAAACAAGCATCTGGCCAATCCCTGCGTCACCGATTCCACTCCAACCAGCGCCAATCAGGAGGACCACGTCAGCATGGCCGCTCACGGGGCCCGTCGGCTTGGTCAGATGGTTGACAATCTGGAGCGAATTTTGGGGGTCGAATTGCTTTGTGCCTCGCAAGGCGTCGAATTCCGAACCCCACTTGCCACCAGCGACGCCCTCGCCCGTGTCGTGAAAAGACTTCGCGAAGAGGTGAAAACTCTGTCGGAAGATCGCTATCTGGCGCCGGATCTTGAAAAGGCGGCTTCACTGGTGGCCAGCGGCGATGTTGCCCGGGTAACTCAAGTCGACATGCCGGGCGTTGCATCATGAATCCGGTAGAAATTCATCGCGGCGAAAGCCCAATTGTTCTTGGTCTGCCGCATACCGGCACCCATGTGCCGACAGATATTTTTCAGCGATTGAACAAGCGTGGACAGGGACTGGACGATACTGACTGGCACATCCACACCTTGTATGACAGCCTGCTGGATGGAGCCACGACCGTCCGGGCGACTTTCCACCGATATGTGATCGATGCAAATCGCGACCCGTCAGGCGCATCGCTTTATCCGGGACAGAACACGACCGGGCTTGTCCCGCTAACCGATTTTGACGGCAAAGATATCTGGGCCGATCCGCCAACGCCGGAAGAAATCGAAGCGCGCCGTCAGCAATTCCACGCCCCCTATCACGCCGCGCTGCAGGCAGAGCTTGAACGAGTCCACAAGCTCCACGGCGTGGCCATTCTTTACGACTGCCATTCAATTCGTTCCGACATTCCGTTTCTGTTTGAGGGCATCTTGCCGGACTTCAATATCGGCACGAATTCGGGCGTTACCTGCGCTTCAGAAATTGAATCAACTACGGTTGAAATCTGCAAGGAAGCAACGGCTTACAGTTCCATCCTCAATGGTCGATTCAAGGGGGGATGGACCACCCGTCATTATGGTCAGCCAGCCACCAACATTCACGCCATCCAGATGGAACTGGCGCAATCCACCTATCTGAAAAGCCAGACAGCGCCGTGGGAGTACGATGAAAACCGCGCCGCACAATTGCGCCCGCATCTGGCAAAAATTCTCACCGAGTTGGCCAAACTGGCCCCAAAATTAGGAACATCCCGATGAGCGATCCCCGCAAAAATACCCGTGACGTCTATCCGCCGACAGGTGATGAAATTACTGCCAAGAGCTGGTTGACCGAAGCACCGATGCGCATGTTGATGAACAATCTGCACCCCGAAGTTGCCGAAAACCCGCATGAACTTGTGGTCTATGGAGGCATTGGCCGGGCGGCGAGAACCTGGAATGATTTCGATCAGATCGTCGCAACGTTGAAAACCCTGGATGAAGATCAGACCTTGCTGGTGCAATCGGGAAAACCGGTAGGTGTTTTTCAAACCCACAAGGATGCGCCGCGGGTGCTGATCGCAAACTCAAACCTGGTGCCGCACTGGGCCAATTGGGATCATTTCAACGAGCTCGATAAAAAGGGCCTCGCCATGTATGGCCAAATGACTGCCGGTTCGTGGATCTATATTGGCAGCCAGGGCATTGTGCAGGGCACCTATGAAACATTTGTCGAAGCCGGCCGCCAGCACTATGGCGGCGATCTGACGGGCAAATGGATTCTCACCGGCGGCCTTGGCGGCATGGGCGGCGCTCAGCCCCTCGCCGCAGTAATGGCCGGTGCCTGTTGTCTGGCCGTCGAATGCAATCCCGAAAGCATCGATTTCCGCCTGCGCACCCGCTATGTCGATGAACGCGCCGACACGCTGGATGAAGCGCTGGCGATGATCGACGCCTGGACCAAGGCTGGAGAAGCCAAGTCTGTTGGCCTGCTGGGTAATGCAGCTGATGTATTTGCTGAACTGGTCAAGCGCGACGTCCGGCCTGATATTGTTACCGACCAGACCAGCGCCCACGACCCGATCAACGGCTATTTGCCACAGGGCTGGACCATGGCCCAATGGCGTGAAAAGCGCGAAAGCGACCCCAAATCGGTGGAAAAGGCTGCGCGGGCAAGCATGAAAGTGCATGTGGCGGCGATGGTCGACTTCTGGAATGCGGGAATTCCCACGCTCGATTATGGCAACAATATCCGTCAGGTGGCGTTGGAAGAAGGGCTGGAAAACGCCTTCGCATTCCCCGGCTTTGTCCCGGCCTATATCCGGCCCCTGTTCTGCCGTGGCATCGGACCCTTCCGCTGGGCCGCCCTCTCAGGTGACCCGGAAGATATCTACAAGACCGACCAGAAGGTAAAAGAGTTGCTGCCCGACGATTCTCACCTGCATAACTGGCTCGATATGGCCCGAGACCGCATTGCATTTCAGGGACTGCCGGCGAGAATTTGCTGGGTCGGACTTGGAGTGCGACACAAACTGGGGCTGGCTTTTAATGAAATGGTTCGCAGCGGTGAACTGTCGGCCCCGATTGTCATTGGGCGCGACCATCTAGATTCCGGATCTGTTGCCTCTCCCAACCGAGAAACGGAAGCGATGAAAGATGGCTCAGATGCGGTATCCGACTGGCCGTTGCTCAACGCGTTGCTGAATACTGCATCGGGTGCCACCTGGGTCTCGCTACATCATGGTGGCGGTGTTGGCATGGGTTTCAGCCAGCATTCGGGAATGGTCATCTGCTGCGATGGTACGGATGATGCCGACCGCCGCATCGCCCGTGTATTGTGGAATGACCCCGCCACCGGCGTGATGCGTCACGCAGATGCTGGCTATGAAGAGGCTCGGCAATGCGCTGTCGAAAACGGTCTGAACCTGCCCGGCATCCTGTAATTCACGTGACCAAATTGATGTGAAGGCACGGTGCAATTGCACCGGTAGTCGAGTCGATAAACGCGGCTTTAACGCAATCTCGTTACACTGTTGGATACGCATCCGCAGCACTCAATGTCAGGATGCAGGGCGCTGAAATGGAAACAATTAGGAACCGATAATGGAAAGTTATCACCTTGTTTTTATTTGTTTTTCAAGGCGGGTGAATCCACCTGCCTCAATGCGTCAGGTTGGAACTTAGCGTGAGGAACGTCATATGTTGAAATATCTGGCAATCATCGCAAATTTTTTCGTGTTGGCTCTAATCGCCGGAATCGTTGTCAAAACCGGCACTCCTGGTGACGAACAATTAAGCTTATTTGCAACAATTGGTGCCGCCACCTTGTTGAGTCTCATCGTATTATTCCGCTACAGGGCGCCGGATGCTCAGTACCAAAAGTGGTTGGATGATGAGTCTGAAAGATTGCGCCGCGAGCTCGCGACCGGCGAGTAACACGGTTACTCTTCGATCCGCAAACAAACGCTCTGGTTGTCCGCAGGCTATTTAGGGTCGTGTTCGGCTTTAAGTTTTGCCCAATCAAAGGTCACGCCAGATCCCGGCACGTCAGGTGCCACCGCCAGCGCGTTTTCGATCACCAATGGACGCTGGGTATAGTGTTCAATCGGGAATGAATGGACTTCCAACCACCCGCTGTTTGTTTGCCCTGACAGCAGACTGACATGCAGTTCCTGCATTCCGTGACTGCATACGGGGATATTGTATTCGCGGGAAAGTTCCGCAACCTGCAGAAATCCCGTAATGCCTCCGCAATTGGAGGCGTCAGGCTGAATAAAGCTCAATTTCGCCTGTTCAAATGCGTATTCGAACTCATGAATCGTGTGCAGGTTTTCACCCATTGCCAGCGGCATGCCGGTCGCGTCGGCAATTTCGGCAAATCCCTGATAATTGTCGGGAATGGTGGGTTCTTCAAACCAGGTCAGATCGAATTCTTTAAACGCTTCGGCAGCTTTGATAGCTTGCGCCACAGACATGGAATAATTGGCATCTACCATGAATGTCACGTTCGGACCGATCAATTCGCGCACCGCGGCGATACGTTCAATATCCTGTTGCAGTTCAGACTGGCCAATCTTGATCTTAACGCCGTTGAACCCACGCTCCAGATAAGACCGCACACTGTCGAGCAGTTTTTCCAACGAGAAATTGAGATCAATGCCACCACAATAAGCCCGGCAGGTCTGCCCTGCCCCCCCAGCCATTTTCCACAATGCCTGGCCGGTGCGTTTGCCGCGCAAATCCCACAGAGCAATGTCCAACGCCGATATGGCAAATGAGGCGATGCCGCCCCGTGCCACATAATGAACGTGCCATTGCATGGCTTCATAATGCTGTTCGACATGCTCGCAGTCCTGGCCAATCAGAAATGGTGTCAGATCATTTTCGATCATCGCCACAATGGCCTTCCCGCCAACACCGCCTGTATACGTATAGCCGGTGCCGTGAGTCCCATCTTTCAGTCGCACTGTCGTTGTGATCAGTTCAAAATGTGTATGGCTGCCATGTTTGGCGTCGACCAGCACCTCTGCCAGCGGAATCCGGAATAGTTGGGTTTTGATGATTTCAATTTTGGACATCTGCAGTGCCTGCGGGACCTTCAATTATCGCGGTATCTGAACGGCGAATTGGCCGATTGAATTTACAAATGTCAAGCCGGACCTGGGAATTCTGCACCGGACCAGAAACGGGGCCGCATGCGCTACCGCGATGATATCGACTTCTGGCTCCAGTCTTTGGCGTGGACCGCCGTGCTCAACATGGCAATCGCTGCGGTGGTGGTCAGGGTTTTGGTGATCAGATTTGCAGACATGTTTCGAAACTTCCATGTGTGGTTTTGCCCGGCTGTTTTGGGCGGCCTGCTCAATGTCCAAACAGACAGGCTCACAGTTTCGCTAAGGTTGTGCGATTGGGCACATGTCGAAAATATTTCCCGCAAACTGCAATGACTTTATTGCGCAGAATCCAGGTAAATCAAAACATTTCTGTTTATTTTCCGTTAGTTATCGGAGGATCAACGATTACCAAAAAAATCAGACATTGTTCGAGCTTCCATCTTGGCAATTGGCCGAGTGATCCAAAATCTCCCCCAATTCAAGTTCGACAAAGCAAATAAACTCAACGGACGGGAGCCCGATAATCGCAATTATGGAGCGGTTCGGGGTCGAAATTGTAGCTCAACCACAGGACGCAGGCGATTCCTGTGCTAGCTCTGGATTAAGGCCTGTCAGATCGATTGTTTATTAGCTACCCTTCGTCGAATCCGCAGCAACATTTAATCACCTTCGGTGAGTCAGGTAATGTCCATGAGCCCAAATATCAGCAATCGGTTGAGCGCCAAACTGGCCCACATTAGAGAGGGCAGTTACAAGCCAAAGCACTTCATCATTGCTGATGCGAAAGATGCAGATATGGGCGGCGGCATAAATGGTGTCGGCTTTATTGATGACGGCAGAGGAGTACTCAAAGCCAAAACCGCGGCCGATTACCTGACATCCATGAAGCAGATGATCGCATCGGAGCTTGCAGACATCATGCTCACGTCAATGGCGTCGGCTGAGCACCTGATGGCCGAAAATGCCTATGCCAACACAGATATATGCCCGGCAATCCGTCTCAACGACACAACGGACATTTGGGGGTTTCGAGGAGCTGTCTATCAAGACACACCGGCTCTGCCGTTTCGTACCGCGCGGCTCCAGCAGGCCCGCAATCTTTGTGCGTTGGGTCTTTATGCCATCACTTTTTACAACGATCGGGACGTGGACGTTGCAACCCTAAATGCCTACCGGGACTTTCGCGAACAGGCTGATGAAGTTGGCATGTTGCATTTTCTGGAAGTCTTCAATCCGGCATTCGACATCAACACACCGGACGCTGATCTGGGAAGTTACGTCAATGACGCGATAGTGCGCTGCCTGGCAGGTGTTGCTGGGTGCGAACATCCTCTGTTTCTCAAAATGCAATATAATGGTGCCCGCTCGATGGAAGAACTGGCGTCATTCGATCCTGGAAAGCTGATTGTCGGCGTCCTCGGTGGCGCCGCCGGAACCACGCGCGATACGTTTGAATTGATTTCCCAAACTGAACGCTTTGGTGGCAGGGTGGCCCTGTTTGGCCGCAAGATTTATGGTGCTGAAGATTCCGTTGAACTGGTCAGATTGATGCGCGCAGTGATTGAAGATGATGTGTCCACTTCTGAAGCCGTGGAAGCCTATCACGATGGTCTGACCAAAAAGGGACTTGCGCCAATGCGCGCGCTTGAGCAAGACCGTGAGGTTACCGACCCCATATTGAAACCGGAAGCTTCATGAACGATAAAGCAGGCAAATCCGGCATTATTACTGGTGGTTCCTGGTGTGCTGACCACAACCGGCTGGTGGAAAGATGGCCGGAAGAGGAAAGCCTGGTCAAGATTATTTCTGATGAGTTTCGGGGCGGCGGTTCTGCCTGCAATCTGGCCATAGACATAAAGCGTCTTGATCCCAACCTGCCGGTGTCTACAATTGGTCTGCTCGGCGATGATGCCGATGGTCATGCCCTGCGGAAACAGGCTGAAACCGAAGGTTTGGATTGTTCCCTATTGGCCACCCATGCAGGTCAGCAAACATCTTTTACCGACGCCTATACATCCCAGGATACCACCCGCCGCACTCATCTTTTCTACGCCGGAACGAGTGATCACCTGACCCCTGATCACTTCGATTTCACACATGTTGACGCGAAAATATTACACCTCGGCCTGCCCGGACTGCACAACCTGCTGGATGGAGAATGGAATGGTGATGAAAACGGTTGGGTCACGGTTTTGAGGAAAGCCCAATCCAAAGGCCTCAAAACCAATCTTGAACTGTGTTCTCTGCCGCCCGAAATGCTGAAAGAGCTGGTAACTCCGTGCCTGCAACAGCTGAACTATCTGATCATCAATGAGTATGAAATTGCTGCTGTTGCCGGCAATCCCGTTGGACATGACGGAGATACAGATATCGAAACCTGTATATCAAACGCGCGGCATGTGATCTCCAATTCGCCACTGGAACTGGTGATTGTTCATTTCCCCGGTGGGGCGGTGGCTATTACCAGGCAGGGTGAGGTGGAGCACCATGCCTCAGTGAACGTGCCGCCGGATCAGATCGCCGGGACGAATGGTGCAGGAGATGCATTCGCCGCCGGTGCCCTTTACGGGTTGCACGAAGGCTGGCCGCTGCATCAAACATTGCAACTGGCCCACGCATCAGCAGCGGCGTCCATCAGGCATATTGGAACGACGGATGCAGTTGTCGGTTGGGCAGAATGTCTTGAACTGGCATCGCAGCACGGCTGGCGCGACCTGCAGAATTGACGTGGAGGCTTTTGTGCCTGGCTGCAAGTGCGGTAAAACTGGTGCGGGTGGGCAAACTTGTCTTGTATTGATGTCGTTTTGATTTAGCTTCCCTTCTGTTGAACGGGAGACAATCATATGTGCGGCATTGTTGGCTTATTCTTGAAGGACAAAGCGCTGCAGCCTGAACTCGGCGGCCTGCTGACTGATATGCTGGTTACCATGTCGGACCGGGGCCCCGACAGTGCCGGAATTGCAGTCTATCGCGGTGCCGACGATGGCTTTGTGAAGATCACTCTCCAGTCCGCCAATCCTGATCAAGACTTCGAAAATCTTGAATCGGAACTGAATGCCGATGTGGTGCGCATTGATACGCATGCCATTGTCTCCTGCCCCGCCGATCAAACGGAAGCCGTTTTGGAACGGATCTCGGAGTCGCCGCATTTGCGGATCATGTCAACAGGCGATGCCATCGAAATCTACAAGGAAGTGGGCCTGCCCAATTCGGTCGCAGAACGTTTTGACATCCCGCAATTGCAAGGCAGCCACGGCATTGGTCATACCCGCATGGCCACCGAAAGCGCCGTTACCACGTTGGGCGCTCATCCCTTTTCTACAGGTCCTGACCAGTGCCTGGTGCACAACGGATCGCTTTCCAACCACAACTCACTGCGGCGGCGTTTGGCGCGGCAGGGCGTCAACGTAAAGACGCAAAATGACACCGAAGTCGCGGCGGCCTATCTGACGTGGAAGATGCAAAACGGCTGTGATCTCGGCGAAGCACTGGAAGCCGGAATTTCTGACCTCGATGGGTTTTACACATTCGTCGTTGGAACCCGTGACGGGTTTGGCGTATTGCGTGACCCGATTGCCTGCAAACCAGCGGTGTTGGCAGAAACCGGGCAATATGTAGCGTTCGGCTCAGAGTACCGAGCGCTGGTGAACCTGCCCGGAATTGAAAAGGCAAATGTGTGGGAACCTGAACCCGCCACGGTCTATTTCTGGGAGCATTAGTGATGGAAACCTACGACCTCACAGCAATGGAATTACGGGCCGTAAATGAGGCACTGCAAACCAAAGGTGACGGCTCCAATCAATCCTATGAGGTGATTAATCCACGCGGCAGCCACGCCATTGCTGTGGGACTGAACGCGCCCATCGAGGTAACGGTCAAAGGGTCGACCGGCTATTATTGCGCCGGCATGAACCAGCAGGCGACGGTCAATGTGACGGGTTCTGCGGGGCCCGGCGTGGCAGAAAACATGATGTCCGGTAAAGTGGTTATCAACGGTGATGCCAGCCAATATGCCGGTGCCACTGCTCATGGGGGGCTCCTGGTCATCAAGGGCAACGCTTCAAGTCGCTGCGGCATATCGATGAAGGGTGTCGACATCGTTGTCCATGGCAATATCGGCCATATGAGCGCTTTCATGGCGCAGTCCGGCAATCTTGTTGTCTTGGGCAATGCCGGCGATGCGCTTGGCGACAGTCTCTACGAAGCTCATATTTTTGTGCGCGGCGAGGTCAAATCACTCGGTGCGGACTGTATTCAAAAGGAGATGCGGCCGGAGCATGTCGAAACATTGAAGGAATTGCTGAAGCAGGCTGAAGCAGATGCGGAGCCAAACGAATTTCGCCGCTATGGATCGGCACGACAACTCTACAATTTCGACATCGACAATGCGGGAGACTACTGATGGACAAGACGCCTGGAACCCATCCCGTAAAGCCTTGGACGTTTGACGATTATACCAATTCCTATATTCGCCGTGCCGCCGCGACAGGGATTTATGACATTCGTGGCGGGGGTGCCAAGCGCCGAGTGCCGCATTTTGATGATCTGTTGTTTCTCGGCGCGTCGATGTCCCGCTATCCATTGGAAGGCTATCGCGAGAAATGCGAAACCAAGGTGGCACTGGGCACAAGGTTCGCCAAAAATCCGATCATGCTCGACATACCAATCACCATTGCCGGGATGAGCTTTGGTGCGCTGTCCGGTCAGGCCAAGGAAGCGCTGGGGCGCGGCGCAAATGCTGCAGGCACATCGACGACCACCGGCGATGGCGGCATGACCGTTGAAGAACGGAGCCATTCAAACAAGCTGGTTTACCAGTATCTTCCTTCCCGCTATGGCATGAATCCGGATGATCTGCGCAAAGCCGACGCCATCGAAATCGTTGTTGGCCAGGGAGCGAAGCCCGGCGGTGGTGGCATGCTTCTGGGTCAGAAGATTTCTGATCGTGTTGCTGAGATGCGCACCTTGCCGAAGGGAATTGACCAACGTTCCGCCTGCCGCCATCCGGACTGGACCGGCCCGGATGATCTGGAAATCAAGATCCTGGAACTGCGTGAAATTACCGGCTGGCGGGTGCCGATTTATGTCAAGATTGGTGGTGCCAGACCCTATTTTGATACAACTCTGGCAATCAAAGCTGGCGCTGATGTGGTCGTGCTTGACGGCATGCAGGGCGGAACCGCAGCCACTCAGGACGTATTCATCGAACATGTTGGTCAACCGACCCTTGCCTGCATCCGACCTGCCGTCCAGGCGCTGCAGGACCTTGATGTTCACCGGGAAGTGCAATTGGTTCTTTCAGGCGGCATCAGAACCGGCGCCGATGTGGCCAAGGCCCTGGCGCTGGGCGCAGATGCGGTCAGCATCGGTACAGCGGCGCTGATTGCGCTTGGAGATAATGATCCGGCGCTGGAAGAGGAATATCAAAAGCTTGGCACGACCGCCGGGGCCTATGACGACTGGCACGAAGGTCTGGATCCGGCCGGCATCACCACACAGGACCCCCAACTGGCCGCCCGGCTGGACCCGCTGGCGGCTGGCAGACGGTTGGCAAATTATCTGAAAGTTATGACACTGGAAGCACAAACAATTGCCCGCGCCTGCGGTAAGAATCATGTTCTCAATCTGGAACCTGAAGACCTTTGCGCGCTGACAATTGAAGCATCAGCCATGGCGGGCGTTCCGCTTGCTGGCACAAACTGGATACCCGGCCAGACACCGGGAGCGGGAAACAACGACTAATCAGGGAGCAGACTATGTCCAAGGATCTTGCAAAATTTGCCGCCGATAATGGCGTCAGGTTTTTTCTCTTCAACTTCACCGACCTGTTTGGAGTTCAGCGCGCCAAACTGGTGCCGGCTGAAGCAGTTGGCGATATGCAAAAGTCGGGTGCCGGATTTGCCGGCTTTGCCAGTTGGCTCGATATGACCCCAGCGCATCCCGACATGTTCGTCATGCCGGATGCAGACAGTGTCATCCAACTGCCCTGGAAACCCCAAATTGCATGGGTTGCCGGCGATCCCTGGATGGACGGTGAGCCGGTGGCTCAGGCACCCAGGAACGTTTTGAAAGCGCTCAATGCCAGAGCAACGGCACTGGACTTTAAAATGATGTCGGGGGTTGAGCCGGAATTTCACCTGATCAATGTCGATGGATCGGGCATTTCCGATGAACGGGATATCCAGGAGAAGCCCTGCTACGACCAAAGTGCCTTGATGCGCCGCTTTGATGTCATTTCCGAAATCTGCACCACCATGATCACGCTTGGCTGGGCGCCTTATCAAAATGACCATGAGGACGCCAACGGCCAGTTCGAGATTAACTGGGATTTTGGCGATTGCCTGCAAACCGCCGATCAGCATGCGTTTTTCAAATTCATGGTGAAAGCCATTGCCGAGAACCACGGCCTGCGGGCAACATTTATGCCCAAACCCTTTTCCAATCTCACAGGCAATGGCTGCCACGTGCATCACTCGGTCTGGACATTGGATGGCAGCCGCTGCCTGTTTGCCGATGACGCTGGAGAGCTGGGTCTGTCGGACATGGCCTACAACTTTCTGGGCGGGCTAATGTCCCATGGCGCGGCGATGTGCGCCATCACCAACCCGACGGTCAACAGCTACAAGCGCATTAATGCTCCCGCCACCTTGTCTGGGGCGACCTGGCCCCCCTCCTCCGTGACCTATGGCGGCAATAATCGCACGCATATGGTGCGCATTCCCGACGCAGGCCGTCTCGAATTCCGGTTGGCGGACGGTGCGGCCAACCCGTATCTGCTTCAGGCGGTATTGTTGGCGGCCGGCATTGACGGGATCGAACGCCAGCTTGATCCTGGCAAACGTCTCGATATCGATATGTATACCGAAGGGCACAAGGCGCGGGGCGCCAAAAAATTGCCACTCAACATGCTCGATGCGATTCGCGAATTCCAGAAGGACAAATATCTGAACGGTGCGATGGGCACCGAATTCTCAAATGCCTATGTGAAGTTGAGAGATCGGGAGTGGAACCAATATTGCCACCATCTGAGCCAATGGGAACGCGACCAGACATTGGATTGTTAGGGTCTGGCACCCGCTTTGGAGATTGTTTGCCGGCAACTTTCTGACTGATCGTGTTCTTCGTCGCAGGTATCCTGCTTCATCAGCCAATCAATGGAATAGTCTTTGCGCGCGACATATCCGTCGAGAGTAAGCGCCATCATCACGTGCCCAGTTGGCATAACGAACCTCCATTCTCAATTATTATCTGCCGAATAATATTCAAGGATGGAGGAAGCACTCCAGATACTTCATCGATTTTGGATTTACCAAACCAGGCATTCCTTTTTAAAAACCAAAAACCAGCCTGGCATTACACCTATAATCAGAAAAATTTGCGATATTATTGACCAAATTCTGAATTTTGGTATTACCAAATGGATCAGAAAGGAGTCGACTTTGCCAGAACCCGCCTCAACCGTCATTGCCAAGGCATTGATTCAAAACATTGAGGAAGGTTCGATTGCTGTGGATGCCGCCATGCCCAGCGAACGTCGGCTCTGTGAGCAGTTTTCAACATCGCGCCCAACCGTCAGGGCAGCGCTGCAGATCATGCAGTCCATGGGCTATGTCAGTTTAAAATCGACCAGACGCCCCCGGGCGACCATGCCGTCAATTGGAGGGATATTTGATGCCGCGGGGCAAAGCTTCCGACAACTCCTCGGCGAAGCACAAAGCAGCGCGTATCTGGATCAGATCCGGCGCTATATCGAGGTTGGAGCCGTGCGAAGTGCCGCACAAAATGCAACCAATGTGCACATGACCAAAATTCATGCAGCTCTGGAACAGTGCAGCAAAGCTGTTGGTGAGCGGGTTGCATTTGGCAAGGCGGATGCCGCATTCCATCGATCACTTGTGGAAGTGACGGGCAATCCAATTATTCTCGAACTGCACGATCGTTTTGTTTATGAGCTTGTGTCCGGGCGCGAATTCGATGAGGGCAATTCGGATGGCGACCTTAAAAGTTATAACGAGCACTGTCAGATTTATGAATCCATCGTGGATGGAAATGCCGAACAGGCAATGTCGATTATGGACCATCACCTCTCAAGGTCATTTCGGTCGCGATTGCCGCGCCCGGAGAAATTGGCCCGGCAATCAGGGAAATCCAAGCAATAATGAACGCACTTGAAAAATTGGATGGGAAATTGGTTGTCTCATGCCAACCCGTTGACGATGGTCCCATGGATCGTCCGGAGATTACTGCTGCCATGGCTCTCGCCGCCGCCGCAGGTGGAGCTGCCGGATTGCGCCTTGAAGGGCTTGATAATCTGGCCGCCACCCGCTCCCTGACCGAGCTTCCAATTATCGGTATCGTCAAGCGAGACCTCGCGGATTCTGAAGTGCGCATTTCTCCTTTCAGGCAAGACATAGTTGATCTGGCAGAACTGGGGGCAGACATAATCGCATATGACGCAACCCAAAGGCCAAGGCCGGAACCAACCGCACAACTGGTCGAACAGATTAAACAAAGTGGCAAAATCGCCATGGCAGATTGCGCCACTCTCGCAGACGCCAAACAGGCCCTGAGTGAAGGCGCCGATATCATCGGGACAACGCTTTCTGGCTACGCTTATCACATCGCGCCAGACGGAACCGCACCTGACACTGCACTTGTCGGTGAGTTTGCAAAACTTACTGGCTTCGTTATGGCAGAGGGCCGCTACAACAGCCCTGCTCTCGCCGCGCGCGCGATGGCGGCGGGCGCTAATTGTGTCACCGTCGGCAGCGCTGTCACCCGTGTCGAACACATTACCGACTGGTTTGTTCAGGCGGTCGCACGATGAGCAACACGCTTGCGCCAAGTGGTATCGCAGTTGACCTTGGCGGCACCAAGATTTCTGCAGCCCGAGTAACCCGCGGCACTGTTGGAGACATTATCAAGGTGGAAACCGACTCCAATGCATCAACCGACAGTCAGATCACTGCGATTTGCGAGCTGATAAAAAAGATTGGCCCATCCCCCCGCGGTGGCGAGGGCATTGGCGGTACTGCCGACAACATCGGCGTCGCGGTGGCCGGACGAGTTAGCAAGGACGGTGATTGGTATGCGGTCAATTCGGAAATACTGACACAGATCGACAAAGTGCCGCTGCGCAAAATGCTGGCACAACGATTGGGGCAAGACGTCACGGTTGAAAATGATGCCACCGCCGCCGCGTTGGGAGAATTCGCCTGTGGTGCTGGCAACAACAGCAATTCATTCGCCTACATCACCGTATCCACTGGCGTTGGTGGCGGTATAATATTGGACGGCAGGCCCGTCGTCTCCGGTTCGGGGCTGGCGGGGCATATCGGTTTTACCACTTCCAGAATGCAAGGCGACGACTGTGGAAGCGGTCGCACCAATACAGTGGAAAGCATTGCTTCTGGACGCGCGCTTTCTGCCCGAGCCACCAAACTTGGCCATGCGGGATTGTCCGGCAAACAAGTCTACGATGCGCATCTTTCCGGCGCGGCATGGGCCACCCAACTGGTGTCTGATTCAGCCGCCGCGATTGCCGAATTGAGCACCAATCTGAAATCCGTTCTGGATGTCGACGCCGCGGTAATCGGTGGCGGCGTCGGTCTGGCTGAAGGATATGTGGAGCTTGTTGAAGTGCATCTGCAAAGTGAACCTCCACTGTTTCGACCAAAAGTGCATCGCGCAGCCCTGGCAGAGAATTCAGCCCTGATTGGTGTTCTGGTTCGTTAAGACAGGTTTGAGTTAAATTCGGCGCGCCAATTGGGCAATAGTGGATCACCCGTTTGTTCCAGAAAATCATTCAATTCCAGTCGCAATGCGGCAACCCGCGACTGATGTTCATCCTGTCCAATCAAGTTGCAGATCTCAGCTGGATCATTTTCAAGATCAAACAGTTCACCACCCTGATCGCGATACCAGACATATTTAAACCGCTGCCGTTCGATCATCCGCCAGTCGGTGACATTCATCCAGTCGCCGATGGGTCGGTGCATGGCAAAGGACGCCGGATTGTTGGGATCGGACCAATCAGCGCGCATTAAATCACGCCCCGGCCAGTCTGTGTTCGACTGCAAATCAGTCAGGGCAGCAAGCGTTGGCGCCACGTCAACCAGGCAGGCGGGCATGTCGGTACGTGAATTTTCCGCAATCGATCCCGGACAACGCATTATCAATGGCACACGGATTGACTCATCATAGGGCACCATTTTCTGCCACAGGCCGTGGGCACCAAGATTTTCCCCATGATCCGACGTGTAAATGACGATCGTATCGTCCAGCAGGCCCTGCTCTTCCATCTCGTCGATGACCCGCCCGACCATATCGTCGATCATTGTGACAAATCCCCAATATACCGCGTAACTCGCCCGCCAGGCGTTGAAGTCTTCACCATGGTCGAGGAACAGCTGGCGATAGTAGCTGGTCTTGTTGACGTTGTGTTCGCCGGTCTGAGGACCGAAATTTGCGGGAAGCGGAACATCTTTTGGGTCATACATGGAAAAGTACGGTTCCGGGATCATGAACGGTGGATGTGGCCCGTTATAGGAGACCACCTGAAAGAATGGTTTTTCCGTGTCGCGGTCGCGGATCATCTGCAGGGCAAAATCGGTGACATAGGCCTCATTGGTTTTGTTCACCGGCAGATCCTGACAATGAACTTTCGGAATGGACATGGAAGGTGTGCGCGTGGTCCGGGTGGCCGGATCGTTGAACATCCAGCCGTCAATCAACCCCTGATCCTTGCACCACTGACTATAGACCGGGGTGCTGTCGCCGGCGTGATTGTCGGTGAAGTCGCCAATATTCCCCTCCCCCATATGCCACTTTCCGGCATAGTTGATCTGGTATCCGGCGCTTCGAAAATGATCCAGCATCTCACAGGATGTCAGATAACCATCCTGGTTGGACATCATGTCATTTTGGGTTGGATAGAGACCGGTAAACAGCGACGCCCGTGACGGCAGGCACAGGGGGCACGGTGTCATCGCACGGTCGAAACTGACACCCTCTTTCGCCAGACGGTCTATATTGGGCGTACGACAGGGGGTCTGGCCGCGAAATCCCAGCGTATCTGGACGTTGCTGATCGGTGAGGATGAGCAGGACATTGGGTTTCTTGGTCATGTCTTCGTCAGTCTTTGCTGTTTGGTGTGAGATAGGCGCTGGTGGCGTCAAACTGACCTGACTGGGTGCGCCACTGTCCATTGAATTTCGCCACGCAATCGCGCAACGGATCGTCAAAACACGCCGTCTGCTCGATCAAGGCGCGGCGCAATCGGTGCATCATGTCAGTCGAGGAATCGTCATCCGCCAGATTGTGCATTTCATGGGGATCGATATTTAAATCATACAATTCGTCACGGTCGCCGGGGCTGAATATCAGCTTCCAACCGTCATCGGATACCATCATGCGCTGCGAATACAGATAGCGCAGACCATGAAACTCCGCCAACAGATAGTCCCGTCCCGCCGCGGCTTCATCCAAGACTTGTGGCGAAAGATCCAAGGCCTGTCGCTGAATATCCTTGAAACCCAACAGGCCAAGTGCCGTCGGCAATATGTCCATGTTCAAGGCAAGGCCAGCCCGCTTTCCGTGTGGCAGTTCAGGATGGGCAAACACCAATGGTACGCGCATTGCCTCTTCATAGAGCAATCCCTTGTCGATCAACCCGCCATGAGCGCCAGTCATATCGCCATGGTCGGACGTGAACACGATCAAGGTTTCATCAATCAGTCCGGTTTCTTCCAAATAATCCAAAAGACGCCCTATCTGGTGATCGAGCATGGCAACGTGATCACAATAAAGTCCAATATATTCCACCGCCTCAGCTTCGGTTCGCGGATGCAGGCGATAGAAATCATCACGTTCCCTGATTACCTTTTCGGGTTTGGACTGCAAATCATCGTAAAAATTAGCCCAGGGTTTAATTTTACCCCGGTCTGTGGATTGATAAAATTCATCGCAAATCAGATGAGGACCGTGGGGGTCCCAGTATTGCAGGCTGATGAAAAACGGCTGTTCGCCGCTTCGCATATCTTCAGCCATGTCGATGGCCTGATTGGTTTGAAAATGCGCTGTTGTTGATTCAACCGGCCCGTGCCATCGCCCAGCAGCCATAGTTTGTTCGTCAGGATTGAAGAACAATGTCGGCGTGACCGAATAGTCCAGTTGATTGGCTTTCAGATAATCCTTGAAGGCCTCCGTCGTCGTCAGGTTTCCGTATCCCGGCTCAACGTTTCCTTCGAAGCCATAATCTCCCGGTGATTTTACAACTCCGACATGCCACTTGCCGACAAATCCACAGCGATAGTCCGCCGCCAGCAATTGCCTGCGCAGCAGCCGCTCCGGTTCGGCCAGCTCCTTGCCCAGCGCATGATACATATCGCAATTTGTGCCCATGCCATGGGTAAAGGCATAATCTCCGGTGAACATCGAAGCGCGCGATGGTGTGCAGAGCGGACTTGTCGCATAAGCGCGCTCGAATGAGACGCCGGATTCGATCAACCGATCGATATTCGGGGTTTCAGCTGCAACTGTTTTGTCCGGACCGATAACGTCCCAGCGTAGCTGGTCAACTCCGATGAACAGCAGATTTTTCACTGCGTCGGCGTGTCTTCAACGAGATGACAGGCGGCAAAATGCTGTTTTCCGTCGCGCATATGGGCCTTTAGTTCCGGCACCTCGGTTTTGCAGCGCGCAATAGCCTTGCCGCAGCGGGGATGGAATGGGCATCCACTTGGCGGATTCATCGGACTTGGTACATCACCTTGCAAGACGATGCGCTTGGTTTTGCGATCCAGATCGGCAACTGGAATGGCCGATAGCAGCGCCTCGGTATAGGGATGCAACGTATCGGCATAGATGTCTTCGGTCTGAGCCAGTTCAACCACCCGCCCCAGATACATAACGGCAATGCGGTCGCAGATATATTCCGTCACCGACAGATCATGAGTGATGAAGATATACGTCAGATTTCGCTCGTTCTTTAAATCCAGCAACAGTTGCAGAACCTGGGCCTGAATGGAAACATCCAGTGCACTGACCGCCTCATCGCAAACGATCAGCTCGGGATCTATGCACAATGCCCTGGCAATACCGATGCGCTGACGCTGGCCTCCGGAAAATTCATGCGGATAACGGTCCATATACTCACGGCGCAGATTCACCGCCTCAAGCAGATCACCGATGATTTCGCGGCGCCGCTTTTTTGACTTAACACCATACAGTTTCAGCGGGTCTTCAAGCGATCCAAAAATCGTAAATGCCGGGTTGAGCGACGAATGAGGGTCCTGAAAAACGATCTGCAATTTATTACGATAGCCGACCATTTCGGCATCGCTCAAACCGCGCAATTCCACCGGGCCATCGGCTGAATTGTAGGTAATCTCACCCGATGTTGCGCGCACCAATTGCAGAATGGATTTGCCGAGGGTTGTCTTGCCGCACCCGCTTTCGCCAACCAGACCCAGCACCTCACCGCGTCGCACGTCGAGATCTACACCATCCACCGCCTTCACATGGCCAACGATCGACTTGAACACACCCTTTCGAACCGGAAAGTAGGTTTCCAGTCCGCGCAATTTCAAAATGTGGTCTTCTGCATCAGGCATTTTGCTTCAGCTCCTCATGCTGCCAGCACATCACCCGATGAGTGTCACTCAACTGCTCTTCCGCCGGCATTTGATTGCAGGCATCAGTTGCAAAATCACAGCGCGGGGCAAATTGACATCCCTTGGGACGGTCATAGGGATCGGGCGTCGCGCCGCGGATGGACTTGATGTCCTGCGACCTGCCCCGCCCCAACACGGGAATGCTCTCCAGCAAGGCTTTGGTATAGGGATGCCGTGGACGGCGCAGCACGTCATCGACGGTTCCGGCTTCAACGATATTGCCCATATACATAACCGCAACGTCATCGGCCAATTCAGCAACGACACCCATATCGTGGGTGATCAGCATAATCGCGGTATCGTTTTCGGTTTTCAGCTTTTCCATCAGTTCGAAAATCTGCGCCTGAATTGTCACATCAAGGGCGGTCGTCGGTTCATCGGCAATCAGAATTTTCGGGTTGCAGGACATTGCCATGGCGATCATCGCCCGTTGCCGCATGCCGCCGGAATAATGGTGCGGATATTCATCGACCCGCTGCTCTGGCGACGGAATGCCCATATTTGCCAGCAATTCAATCGTCCGCGCGCGTATCTGTGATTTGTTCAGATCAGTGTGATATTGCAGACTTTCTGCGATTTGAAACCCAATCGTGTAGACCGGATTGAGGGCGGTCATCGGATCCTGAAAAATCATCGCGATTTCCGAACCGCGAATGCGTTTCATTTCCGCACCGTCGCGTTCCAGTTCGTGGATGGCGATTTCACCGGCATCTGAATTATAGGTTATGGACCCTTCTTCAATGCGCGACAGGCGAGGCAGCAATTGCATGATAGTCGACGCGGTGACCGATTTTCCGCAACCGCTTTCCCCCACAATGCAAAGCGTCGACCCCTTCTTGATGTCGAATGAAACACCGTTGACGGCCTTGTTGCATCTCTTGTTGGTGTAGAAATACGTCTTTAAATCTTTGACGCTCAGGGCTGTTTGCTGGCTCATCTCATCACCCCTGCAATGTCGGGTCGGTGGAATCGCGCAGACCGTCACCAATAAAATTGACGCTGAGCACGAATAGCGAGATCACGGCACCGACCGGCAACCACATCCACCAGTTGTTTTGCAGCACGCGTAAATCCTGTGCGACATTCAAAATATTACCCCAGGTTGGGATGCTGAGCGGCACGCCGAGACCAAGGAAGCTCAATCCGGCTTCCGCCAGAATGAACATCGCCGTTGTGAGCGTGACATTGACCATGATCGGGCCAAGTGCATTTGGAAGTATGTGCTTGTAGCAAATCTTGAAGGTCGATACGCCAAAGCTCTGCAGCGCCTGAACATATTCTTCCTCGCGCAGCGACAACATGCGCGCCCTTGCCAGCCGGTACATCGCCCCCCAACCGGATATGACAAATATGACAATCAGGTTGAACAGGCTTTGACCGACGATTGAAACCAGCAACAAGACCAGAATAATCTGAGGAAACGACATGAAAATCTCGGATACGCGCAAGGCAATTGTATCGATCCAGCCGCCGCGATAGCCGGAATAACAGCCGATTGCGACACCAAAGGATGCAGACACCAGTGCGCTGCCGAGTCCGACAAGTATGGACACCCTGCCGCCGTACAGAATTCGGGCGAACACATCACGCCCGGTGCGGTCGGTGCCGAATATATGTTCCCATGACGGAGATTGCAGCATCGAACGCAGATCAATTTTCTGCGGATCGTGAGACGTAATCAGCGGCGCAAATATTGACGATAAAAGGATCACCAGGAAAATAGCGATGCCGACGACGGCAAGGCGATTGCTTAACAGTTTGCGCAATGCCCGGCTGCCGGAACTGGATTTTAGTTTGCCGGCCTCTTCCAGGTCGCGGATACGGTCAAATTTCTTATCAAGGGATGTTTTAGCCATGATCGCCTCAACCCAACCTGACGCGCGGATCGATGAGCGCCGTCAACACGTCGACAATCAGGCTGGCCATCAACACGGCAAATACCGACATCAGCGCGATCGACATGACCAGCGGATAATCCGAGCCGCGCACCGCTTCAATAAATTCACTGCCGACACCTGGCCACTGGAAAACTTCTTCGATGATCACCGAACCTCCGATCAGGGTTGGCAGGCGAAAACCAATCAGCACCACAACCGGGGTCAATGCCACACGAAACCCGTGGACCAGATTGATGCGCCATTCGGGCAACCCCTTGGACCGTGCGGTGCGAATGAATTCCCGCGACAGTGAATCCAACATTGCCGAACGGGAATAGCGCATGACCCCTGCCGTCATCATCAGCGACAGCACGATGCCCGGCAGGATGATATTTGGAAGATGGTCGATAAAGCTCTCATCCCCCGGCATCAGCCGGCCACCAACTGGCAGCCAGTTCAGATGCAGCGCGAAAATGAGTATTGCAACCAGTCCAAAGAAGAATTCGGGAATTGAGACGCCCAACATGCCGACAACCGTCAGCGTGCTGTCGGTGGCGGAACCGCGACGCAGGGCACTAATGGTGCCGAGCACGCAACCGATAAGCGTGGAAAACAAAAGTGCGAATACGGAAAGTTCGAGCGTCGCCGGCAGCCTGTCGAGAACGATGGCGCTGATCGAAACGCCGCCCGATAGTGAATGGCCGAAATTGCCCTGAACAATATTGACCAGCCAGATCCCGTAACGTTCGATGAAGGATTTATCGAGGCCATAAGCGGCGCGCAATTGCGCCAATTGTTCCGGGGTCACTTCGTTGGCAACTTCCGGATCGATCATATGCGAGACCGCATCGCCCGGGGTCAGTTCAAGACCCAGATAAACCAGAAAACTGATGACCAGCATCATCGGGAGCGTGATGAGCAGGCGGCGGACAATAAATGTCAGCATGATCTGATCCCCTGGATGCGCTGGTGTGGAAGGAAGGAAAAATCACGGCCCCGGCGATTGGATCTGTGGGGCCGTGATAGTTTGCGGGAGGAATATTATTCAGAAATATTGGCAAACTTGTTGATGCGCAAAGAGCGTGTGTAAGGAATGTCAGCAGGAATGACCCGCATATGTTCCATCTCTTCAAGCGACTTCACATCGGCAACCGACTTGGTGAAACCAAAGTCCAGGCGGCCTGCGGAAGCGTTCTTGATGACGTTGCCGTCATTTTCGCCACTTGGGAAAGCAACAATTTCTTCAACCTTTGCAACACCACCGTGATAGTTTTCAAATGGCACGAAGCGAACAAAGTCGTTCATCTGAACTTCGGCGATCTTGAACGGGCCGGAACCAACCGGGTTCTGCCAGAACGGATGCTGCTGGAATTCGGCCGGGTTGAGACCCTCAAGCAGATGTTTCGGCAGTGGTGCAAACTGGCTGAAGGTCAGCAGCATGTTTGGATCAAGGGTGGAGAAGTTGATTGTCAGCTTGTCGCCGTCGACCGACATGTCCTTGATTGAATCGAACGTGTTGGCAAACACACCATTGATACCGGGCACTGTCTTGGCGGTTTCAATCGACCAGGTGACGTCAGCAACTGTCAACGGCTTGCCGTCATGCCATGTCAGACCATCGCGCATATCAAATGTCACGCTCATGCCGTCGTCTGAGACGCTATAGCTTTCCGCCAATTGACCACCGGCAGGTGCCAGCGAACCATCAGCAGTCAGCAGATGATCAAGACCAATTTTTGAAAACACATAGATGCCCGGGTTCAACCAAGGATGGTCAAAGAACTGGCTCGGTGCGGTATTGGTATAAAGTACTTTTTTGCCCTTGTCGTTGGGCTCGGCAGTCCAGTTGACGATGTTCCAATCATAGGTGAACTGATCGTTGCCGTATTGACCGCCATTGCGGCTCATCCGCTTGCTCTCATAGATGAACAACTGCTGATAATAGAGTGGAATATCGGAAAGGACTTTGTTTTCATAGCGCTCAAAATCCTTAAACGCTTCTTTCTGTACTGCCACATCAACAGTGCCGTTGATCCGGCCGATCAAAGCGTCACGATCAGCGTCACCCGGCGTGTAGGAACTCTTTCCGGACAGATAGCCATTATAGTATTCCTGCAAGGCCAGAGCGGCCTTGGCACCATAGGCAATGTCCCATTTTACGGCACTGGTGTTGGAGCCAGAATCAGGAAGTGCATTCAACTGCCCACCGACATCACCTTCGAGCTTGCGATAGGTCATCTTGATGCCGACATCGCCCAGATAGGCTTGCAGAGCAACCATCAGGTCTGCGGTAAGCTGATCACCATAGTAGTAAACAACATCCAGAACCTGACCGTCGTCCCAGCCTGCGTCTTTCAACAAAGCCCGCGCCTTTTCAGGATCGTAGCCATAGCGCTCCAGGCCGTCGGCCTTGTAACCGCCATTGGGGATCATCGAATCTGCGACGATGGCCTTGCCTTCAAACAGGGTCGCAACAATCGTGTCCATGTCGATTGCATAGGCGATTGCCTGACGAACCCGTTCGTCCGACAATTGGTTGGCTCTATCGGCCCAGGCATAGGTCGACGAGAGCGACACGGCGGTTGCCAATGCCATTGCTAGAAATTTTTTCATTGTAGTCCTCCAGTTTTATCCATTGAGTTTTGCCCCGGCTTCCGAATTGTGTTCGAAGGAAAGCCGAAAGTAGGTTCCGAAATTTCGGGTGAGATGAGTGGTTAGTACCGCCACAGCTTTGTCGGCGTCTTTGTCGAGAATTGCTGAAACGATCTGACGATGTTCGTCATTGCTGGCGCGGTTTCTGGCCTTGAAGTCAGGCAAAATCGCCCGGTTTTTCATCAGCCGCCCGACAAATGTGTCCTGTAAGGCGCCAAAAATCGGATTGCCGGGAATGTCCGCCAGAACTGCATGGAATTGCACGTCAGCCGCACGAAAACCTTCGATATCGTCGAGATTGGCTTCACAACGCTCAATCGCCTCAACCAGTTTGGCGATCTGCGCATTGGTTGCGTGCACGACCGCGTAGCGCAAAACGCTCGTCTCCAGAAAAAGGCGTGCTTGCTCAAGGTGGGCCAGGCCCTCGGCGCCTGAGAAGAAGTATTGAGCAGCCTCCCCGACGCCTTCCATGATTTTGCCGAGCGTTGGCGCAACTGCGCGCGGGCGCTTTCCCTTGGAAAGATCAGCAAGACCCATGCTTTGCAGAATAGTCATGGCCTCGCGAATTGCATTTCGCCCGACGCCAAATTCTTCGCAGATTTCCCGCTCCGGCGGAAACATCTCATCTGGGCGATATTTTCCAGAATGCACATCAGCGGCCAATTTCTTGGCAATATCCGAAGCTGAATAGCGCGTCGCCATCTGCAGAATCTCCCGTTTCTGGCATTTACGAAAGCACATAAATATTTTGGTGTCTACTTTTTTATTTTTGGTTGACCAAAATGTGGATTTCGAATACCAAATTAGAAAACGACATGGTGACTCCCACGAACAGACTGTGGATCTCTCAGTCTTTCGGGCGATCACCAGCCACCAGGTAAGGACAGGTAAATGAAGGTATCCGGCTCTATTTTTGCAGCCATGTTGACGCCATTTAATGCTGACGGATCGCTGTCCACAGCCGGCGTTGCTCCGCTTGTGGATTATGTGCTGTCAAAGGGTGTTGATGGCCTTTATGCCAGCGGAAGCACCGGTGAGAGCGTTTTGCAAAGCCGTGATGAACGGGCTGCCCTGCTGTCGGAATTGGGCGATTATGCCCGCGACAAATGCACGTTGATTGCCCATGTCGGATCGGCCTCGACCGACGAAGCGGTCAGCTTGGCAAAACTCGCCGGCGAGAAGGGCTTTCATGCTTTGTCCGCTGTGCCACCATTTTATTACAAGCACTCATATTCCGACATTGTCGATTATTATAAGGCGATTGTCGATGCCTCCGAACTACCGCTGATCATTTACAACATCCCTGTCCTCAGTGGCGTCGATATCCCCACTGAAAAATTGCTGGAACTGCTCGGTGACGACCGCATAGCGGGTGTAAAATTTACAGCACAGGACCTGTTTCAATTTGGCGAACTGCGAAAAGCAGCGCCTGACAAATCCTTTTATTTTGGAACCGACGAAATGTTCCTCGGCGCCGCAGCCGTCGGTACAGACGGTGGCATTGGCAGCACCTACAACCTGATTGGCGATGTTTATGTCGGCATTCAAAATGCCGTGGCCAACGCCGACATGGATGAGGCCCGGCGGTTACAACGCAAAGCCAACGACCTGATCGCGATCCTGTTCAAGACCGGCGTATTGCCGGGATTGAAACACGCTCTGAACCGGTTGGGTGTGCCCGTTGGCCCGTGCCGCAAACCGTTCAGCGCCCCATCTACTGAGTCCATCAAATTGCTGGAAGCCTGGATGGATGAGCACAAGCTCCTGCGCTAACCCGATCCAGCGATCCAGTTAGTCTGATAACCCAGTCTGGGGAGATTAAATTGACGGCACCCAACATTGTCTACCTGATGTTTGATCAGGCAAAAACGGCTGCAATGAGCTTCATGGGCAATCGGGATATTTCTTTGCCCTTTTGCGATTCACTGGCCGAACAGGGTTGGGTATTTGATGAGGCCTACGCGGCTGCCCCGATCTGCACCCCGTCGCGTGCCTCGGTTCACACCGGCATGTTTCCGCAGGTTCATCAGGTGACCTGTCACCAGAATAGAGCCCCGCACAACCTTCCCCAACTTGCCGAATTGTTGCAGGCCGAGGGCTATTACACTGCAGCCGCTGGCCATTACGAACCAGAGCGCAATCTGCATCGCGGCTGGCATGAACATTCGCCAATGCATGAGCGTGGCCCTCTGTTCAACAGCTGGATGGAACATATACGCTCTGGCCGCAAGGACGTCGCCTGGTCATCCGGCGCCATTGATGTCGATGCCAGCGAGGGGAACTCCGCCCTGCTCACAGACCGCATGCTGAGAATGATGGAACAGGCCAACAGCAGCGGAAAGCCGTTTTTCCTGCACATGTGCTATGCCGATCCTCACCCCCCATATTTCGTGCCAAAACCCTATGACACGATGTATAATCCAGACGATCTGGCCTTGCCGGACACCGGCAATCTGGACGAGCTGCCGGACTGGCATCGCCAGGCACGTCAACAGGTTGGAACAGACAGCGCGACCGAGGCGGATTATCGCAAGGTTCTGGCGATATATTACGGCATGTGCCGCTATATCGATGATGAAATGGCACGCATCTACAAAGCTCTGGAAGCTGCGGGCAAACTGGAAAACACCTGGATCATACTGGGTTCGGATCACGGTGATTACACTGGAGACAAGGGGTTCTTCAACAAATCTGAATCGCTGTATAAATGTCTGTTGCATGTGCCATTGATAATCGTGCCCCCAAAAGGTTCAGATGAGCCGGGGCCGAGACGCATTGCCGATATCGTCAGCACTGTCGATCTGTTCCCAACCATTTTGGCCATCGCTGGAGCAACACCACCGATCAATCAGGGAGTTGACCTGTTGGAGTGGGTGCGCAGCGACCACCAACAACCCTTGCGGCAAGAAGTGTTCGCGCAAATCGGCGATTATCACGGCTTTATCAAAACCAGCTGGCCATCCGGCATGCCCGAAGCCGGGCGCCATGACAGTTTGACCCACTGCATCCGGACCGGTTCAAAAGCCTATATCGAAGACCCGGACAATGGCGACGAGACCTATGATCTGGAAGCTGATCCCAACGAACTTGTCTGCCTGACCAAAAAGGGCAAACCGCCGCTGGATGAAGAATTTCAAATGATGAAATCCCGCCTGAAGCAATTTCAAGAAGAGTGCATGGCGATGCGCGAAAAGCTTGGCATTATTCCAGGCGACCGTGGTTTTGTGGAAGGTTGGGAATAGCTGCTGCAGCAATTCCATCACTGACAAAGTTGAAAACCTGATCAGGCAAATCTCTTGCACCACAGGCGGTAGGCGGCCGGGGTGCGCCCGCGCGATGCCGAAAAGGCGTGGGAAAAACTTTCTGGCTGTGCATAACCGACAGCGTTGGAAATGCTTGCAACCGTATCGCCTGTCGTTGCCAGCAAACGTTCCGCTTTGGCCAATCTCAGTTCGCGAAGATACTGCCCTGCCGATCCGCCAAACTGTTGTTTGTGCAACGCCCGAAATGCGCTTTCCGTCAACCCGATTGCCATGGCAACATCGGTCAAACTCCGAATAAGGCTGAGATTCTCCCCGGCCTGCCGCCAAGCCCGATCGAGGCGCGTGGCTGGTGCAGCAGCATTCTGACTGGCAGCAAATCCATCCAGGATTGCCGACAGAAGTCGCGCTCTGACATCCATGTCCACATTCCGCTCTGCATAGCTCAAGGAAAGGTTGATCAGGTTTTGAACGTGAAAAACATCGTCACCGTTGGGCAGGGAAAAGTCGGCTCCTGCTTGCAGGGACGGATGCGCCCCGCCTTCGAAATGACAAATGGAGGCAGAAGCACTGGTGGTAAGCGTGGTGCCCTCAAATGATGCGTCGGGCATAATCAAAATTCCGGCCGGCGCGGCAAGAACAACTCTCTCACGGCATTCGCCGATTTCCAGCTGAACCTCCCCCTCATGAACCCATAGCAGGTCAAAATGCGGCCAGCGCGCTGGTCCGATTGCCAGCCTTCTGTCAAAACGCCCGGCTTCCTGCCGTAAGATTCTGAACGGCAAGTTGTAATCGCTATCAACAGACATTGTGTTATTTAATTGCCATTATCATCGGTATTCCTAATTTTCTGCCATTTTGCACAATATGGCAACGTTTTGAAACAGGGTATCTTGATGGCAACAATCCTGCTCATTGCGAACGGACTTATCGATGTTAGAAACGGCCAAAGACAACCAATTACAAAACCGGTTCGAGGAATTTCAGCGAGACGGATACATTTGCGCTGATCCGCTGTTCAACCGTTCCGAAATGGTCGATCTGAACAGCCAGATCTCTCGGTTCATTCAAGACGTGGTGCCAAACATGTCCGACACCGAAGTGTATTATGAAGACAAGTCGGACAAAACCAGCCTCAAGCAATTGCAGCGCATGTTCGAATATGACGCCTATTTCAAAGACCTGATGATCAACAGCGTTGTGCGGGAAATCGCCGAGGAGGTTCTGCAGGACGAGGCGGTTCCGGTGAACATGCAATATTTCAACAAGCCTGCTGGTATCGGCAAAGCCACCCCGCCCCACCAGGACGGCTATTATTTTCACCTGACACCGTGCGAAGCGGTTACCGGTTGGCTGGCGCTTGAAGATGTCGACCATGAAAATGGCTGCATCCACTATGTGCGTGGTTCACATAAATTCGAAGAATTCCGTCCCCACGGTCAAACTGGTGTGCTGGGCTTTTCTCAGGGAATGACGGATTTTGGCACTGCGGAAGATCAGAAAAACACCGTGTCGTTTCCCGGACAGGCGGGGACCTTTTTGATGCACCACGCCAAGACGATTCACTGGGCCGGTGCCAATCAATCCCCTACCCGTTCACGTCGTGCACTGGGCTTTATCTATTACGCAAAAAGAGCCCGGCTTGATCAATCCAAACGCGATGCATATCAGCGGCGGTTGGACGAACAGTTGCTGAAATCAGCAAAAATCTAGGGCTTCACCCTGCTGCTGAAAGAGGAACGTAAGTTTGCGCTGGCGGCTCAAGCATCAGACTGGGTGATGGCTTCGGCTTCGATTTCCACCCGGTAGTCTCCAATCAGAGTGGAAATTTCAAACAGCGTATTGGCCGGTTTTATGTCGGCAAATATGCGGCCATGAGCCTTGGAAACGGCGAGCACGTCTTCTGCGTCGGAAAGATAAATGCGGGTTCGCACAACGTCGGACATGCTGGAGCCTAATGCGGTCAAGGCCGCTGAAATTTTATCAAGGATGAAGGTCGTCTGGGCGGCGGCATCAGTGGGCGCAACGGCCCGGTCAGAACCTGCCGTAGCGGTCGTGCCTGATACTACAATGCGATCACCGATTTTTTGGGCACGACAATAGCCAGCGATATCTTCCCATTTGCTGCCCGAGAGCACCCGCATGGCGCCGGGTCGATGCGGCACGGGTTCAACTTCCACAGCCAGCGGCATTTCGCTCAGGTGATGGCTCAAGTCGCCGGAAGCAGTGAGGAATGGAGGTTTGCGATATTCGTCACCACAATCACCGGGCAGTTGATCCGTTGCCTGAAAAGCTTCCGCAAGTCGTGCCTGATCTTCCTCATCGAGGGCAAAATCAAACAGTTTTGCGTTGTCAGCAGAATGTTGCGCCTCCCCTAGCCGGGCACCGATAATGACACCGGCAACTGCGGGATGCTCCATCACCCATCTGGTGGCAACATTGGCCATCGATACGCCGTGTTTTTGAGCGATCATCTGAACCGCATTCAACACCTGTTGATAGCCATCCCATCCGCCCGCCGTATCGATGAAACGCTTATATTTCATCTTGCTCCAGTCAGCGATGGAGTCAGGTTCCGCCTTACCCAGCCACCGTTCAGACAAAAAGCCACCCGCCAACGTTCCATAGGCCAGCAGTTTGACGCCGGTTTGGGCCGAGAGTTCTGACAATGGTCCTGCCGCACGGCGGTCAATCAGCGAAAAAGGCACCTGGTTGGTGACCAGCGGAATTCCATCCGAAAGCGCCAGCTGCAAATGTGCCGCATCGAAATTGGTGACGCCAATCTCGCCAATCAGGCCTTGCTCGCGCAATTTGGTCATTTCATGCAGCGCATCCAGCCAGGCCGGATGTTCAAAACTCCACCAGTGAAACTGCAACAGATCGACCCGCTCAGCGCCGAGTCGATCCAGTCTTTCCTGGACCCCAGCACGCACAATTTCTGCGGTCATCGGACCCGGTGCCGGACACCATTTCGTGCAGACAACGGCACGCCTGTCCAAAGAACGTTGCAACAATTCGCCAGCGATCAGTTCGGCGCTGCCATAATGATCGGCCATGTCAAATGTGCCAAATCCGGCATTCACATAGGCGGCCAGATTATCCGCACCAATTTTGGGATCGATTATCTCGCCATCCTTTTCTATGTCGGCGACCTGCCACAATCCGACCAGAATGCGATCAATGGTCAGTCTGTCTGAAAGGCTAAGTTGTTTGGGGGAACTCATGGGGAAGGCCAATGACTGAGAGGGATGCTGATAACTGTCTAAGCGCAGGTGCAGTTGCTTGCAAATCTCAATTCAGTGCAACTTGTCGGGCAACCAATTGACAGACTTGGAATAACCCATCAATTTTGCTGTTCGACCTTACACAGCAGCGGCCTTTTAGGGTCACACCGGATAACAAAGAGAACACTATGCAGGAAGACCCTACTTCTGATGGCTTTTGGCTTTACGACTTGCGGGTCGATACAATCGTTGCGGGCGGTTCTGCGGTTTGTCGACATGTGGAGGGGGAAAGTTTTCGAGTCGAAGGTGAGTTGCTGATATTCGATGAGGGCCAGAAAGTCTCCATGTATGCGCTTGCCGCGCTGTTGCCGATACTGCCGGTCAAGCAGCGCGCCACGTCCCCCAATGACTGGATTTCAACCGATGCGGAAATTGCCTGCCCGGACCCTAATTGTGGCGGCCGGTTTCGTGTGACGCGTACCGACAAAAGATGGTTCAGCCATGCCGAAACAACCGGGCTGCCAGATTCGCGCAAAACCCCCTACTGGCAGAAATCGGAGGACCAGGCTTGACCGTTGAAACCACCGACCTGAGACCGGGGCATACAATTTCCCGGGTGATCAAAGGCGGATGGCAATTGGCCGGAGACCATGGCGCAGTCGACCGCTCAACGGCCATTGGGGATATGGAGCAGTTTCTCGACGCCGGAATCACCACCTTTGATTGCGCCGATATCTATGTTGGCGTTGAAGAAGTGATCGGCTCCTTTATTGCCGACATTCGTAAACGCCGGGGTGCATCTGTTGCTGATCAGGTTTGTGTTCACACCAAGCTGGTGCCTGATCTGACATTGCTGGAAAACATCCAGCCTTCGGATGTGGAAGCAATTATTGACCGCTCGTTAAAACGCCTTCAGGTCGAATGCCTCGATCTGGTGCAATTCTACTGGTGGGATTTTTCACTTGGGAATCCAATGCAGGGGCTGAGCATCCTGAAAGATCTTCAAGCCAAGGGCAAAATTCGCAATCTTGGCATCACCAATTGGGACCGCCACAAGATCGCGCCATTTGTTGAAGCCGGTTTTGATATCGCCGCGGCCCAGGCCCAATACTCCGTGCTCGACCGACGCCCTGCCAACGGGCTGAGCGACTGGGCTGAAGATAATGATATCCAGCTCGTTTGTTATGGCACTCTGGCTGGAGGCTTTTTGACCGATACATGGCTGGGGCAACCAGACCCGGGATTCCAGTTTGAAAACCGAAGCCTGATCAAATATCGCCTAATTATTGACGAATTCGGCCCGTGGTCGCGGTTTCAGGAATTGCTGCAGGCATTGAAAGACGTCGGCGACCGTCATGGCGTTTCTCTGAGTTCGGTTGCCACCCGCTGGGTGCTGGATCAACCTCAGGTCGCCGCCGGGATTGTCGGCGCGCGCTACGCCCGTCATCTGCCCAAGACGCTCGAAGTCTTCAGCTTTTCGCTCGATCAGCAGGATCATGCGACACTGCAGGCGGTGATCTCAAACGCCGATGGTCCCAATGGTGATGTGTTTGCCCTGGAGGGTGACCGGAACAGCCGCCATGGCAGCATCATGAAATATAATCTGAATTCCAATCCGAACGACAAGGTGCATGGCACCAATGGCTGAGGAAATACTTGGCCTGCAAAGTGTGACACGCGATTTTGGGTCGTTTCGAGCTGTGGATGGATCATCGCTTCACTGAAGCAAACTAGACGAAATCAATCAGCGAGACCGGCCCTTCTGGGGGTCACGCGCCGTTACTCCAATACCTCGTGAGACAATGCCTCCAGAATTACTGGTGGAAGACATCGGCATTTCAACGCTGGTAAATGACCGGGAACCAGTCTTCGCGCAGCACCTGACCGACCTTCATGTCATGGCCCGGAAATGGCGGAGACGTTGGTCCGGGGCGCTCGACATATCGGGCATCGTCGCCGACAAGTCTTAGCGAAAAGGCCCGCCGCCGCGTATCGGTCGTGTTGCCGCGCGCGCCATGTAAAATGGCATAATTGAAGGCAACCGCATCGCCCGGCTGCATTTCCCATTCGCGAATATCCATGTCCTCGGCATCCGGATCGGGCACCGGCATATAATCATCCTGATCGACATAGAAACTTGTATCCGCCAGCCAACGTTTTGGCAGCACTGGTTTTTCCCAACGATGACTGCCCGCGACACAGCGCAGACTTGCGTCCCTGACCGGATCCACCGGCGACCAGAAACTGACATTTTGAATGCCGTCGACGAAGTAATACGGGCCATCCTGATGCCAGGGAGTAGGTTTGGAGGTTCCCGGTTCTTTAACCGTAACTACCCAGCTACCCCAACCTGATGCTTTTATAGACGGCCCATCAGAC
>JAALLE010000051.1 GCA_011087605.1 Hyphomicrobiales bacterium
GAAAACTGAATCAGCAAAGACTGCCGAGATTAAGGCGAGTTTTTCAACGGAATAATCTGTAGGATTGACGCAGGTTGGGAGGAGATAACCTTGCGCGTCTCTCCCAACTGATATGGATTTATTAACGCTGATTTACAATGACGTCCGTTGCATGGGAGCTATGCGCCACACGCATAGCTCAACTCTGCTACTGCTGCGCACCCTAAAAGTGGTTAAGTGCTGCAACTCGTAGGATAGGAAATCCAGGCACAATTCATTTCTAGTTTTCAGGAAGTTACGGGCCTCACAGGAAAAATTATTCCTCAGCAGGAGTTTTCGGCAACCGGACGTCGGCTCGATCTGTTTGTAATGTCGATTGCTGCCAAGGCTACAAATTTGCGTTGAAGTGTTGCAAATTAGTCAACAAATTATGTCGTTCTGCTGTGGGCAGGAGTTTAAAAACTCCAGTTTTTGGCCTGTTCCAGCAGAAAATCCCGAAACGCGCCGAGTCGGGCGGAATTGCGCAGTTCCGATGAATAGGCGAAGTATGTATCGAAACTCGGAACATCGGTATCCGCCGAGGACATGACGGGAATGAGGCCGGAATCCTCTTCAATCGAATAATCAGGCAACAGCGCCAAACCGGCGCCGCGTTGAACGGCGCGTTTGATGGCCAGGATTGAATTGATTTTCAAAACCGGAGTTCGAGCTTTGCCGGGTGGCATGCCGGCGGTCAGCATCCAGTTGACGTCCGCCAGATAATTTGGGGTTCCATCACCCCAAACAACCAGCCTGTGCTTGTCGAGGTCCTTTACCGAATCCGGAGCGCCAAATCGGTCGATATAGTCCTGGGTGGCAAAAACATGAAAATGCACCGTAAACAATCGCCGTTGAATAATGTCGGGTTGCAGAGGCTGGCGCAATCGGATGGCGCAATCCGCCTGCCGCATGCCGAGATCAAGTTCATCGTTGCTCAATATCAGTTCAACTTGAATCTCGGGATATAGATCGACAAATTCCCGCATTCGGATAGCCAGCCAGGCCGATCCAAGACCAACTGTTGTGGTGACCCTGAGTGGACCTTTGGGAGCGCCTCGAAAATCGCTCAATCTCCCTGCAGCAGCTTCCAACTTGTCGGTGACATCTTCTGCCGCCTTGAACAGGATTTCACCCTGTTCGGTCAGTATGAGTCCACGCGCGTGGCGATGAAACAGCGGCACACCCACTTCTGATTCCAAAGATGAAATCTGGCGACTGATCGCAGATTGGCTGAGATTCAATGTTTCAGACGCATGGGTGAAGCTGCCGGCATTGGCAACTTTGTAAAATATGCGCAATTTGTCCCAATCCATGGGCATAGCTGGTTCCGCCGCTCTTGTGCTAATGCCAATGAGTTGGGCGCAGGCTTGAATCGCTGTCAGAATAAGCAGCTTTTACGGCAGGTCAAAGGCCTGGGTTGATAAAACACCACTTCCCCAAGCCTATTTGACCGAAGCTGAACGGCGCTATGCCAGGTGTTGTTTGAAGAACTCTATGGTTCGATTCCACGAAAGCTCTGCCATGGCTTCGTCATAGCGTGGCGTTGAATCGTTGTGGAAACCGTGATTGGCGCCTTCATAAATATGGGCGGTATAGTTCTTGCCATGCTCTTTCAACGCCGCCTCATAGGCTGGCCAGCCAGCATTCACCCGCTTGTCCAACGCGCCATAGTGCAGCAGCAAAGGCGCCTGTATCCGTGGGACATCTTCCGCCTTGGCCTGTCGTCCATAATAGGGTGCGGACGCCGATAGTTCCGGATAGGCCACAGCCAACGCGTTGCAAACCCCGCCGCCATAACAAAAGCCCACGCAACCCACTTTGCCGGTTGAATCATCCCTTGCTGCCAGGTGTTCGTAGCCGGCAAAAAAGTCGTTCATCAACTTGGCCCGGTCGACGGTCTTTTGCAGTGCCTTGCCTTCCTCATCGTTGCCGGGATACCCGCCAACAGAGGTCAGGCCGTCGGGTGCCAGAGCCATAAATCCGGCTTTAGCCGCTCGCCGCGCGACATCTTTGATATAGGGATTGAGGCCGCGGTTTTCGTGAATCACCAGGACAGCTGGCAATTTTTCAGCAGCGTTGCGGGGCTTTACCAGATAGGCATTTACCATCCCATTTCCGTTCGGTGAATCGTAATCCACATACGTCGCCTTGATGTCAGGATCGTTAAACGACACCTGTTCGGCCATGGCATATTGTGGGCTGAGCATCTTAAGCAGGGCAATTGCTGTCACCCCACCGACGGCAAACTTGCCAGCCCGGTCGAGAAATTCACGTTTCGACATCATGCCGTGAGCGTAATAATCGTAAAGTTCGAGAAGTTCAGGTTCAAAGTCTTTAGCGGTCATGCGTTGCATTTATTTGCTCCCTCTAGAAATGTCCCAATGATCTGAGATTATCGAGCAGTTTTGTATCAAACAAGGTGGTCGCTCGATACTGTGATCATCTGTTACAACATCCTAAGACTCAATCTTCCAAAATTCATGGAGAAGCACCAATGCTCGAACTGCGACCAAATTGCGAATGGTGCGACAGGGACTTGCCTCCAGCATCGCCTGACGCGCGGATCTGCTCCTATGAATGTACTTATTGCGTGAACTGCGTCGAGACGGTGCTTCGCAACGTCTGCCCGACTTGCGGTGGAAACTTTGCTGCAAGGCCCATTCGACCGCAACGCGCATATCGAGAGAACCCGAAGCTCGGTCTGCAACATCAACCGGCTGGAAGTGTGCGCAAAAACAGCAAATACTCAGCTGACGACGTCGCAGATTTCGTCAGCAAATTGCACAACGTTTCTCCAGATCAACGATGATCGGGGGGCAAGGTTGATCCAGGGGCAGGAAGCTATTCTGCAGCCTCAACGGCACTTTCCATTTCGGCGAGATATTTTTCCGCTTCAAGCGCTGCCATGCAGCCCATTCCCGCAGCGGTCACGGCCTGACGGTAAATGTCATCTGTAACGTCACCGGCGGCATAAACACCTGGAATTTCTGTAGCGGTTGAATCAGGGGCGGTCCAAAGATAACCCGACGGTTTCAGTTTCATCTGGTCCTTGAACAGCTCGACCGCCGGAGCATGGCCGATGGCAATGAAAATCCCATCGACGGGCATATCCTGTACGTCGCCGGTCTTGCGGTTGCGAATAACTGCCGATTCAGCCGAAGGCATCAGGCCATCTTTGCCTTTGATTTCAATCAGCTCACTGTCCCAGATAATCTCAACATTTGATTTTTTGAACAGCCGGTCCTGCAATATGCGTTCGGCTCGAAATTCGTCTCGTCGGTGAATGACCGTAACTTTTGATGCAAGACCCGAAAGGTAAAGCGCTTCTTCAACGGCCGTATTGCCACCACCAACCACGATCACATGTTTGTCGCGATAGAAAAACCCGTCGCAGGTGGCGCAGGCAGATACGCCAAAGCCCATAAATTTCTCTTCTGATTCCAAGCCGAGCCATTTGGCTTGCGCGCCAGTACAGATGATGACGCTGTCGGCGGAATAGGTATCTCCGGATTCGGTTTGAAACCGAAACGGGCGAACATTGAGTTCTGCCTTGGTGATGGAATCCGACATGATACGAGCGCCAACATTTTCAGCCTGAGCCAGCATCTGCTCCATCATCCACGGCCCCTGAACCGGGTCTGCGTAGCCAGGATAGTTTTCCACTTCCGTGGTGATTGTCAGTTGGCCACCTTGTTGCATTCCGGCGACCAGAATGGGGTCCAGCATACCGCGGGCAGCATAGATTGCGGCGGTATATCCCGCCGGACCGGATCCGATGATCAGTACTTTGGTATGATGATTGGCCATATTCTGCGCCTTAACAGTTTTATCCAGCCCCATATCTAGTGGCGAGATGGGGGTGGTTACAAGTGTTGCAAGCCTCCATCCCCGGATTTGAACAAACAAGTGAACGAGCTTGATCCGCAAAGCAAGCGAGAAGATTTTAGCAGCCGCGATTGTTTCCATCCCCGCTATGGGATAAACCATGCGCAAATGAGAAGATCGCATCTTCCGGGCTATAGAAGTGAACAATCATGACCAGTTTAAACGATGTAAAAAATTCCGTTTTGGCGAGCTTCGCGGCAGCAGAACCACACTCTGACCCTTACCCATATTTTCTGGTGAGTGATGTAGTGCCTGAAGAAATGTTGGCCGGCTTGCGGGATCTGCCTTTCCCGGCACCCGAATTAGGTGGCGTATCCGGTACCCGCGAAGTGCACAACAAGTCACGCAGTTATTTTGATGCCGACAATTGTCAAAAGTATGATGTTTGCAAATTGCTTGCCGAGGCGTTGCAGAGTGAAGTAGTAGTGGCCGCTGTCCAGTCGAAGTTCAACACCGATCTGAGCGACACTTTTTTGCGCATCGAATATGCACAGGACACAGACGGATTTTGGCTGGAACCGCATACGGATATTGGCGTGAAGTCATTTACAATACTGCTGTATCTGTCGGATGGCGAAGGTCACGATTCGCTTGGGACCAGCATTTATGCCGACAAGGATACACATGTTGGCGAATCTCCCTTTGTCCCCAATCTGGCGATGATATTTGTACCCTCCAATGATACCTGGCACGGTTTTGAACCGCGCCCGCTTCAGGGAATTCGAAAGTCCATCATTATCAATTATGTGACTCAGGACTGGCGGGCACGCGAGCAGCTGGCATTTCCACAAGCCACTGTTCCAGCTGGATTATCGGCCTGAATCAGCGACGTATCGCTTCATTATTTCCGCGCAAATTAACGGCGTTGCGTTGATCGGCGTGCCCATCTGCTTGTCAAAGCCCTGCGATATATCCTGAACCAGGTCTGCAGCTTCCAGTGCATCAAGAAAGCGGTGCATCTTTTTGTGCAGATCGTCGGGGCGAAATACGTGCACGGGACACCCGCAGACCAGGGCTTCTGACACCATATTGTGACTGTCGCCTGTAACGATGAGACGGTCGCACCAGGCCAACATTTCCAAATACGGGTTTGCCCCACCGCTTTCTTCACCCGACCACAAGGTGGAATCATACGGTTCTAACGACTGCTGCACCGATTTCAGTAAGGATTGTGGCGTTCTGCGTGAGCTGGTCACCAGAACGTTGGTACCGGTCGGCAACAATTGCAGAGCCGACATAAGGCGCTGACGCGACCCTTCAGACCAGCTGACAGATTTTGTATTTCCACCAAGAATGAGGCCGACATTGGGTGAAGCAAATTCGGCAAACCGTATCGCAGCAGTTTTCCGGGCAGCATCCAGTTTTTCGGCGGTGAAGGCGTGCGGGGATGTTTCAGTTGATATGCTGTTGGGCTTCGATAACTGATCGTGCTGCGGTGCCCAGATCATGTCGGCGACGTCGTGATGCATTGTCGGATCTTTTAGAAACACCGCAAAACACTTACGTCCCCGACGCTTTTTTAATGCTCGCATGTAAGGAACAGTGCGTCGTCCCGAAGCAATAATAATGTCTGCATCCGTACTCATCAATGTGGACTGCCGGTCAACTGCCGACAATGGCATATAGGGCAGGGGGAGTGATGTCAGCCAGCCGGGGGTGACCACTGTTTCTGAAATCCTGGTGGCACTTGTTAAAGCTGACGCTACACCTCGACACTGCATCAGGTCGCCAATCTTGCCGTCTGTCAGAATTAGAATTTTTAATTCAGGTTTTGTCACGGGCTTGGAATTTCTGTTTCAACGGGCACCGAATAACCGGCGATAACGGCGGGCCGTGCTGCGATTGTACGATACCAGCGCAATACATTGGGGAATGCATTCAAGGTGATCTTTTGAAACTCAAATCGTGCAACCCACGGCCAAATTGCCATATCGGCGATGGAATACTCACCGGCCACAAAATTGCGCCCGACCAATTGCCCGTCCAACACACCGTACAATCGTTGCGCCTCTTCTCCAAAGCGGCTTTCAGCATAGTCTGAACGACCGGGGTTGAAATGCAAGAAATGATGCGCTTGACCCAGCATCGGGGCGAAGCCGCCTGTTTGCCAGTTCAGCCATTCCAGAGCCTGCCAGTGGTGGTGAGGATCTTTCGGCAGAAACCTGCCGGACTTTGTTGCCAAATAGTGCAGTATCGCACCAGACTCCATCAACGAAATCCCGGTGTCGTGATCAACGATGGCGGGAATCTTGTTGTTTGGAGAAATCTTCAGGAAATCAGCCCGGAACTGCTCATTGTTCATGATGTCGACGGAGTTGACCTGATAGTTCAGCTCCATCTCTTCCAGTGCGATGGAGACCTTGCGGCCATTTGGCGTACCAAAGGTGTAGAGGTCGATCATAGCGCGTTCTGGGACCGTTCAGGATTAAACGTACTGCACTTTCAAAATTTCATAGGCTCGAGCACCGCCCGGGGCAGCTACTTCAACACTGTCGCCTTCTTCCTTGCCAATCAGTGCGCGGGCAATCGGGCTGGAGATCGAGATCTTGCCGGAGCTTACATCGGCTTCCTGATCCCCGACAATCTGATAATGTTTCTCTTCGTCGGTCTCTTCATCAACCAGCCTCACGGTTGCACCAAATTTGACGGTGTCACCGGACATTTTCGAGATGTCGATCACTTCGGCGCGGGCGACAATGTCTTCCAGCTCCATGATGCGGCCTTCATTGTGGCTCTGCTGCTCCTTGGCAGCGTGATATTCGGCATTTTCCGACAAGTCGCCATGTTCGCGGGCTTCTGCAATCGCGTTTACGATGCGATGCCTGTCTTCAGACTGGCGGCGTTTCAATTCTATTTCCAGCGCGGCAAATCCGGGCTGGGTCATGGGAACCTTTTCCATTGTGGCTCCTCCTTGGTTATACACTAATGTTCGGATGCGGCGTGAACCACAGGTCCGATGGTTGTGATTTTCGATTTTTCGCGGCGGCGTTGATGTTAGATCATCCGTCGACTTCGGTGCTTATTATATGGGGCAGCGATTCAGGCCGTCAAGGTGGATTTATGTCCCGGTCAATCGGTTGAACTTGTTAAGGCTGATGTTGGAACCACAGGCAACAATGCCAATATTTCGCCCCGCAAGCTGTTGCTTCAACCGACCAGTCACGGCCGCAGTTGTCGCAGCGCAGGCCGGTTCAGCAATGATTTTTAATCCGTCATAGAGCAACTTCATTGCGTCGCGAAGTTCGTCGTCTTCCAGCCGAACAATTTCACTGACATTTTGCCGTGTAATCGCAAAACTGTTTGGTCGCGCCATCGGTGCACCAAGAGAATCGGCAATCGTGTCCACGGATTCGAGTTCGACCGCTTCGCCTTTCTGAAAGCTTTGATACATGCTGTCTGCCCCGAAAGGTTCGATGCCAATGATATGGCAGTCCGGGTGGATCAGCTTTATTGCTGTCGACATGCCTGAAATAAAGCCACCACCGCCGACCGGGATGACTGCAACTTCCAGGTCTGAGCGGCTGCGGGCAAACTCCAGGCCGCAGGTTGTAGCGCCGAGTGTCATATAGGGGCTTTCGAAAGGATGCAGCATGGTGCGACCCTCCCTTTCCACCAGCCGGTCAGTTTCAACAAATGCGTCTTCGACATTTTTGACCAGCATCACCTCAGCGCCCAAAGCCTTACAACCATCAACCCGGATCTTGTCGGCCGTATCCGGCATCACAACTTTGGCAGAAATGCCGGCTTGATGAGCACCCCAGGAGACGGCAAGGGCATGATTCCCGGCAGATACGGCTGTGACTCCGGCGGCTCGTTGATCTGCGGTCAGGGCATCGACCGCCAGCAACACGCCGCGGGCCTTGAAGGATCCAGCCTGCTGGAAAAGCTCCATCTTCATGTGCACCTGTGCGCCATCACCCGGCAGGTGCGGAGTTAGACGGTCCGAATTCAGCGTCAGCGTTGGCGTCGCAACAATGCGGCCGGCAAGGGTCTTGGCGGCGTTTTCGATTTCAGCAAGGGTTGGGGCAGCAATCACAGCATCATCCAAATGGGTGCAAAGGCGCAGTGATAACAGGATTTTCGTCGGGCACAAATATCTTGTTAACGGTTTGGAAGTTTCCCGGCTATCATGGCGCGTTCGAACCGGGCCCGATGGTGTTAAGTCAACACCTTGTTCATCATCACTGTCGCACCTTTGCGTCCGGTCTCAATCCAGCCAAGACGTTGATACAGCCGTTGGGTGGCCGTCATGTCGGCATGGGTATTCAATCTCATCTCGGAAAACCCCTGTTGGAGGGCTTCGCGTTCGCCATGCTCAATCAGCGCCCGCCCAAGACCTTTGCCGCCATGATCAGGATGTACTGCGAGATTGGCCAGTTTCATGAACCCGTCACCGACAACCAGAACCAATACGCCGATTGTTGATCCATTCAGATCCAGTACCCAAACTTGATTGGTGATGATGTCCTCATCCAGCCCGGCAGACACCGGTGGCAGATCGGCAATTGAGCGTGAATAAATTTCATAGGCTGCATCGATACAGGCAACAATCTGCGGCACATCTTCCGGTATGGCTTTGCGAATTGTCGGTTCTGTCATTGTAGCGCAACGACCCTATGCCGCATCTCCAAAATAGTCCTGCAAGGGACTGACTGTAATCTCGCCTTTGATCATCGCTTCGATGGCGTCGGTTGCTGCGATACTGCCAGCAATCGTGGTGTAGTAGGGCACCTTGTTCATCAGTGCTGCCTGTCGCAGGGAGCGCGAGTCGCTCAACGCCTGCTGGCCTTCGGTAGTGTTGAATATGAGGTCCACCTGACGGTTGCGAATGGCATCTTCAATGTGGGGACGACCTTCCAGAACTTTGTTGACCCGTTCACAGGCCACACCATGTTCTGCAAGATGGCGTTGGGTACCACCCGTTGCCAGAATGGCGAAGCCGAGATTTTGAAGCTTGCGGGCACTTTCAAGAATGCGCGCCTTGTCGTCACCTTTGACAGATATGAAGATTGTTCCCTCACGCGGCAGGTCGTTGGATGCGCCCAACTGAGCCTTGGCAAAGGCCATTGCATAGTCCCGGTCGAGCCCCATAACTTCACCAGTGGAACGCATTTCCGGGCCCAGCAGCGTATCGACGCCAGGGAAACGGGCAAACGGGAAGACAGCTTCCTTGACCGCAACATGGTTCAGGTCACGCGCGTTGGGTCGGGTTGGCAGCAATGTATCAAGCTTTTCACCGGCCATGATGCGGGCCGCATTTCTGGCAATCGGCACGCCGATGGTTTTTGCAACAAACGGAACCGTCCGCGAAGCTCTTGGATTGACTTCAAGCACATAAATGACGTCGTCCTTGATCGCATACTGCACGTTCATCAGCCCAACCACGTCCAATGCCAATGCCATGGCCGAAGTCTGCCGTTCCAACTCGTCAAGCATTGATGAACTCAACGAGTGGGTTGGCAAAGAACAGGCCGAATCTCCTGAATGGATTCCAGCTTCCTCGATATGTTCCATGATGCCGCAAACATAGGTCGTTGTGCCATCGCTGAGGCAATCAACATCGACCTCAATGGCGTTGGTTAAATAGCTGTCGATCAGCACCGGTGTATCGCCGGAAACCACCACGGCTTCGGTGATGTAGCGCTCAAACTGCGCGTCATCGCGCACGATTTCCATTGCCCGACCGCCCAGAACATATGACGGCCGAATGACAACGGGATAGCCGACTTCGGCAACAATTTCGCGCGCCTGTTCGACCGAACGTGCAATGCCGTTAACTGGCTGTTTCAGATTCAGCTGGTTGAGAAACTTCTGGAACCGGTCGCGGTCTTCGGCCAGATCGATTTTGTCTGGCGACGTACCCAAAATGGGCACACCGGCTTCTTCGAGGAAATTTGCCAGACCCAATGGCGTCTGGCCGCCAAACTGCACGATGACACCAAGAAACTCTCCCTTGGATTGTTCCGTGCGGATGATTTCGAGCACGTCTTCGGCGGTCAGAGGCTCAAAATACAGCCGGTCTGACGTGTCATAATCCGTCGACACTGTTTCTGGATTGCAGTTGACCATGATTGACTCGAAGCCGGCATCGGCCAAAGCAAAAGCCGCATGACAGCAGCAATAATCAAATTCGATGCCTTGCCCGATACGATTTGGCCCGCCACCCAGGATCATCACCTTTTTGGCGTCAGAAATGCCAGCTTCGTTCTGCAACTCGCCAGCAAACGGTGTTTCATAGCTGGAATACATATAAGCCGTGGGTGAAGCGAATTCTGCCGCACAGGTATCGATCCGTTTGTAAACTGGGTGAATGTCGAGCGTGGCCCGCATTTCAGCAACGTCTTTTGCCTTGCAGTCAGAAAGGTGGGCAAGTCGGGCATCGGAAAAGCCCATGGCTTTCAAGGCCCGCATATTGGCGGCATCTTTGGGTAGTCCATGAGCAGCTACGCGGGATTCCATGTCGATAATCGCCTGCATCTGTTCAAGAAACCACGGATCAATGCGGCAAAATGCGTGTATTTCCTCAAGGCTTGTTCCAACCCGCATGGCCTGCGCCACTTTCAACAGGCGATCCGGTTTTGGAGTTCCCAGGGCTGCGCGGATAGCGTTGCGATTTTCCTTGCGACCTTCTTCGGTCTCGGCTTTTGAATCGAAACCATCAATCCAGAGTTCATCGAGGCCGCTCAGTCCGGTTTCCAGCCCCCGTAGGGCCTTCTGGAAACTTTCTGCAAAGGTCCGGCCAATGGCCATCACCTCACCAACCGATTTCATCGAGGTGGTCAGCGTATCGGAAGCCGTGCCAAATTTTTCAAACGCAAAACGCGGAATTTTGGTGACTACATAGTCGATACTTGGCTCAAACGAGGCCGGCGTCGCACCACCGGTAATGTCGTTTTCCAACTCGTCCAGCGTGTAACCCACTGCCAAACGCGCTGCTACCTTGGCGATGGGAAACCCGGTCGCCTTTGAGGCCAGTGCAGATGACCGCGACACACGCGGGTTCATTTCGATAACCACGAGCCGTCCGTCGGCGGGGTTAACCGCGAATTGTACGTTGGAGCCACCGGTTTCAACGCCAATCTCCCGCAGCACAGCAATGCTGGCATTGCGCATCATCTGATATTCTTTGTCGGTCAGTGTCAGGGCTGGGGCAACGGTGATGGAGTCGCCGGTATGCACACCCATCGGGTCAACGTTTTCAATGGAACAGACAATGATGCAGTTATCAGCCTTGTCTCGCACCACTTCCATTTCGAACTCTTTCCAGCCCAAAACGGATTCTTCCACCAGCACTTCGTTGGTTGGTGATGCCTCTACGCCCGAAAGCACGATTTCATACAGTTCGTCCAGCGTGTAGGCGATTCCTCCACCTTGACCACCCATCGTAAATGACGGGCGTACAATGGCCGGAAGACCTGTGGTCTCAAACGCGTCCAGCGCCTGCATTTGGGCGGTGATTCTGTGGCGTTCCCGGCGAAACTGCTCACCGGCGTCCCAGGATTTTTGCAGATTGTCCCGATCGGATTTCTGGGCGAAATGCTGCTTTTGGTCAGCCGCGAACTGTTTTTTCAAATCGGTGGTATTTACAAATGCCGAGGCAGGGGTTGCCAAGCCAATCTTATCCATTGCTGTGCGAAACAGATCCCGGTCTTCCGCCTTGTCGATGGCCTTTGCATCGGCACCGATCATCTCGACGCCATGCTTTTCCAATACCCCCATACGCTCCAGAGAAAGGGCAGTGTTCAATGCCGTTTGGCCACCCATGGTTGGCAGCAGAACCAGTTTTTCATCAGGAAAATCGGCCCGTTCTTTTTCAATAATCTTGGCAACAATTTCAGGGGTGATCGGTTCTATATATGTCGCGTCGGCCAGTTCCGGATCGGTCATGATGGTGGCCGGATTGGAATTGACCAAAACAATCCTATACCCCTCGGCCCGAAGTGCTTTGCAGGCCTGCGTGCCGGAATAGTCAAATTCACAAGCCTGACCGATGACAATGGGGCCAGCCCCGATTATGAGAATGGCATCGATGTCTTGTCTTTTTGGCATTTTTCGGGCCCTGGCTGGCTAGTTTTGACCTGCTCTGTTCCCGCGCGGAATCCCGTCCAGTAAAACGCCGGAGCTCAGAGCAAAATGTCGTGGCTAAGGCGTCTCTATAGGGGAAGCAGGACAACCGCGAAACCCCAAGAATCAGCATTTTCGTGGATGAAGGGGTTGCAACTCCAATGATTGGCATTTCGATCATTGCCAGTTGCTCCGCTTGCCGAGAGATTCCGCTTCAATATGGGTCGGACAATTGATGGATTTGTTGATAAAATTGCAATCCTGTTCATTTATTCGCCAAGCATGCTGCTTGCGTGGAGGATTTCCGCGCCTTAATGTCTTCACATATAATGGGCAACCAGATGCCGTAATCCAAGCACAGAGGAATCGCCATGCGCTGGCGCGGACGCAAGGAAAGTTCTAACATTGAAGACGTTCGCGACGGCGGCAGCGGCGGCGGTTTTGGCAGATCCAACAGGCGCGGCGGTAGCGGAGGCGGATTTCGCTTGCCCGGCGGTTTGGGCCGCGGACGATCCGGTGGCCGGGGAGGTCCTGTTCGACGCGCGGGCGGTGGTGGATTTGGTACGATAATCATTATCGTTATTCTGTTCTTTGTGCTGAAATCCTGCGGCATCAATCCGCTCGACATGCTGACCGGCGGTGGCGGCGGCAGCCTGGTGCCAAAACAGCAGGATCAAACAGCTCGCCCAACTCCGATGCCGCAACCGCGGACCGACAGCGGCCGGACAACAAGTTCTGATGAAATGAAACAATTTGTCGGGGTGGTTCTGGCTGAAACAGAAAATGTCTGGCACGGCATTTTTCAACAGGAAGGACGCGAATATCCCGAACCCAAACTGGTTTTGTTTTCCCGCAGCATCCGTTCGGCCTGTGGACAGGCCAGTTCGGCAACAGGCCCGTTCTATTGTCCCGGCGACAGTAAGGTCTATCTGGACACTTCATTTTTCCAGACGCTGTCACGCCAGTTCGACGCAAGTGGTGATTTCGCCAACGCCTATGTGATTGCCCACGAAGTTGGACATCACGTGCAAAACGTCATTGGAGTCCTGCCGCGATTCAATCAGCTTCGCCGTTCCTTGAGCAAAGCAGAAGCCAATCAGATGTCCATTCGCGTGGAATTACAGGCGGATTGTTTTGCCGGGATCTGGGCGCATTTCACCGATCAGAAAGGTTTGCTTGAAAAGGGTGACCTGGAGGAGGCATTAAACGCCGCCACGCAAATTGGTGACGATGCCATTCAAAAACGCACCCAGGGCTATGTTGTGCCCGAAAGTTTCAATCACGGAACCTCCGAGCAGCGCAAAGCGTGGTTCTATCGCGGTTTTGAAACCGGCAAACTTGGCGAATGCAATACGCGGGTATTTGAAGGTTATTGAATACAAACAACCGGAACTGTCGGAAATCGCCGATCAGGCCCGTTCTTCCAACAGTTCTTCACCCTTGGCCTGCTTGATCAGATTGAGGAAGCGCCGGAATAGATAGTGACTGTCCTGTGGTCCGGGGCTTGCTTCTGGGTGGTGCTGGACGCTGAATACCGGCTTGCCGGTCAGGCTCAAGCCACAATTGGTGCCGTCAAACAGACTGATATGAGTTTCTTCAACACCTTCCGGCAGGCTGTCACTATCAACGGCAAAACCATGATTCATTGAAACAATTTCAACTTTCCCCGTAGTGTGGTCTTTGACGGGATGGTTGGCTCCATGGTGGCCCTGATGCATTTTTATGGTGGTGGCTCCAAGAGCCAGAGCCAACATCTGATGTCCCAGGCAGATGCCAAACACCGGCAATCCGCTGTCGACCAGTTCGCGGATCTGCTGAACCGAATATTCCCCCGTCGCTGCCGGATCGCCGGGGCCGTTCGACAGGAAAATCCCGTCTGGTTTTAAGGCAAGAATTTCTTCGGCCGTTGCCGTGGCCGGAACAACTGTCACTTTGCAGTCCAGACCGGTAAACAGGCGCAGAATATTGCGTTTCACGCCAAAATCCATGGCAACAATGTGGTGTGCGTGAGTGTGGTTTTCGCTGTAGCCCTCGTTCCATAGCCAGGGTTTTTGGGACCATTGGCCAGTCTTCTGGGACGTAACGCTTGGTGCCAGGTCCATGCCTTCCAGGCCGGCCCAATTGGCGGCACGTTGCTTGAGCGCGTCAATGTCAAAGTTTCCATCCGGGTCATGAGCAATAACGGCGTTCGCCAGCCCACTTTCGCGGATATGGGCGGTCAGCGCGCGGGTGTCGATGTCGCACAGAGCAATGATATTTCGCACCGCCAGCCAATCGTTGAAGTGTTTTGCAGAGCGATAGTTGGACGGATTAGTAATCGGCATCTTAAAGACCGCACCTGCCACCCCGGTTGGCGCGCCCATATCCAGGGTTTCCACATCTTCTTCATTGGCCCCGACATTGCCAATATGTGGAAAAGTAAAAGTGACAATCTGTCCGGCATAGGATGGGTCGGTGAGGATCTCCTGATAGCCGGTAATGGCGGTATTGAAGCAGACTTCAGCTTCTGCGATTCCGGTCGCACCGGCACCTGTGCCTTCAATGACGGTACCGTCGGCAAGTATCAGTAATGCCGTGGGTTTTGTCTGTGTCCAGGGAGCAGGAGTGGATTGGCTCATGATCGGAATTCCAATTGATTCGTAACTATTGCCGATCTCGGCAGCGGATAACCAGTCGCCCTTAAACAGGGCAGCCATGCAATGTTTGCGCATCATCCATGCTTGATCTTGCGCTGTATAGCACCCATTTTGCGGATACCAAGCCCCACATGGAAATTGCATGTTGAAAGACGCCTTGATAGTGTGGGCGATCTGAAACGGCTGTTCATCAAGGTGGCGAGAGTCATCACAGGAGACAAAAGATGCGTACACGTCTGGTAGACGGCATGAAAGACGCAATGAAATCAGGAGAAAAGCGCAAGCTTTCCACCCTGAGGTTGATCAATGCTGCAATCAAGGACCGTGACATCAATGCACGTGGTGCGGGCAAAGAACGGGTTTCTGATGAAGAAATTCTCGGAATCCTGTCGAAAATGATCAAACAGCGCGAAGAATCCGCGCGTCTCTATGAAGAAGGCAACCGTTTGGAACTTGCCGCGCAGGAACGCGAGGAAATGGAAATTATTCGCGAATACCTGCCCAAACAGATGGATGCCGACGAAGTGCGCAGCGCCTGCACCAAGATCGTCTCAGAAGTCGGTGGCGAAAGCCTGCGTGACATGGGCAAATGCATGAATGCGATCAAACAACGCTATCCTGGCAAGCTGGACGTTGGTCAGGCCAGCAAGGTCGTCAAGGAACTGCTCGGCTGATAGTCGCTTTACGGCACCTTGCCTGTGAAAAACGGGCACGGTTGCCAAACTGACTCGCGCTGATCTGTCATCACTCCTATATCTGGTGAGAAACCGGAGCCCAACATGCGCTTTTCGCCTTCATTTCTTGAAGAAATACGCGATCGTATCCCGATAGCGGATATTGTCGGGCGACGAGTCACGTTTGATCGCAAGAAATCCAACCAATCAAAAGGGGATTTCTGGGCCTGTTGTCCGTTTCATGGCGAAAAATCCCCGTCCTTCCACTGCGAAAACCAAAAGGGTCGTTACCATTGCTTTGGGTGTGGTGCTTCCGGGGATCATTTTCGGTTCCTGACTGAACTGGATGGGATCAGTTTCCCCGAAGCGGTGGAACGTTTGGCCGATGAGGCCGGAGTCGCCATGCCTGCAGTTGACCCTCGTGCGATGGAGCGGGAGCAAAAAAAGGCTACCTTATATGACGTGATGGAGTTGGCGGTCGGTTTCTTTCGAGATCAGCTGCAAACCGCAGAAGGTGCCAAAGCCCGGGCCTATCTGCGCGACCGGCGGTTGCCATCTTCTGTGCAAAACGAATTCCAGATGGGCTATGCTCCCGAAAGCCGAAATGCGCTGAAGCAATATTTGGTTTCAAAGGGCATCGATCAGCAGCGAATAGAAGCTTGCGGTTTGGTGGTGCACGGTCCCGATATCTCCGTATCCTATGATCGTTTTCGCGATCGCATCATGTTTCCCATACTTGATGCGCGCTCGCGCCCCATTGCATTTGGAGGGCGCGCCCTGTCGGCAGATGTACCTGCCAAATACCTCAACTCGCCCGAAACCGATTTATTCTCCAAATCCAACATCCTGTATAATTATGCCAAAGCTCGAAAGGCGGTGGAACGGGGCGGCAACCTGATCGTCTGTGAAGGCTATATGGACGTGATCGCGCTTCATGCGGCTGGTTTTGAGACCGGTGTTGCACCGCTTGGGACGGCGCTTACCGAACCGCAAATCGAGCTGGCCTGGCGGGTTGGCGGCGAGCCAGTTCTTTGTTTTGACGGCGACGAAGCCGGTTTGCGGGCTGCGTTTCGAAGCATCGATACAGCACTTGCGGGCTTAAAACCCGGGCGTTCCCTGCGCTTTGCCCTGTTGCCGCAGGGTGAAGATCCCGATGATCTGATTGGCCGTGCCGGTCCGGAGGCATTCCAGCAGGTGCTCGATTCGGCGCGCCCGTTGGCTGATATGCTGTGGCGTCGGGAAACCGATGGACAGGTTTTCGATACCCCGGAAAAACGCGCCGAATTGGAGCGCACAGTGTTTGCGGTAATCAGCCAGATCGGTGAAGAAAACGTCAAACGCCATTACCAGCAGGACATGCGGGATCGCCTTGCGAGTTTTTTCGGTACGGTGGAAGGCCAGCAACGCGGTCAACACACATCTTCCGGTGCCGGGTCACGCAAAGCAGCTTCGCGGCAGAGATTTGCCGTATCCGACAGTTTGATGAATTCTTCTCTGGTCAAATCAGGGCCAGCGGCAGCACCGCCCCCTTTGCGAGAATGCGCGCTGTTGGTGTCGGTTCTCAATCATCCGGCCATTGGCATTGCTCATTTTGACCAGTTTGCAGCTTTGGAAGTTGAGCACCCGGTATTGAAAAAAGTGCACGCCGCCTTGTTGAATGTTTTTGCCGAGGCTGGCGAAAGAGATGAGCAACCATCTCTGGAAGAGGTTAAGCGCAGCATCGAAGATCAGGGGTTTGCCGGGGAAATGGGGCTCTTGGAAAGCCAGGTGCGAAATAATCGCATTTGGCAATGCCTGCCTGAGGCGGCATTTGAAGATGCTGTTGAAGGTTGGTTACAGGCCCTGTCACTGTATGAGCGCAACCGCAGCCTGAAACAGGAATTGCGGGCGGCAGAGCGTGCCTGCAACGAAATCGGCGATGAGGCGAGTTTTTATCGCATGGCTGATGTCCAGGCGGAAATTGCCCGCGAGGAAGGCACTGAGGCGCTAATTGAAGGATTCGGTCTGCCTTCGGGCCGTGCAGCTCGTTCTTTTTAGCCTTTTTCCTCTGGAAATAGGGTGATTTAGACCTAACTTAGGATGTGTGATGAGAAAGCGGGCTTGCGACTTTTGCGGTTTCGCGTCATAAGCCAATTAACACCTGTCATCCAATCGAGCCAAAAGAGCTGCGATCTGACTGAAGAAGTCCGACAGGGTTAATCAGGAATTAACAGCGTGCGGGTAATATCCGCGCGAAAAATCTGCTGGCCGAATCGGCAAAATAAAAAATGTTTTTTGCATTTTTTTTGCTGAACCGGTCGCTCAAATTCAGGCCCGACATTTACTCAGGCCCCGCTGGTTAAGAGAGATCCCTATGGCAAAAGCCGCTACAGCAAAAAAAGCGACTGCTGACACATCCGAACAAACTGCCGACCGCCCGTTACTCGATCTGAATAATGATGCCGTGAAGAAAATGATCCGGGCCGCAAAGAAACGCGGCGTCGTGACCGTTGATCAGCTCAATGCTGTGATGCCTTCCGAAGAAGTCAGTCCCGACCAGATTGAAGACACCATGTCGATGTTGTCTGAAATGGGCATCAATGTGGTTGAAGAGGAAGAATCGGAAGAGCCAGCCGAAGAGGCTTCCACAGAGATTGTCGAGGCCGGCAAAAAGGCGCTGGCCACGGTTGCCAAGAAAGAACCGACTGACCGCACCGATGACCCGGTCCGTATGTATTTGCGTGAAATGGGATCGGTTGAATTGCTGTCCCGCGAAGGTGAGATCGCGATTGCCAAGCGCATTGAAGCTGGTCGTGAAACCATGATTGCCGGTCTGTGCGAAAGCCCGCTGACCTTCCAGGCCATTATTATCTGGCGCGATGAACTGCTCGAAGAAAATATTCTGCTCCGCGACATTATTGATCTGGAGGCCACCTATGCTGGTCCGGATGCCAAGCAGAACGTGCCGGTCAACCCGAACGCACCCGCATCAGTTGCCGAAGCGGTCCGTCAGGGATCGGGCGGTGAACATTCACCTGAAGCACTTGCCCGCAAAAAGGCAATCGCGGAAGGCCGTGATCCCGATGAGGCTGTTGAAGCCTTGAAAAACTCGGCCACGGGTGAAGATTCTGGTGAAGATACAACTTCTGATGATGATGATGACGACGAAGACGACGAAGCCGCCTTGTCGCTGGCCGCAATGGAAGCTGAACTAAAGCCGAAAGTATTGGAGATATTTGATTCAATCGCCGGCAACTACAAGAAACTGCGCCGTCTTCAGGATCAGTATGTTGAAAAGCGCATGACCAACGACAAGTTGTCGCCAAGTCAGGATCGTCGCCTCAAACAGCTGAAAGAAGAGATCATTGAAAGCGTCAAATCCTTGATGCTGAATAATAATCGTATCGAAGCGCTGGTCGAGCAACTCTATGACATCAACAAGCGATTGGTGTCTTCTGAAGGTCGACTGATGCGTTTGGCTGAAAAATACGGCGTCGTGCGCGAGAATTTTCTGGAAGAATATCGTGGTGCCGAACTTGACCCCAACTGGGTGCGCCGCATTGCCAATCTGGGCGCCAAGGGTTGGAAGGAATTCGTTGCTGGCGAGAAATCTGAAATCAAGGAACTGCGCGCCGACATCCAGATGCTGAGCCACGAAACCGGTCTTGAGACATCTGAATTCCGCCGCATCGTTCATCAGGTGCAAAAAGGTGAGCGCGAAAGCCGCATCGCCAAAAAGGAAATGGTCGAAGCCAACCTTCGACTGGTGATTTCCATCGCCAAAAAATACACCAACCGTGGATTGCAATTCCTCGACCTGATTCAGGAAGGCAATATCGGCCTGATGAAAGCGGTCGATAAGTTCGAATATCGCCGTGGATACAAATTCTCGACCTATGCAACCTGGTGGATTCGTCAGGCGATTACCCGCTCGATTGCCGATCAGGCCCGCACCATCCGTATTCCGGTGCATATGATTGAGACCATCAACAAAATCGTCCGCACCAGCCGTCAGATGCTGCACGAGATTGGTCGCGAACCGACTCCGGAAGAATTATCTGAAAAGCTCGCCATGCCGCTGGAAAAAGTGCGCAAGGTTCTGAAAATCGCCAAGGAGCCGATTTCTCTGGAAACGCCAATCGGTGATGAAGAAGATTCACACCTGGGCGACTTTATTGAAGATAAGAACGCCATCCTGCCAATCGACGCGGCAATTCAGTCAAACCTGCGTGAGACCACAACCCGTGTTCTGGCCAGCCTGACCCCGCGTGAAGAACGTGTTCTGCGTATGCGTTTTGGTATCGGCATGAACACTGACCACACACTTGAAGAAGTTGGTCAGCAGTTCAGCGTGACCCGGGAGCGTATTCGTCAGATTGAAGCCAAGGCGCTGCGCAAACTCAAACATCCAAGCCGCTCGCGCAAACTGCGCAGCTTCCTGGACAGTTGATGTAAAATTGCGAAGCGGAAACGCAGCCGCGGTAGTGAAGTAAAGGGAAACAATGTCCTTCTTGAAAAAGCTCTTTGGTGTCGGCGGCGGCGCTGGTAACGACAATGACGGCAAGGCGGCAGCTGGTGCTGCTGTTGAGCACGAAGGTTACGTGATCACGCCGACTCCGATGAAAGAGGGTGCACAATTCCGGCTGACGGGCACCATTTCGATGGATGTTGATGGTGAAGCTAAAACCCATCAATTCATCCGCGCCGATCTGTTCACCTCTGCTGACGAGTGCAACGATGCCTGCATCCGCAAAGCCAAACAGGTGATCAAGGAACAGGGCACGTCGATTTTTCGGTAGAGTGCCGCAAAAATATCATGGTTATTCGACCGCCTGACTGCTTGGAAATTACGCACGCGCAACCAAAGTGAAAGACCCTGGAATTGTTGAGTCAGCCAAATCTGGATGTTCATCCAGCTTCACGATCGTAAATCCAGCGTGAACGACTGCAGTTACAATATCGCCTAAAGTCCAAAACCGATATCGGCACTTACCCAAGCTGGTTTTGGTGGGGTCAGGGTTTGGTACATCGGCTTCTACGAGTTTGGTTTCGAAATAATCGCGCGGCCCTTCGTTCCAAAACAATTTTCTCTGGACTGGATGAAATTCGTTCAAAATGAGCACGCAGTCATCGGTGGCGAGTTCCCGTGCTACCGTGAAAAAACCATCGAGGTCCTGATGATAGTGGAGAACTCCAAGTTCCAATATGAGCAAATCAAAGCGACCAACCTGATCGTTGTTTCCTGCGTCCATAAAGTCACTGAGTATATAATCAATTGTGACACCAGCGGCGGCCGCGAGATCAAGGGCAAAACGGCGATTTTGTTCCGAAAAATCAATGACAACTGCCTTGGCCCCGAGCAATGACAGTGCTACAGCGATGCGCCCGTGAGAACCTTGCACATGGCAAATCCGTTTGCCAATCACTTCCCCAATATGGGGAGACAGACGTCGCAGAACACGTTTGGGGTTTCCCGCAATTCTCGCAGCCTCAGCTTCAGCACTTCCAAAGCGGGATTTCCAAGCACTATATCGACTGGCGTTCCACGACCGTCGGTTAAACTCAGTAATGTCATCGATTGGATCTTCTGCCATTGAATGGCAATAATGCATCTTCAAATGCCCGTTGACCAGCTTCACGACACTGACTCATGTTTGAGGCCACCACTTCACCTTACCTTGTCGCTCCACAGCGGTTGCGCTAATTTGCCCCATGAACCGTCAAAAGCAGATCACCCTCAATACAAATAGTGCGGGATTAACGGAGTTTACCGATCAGGCAGCTTACTTTGTGCGCCAGTCCGGTATCGATACCGGACTGTTGACCGTCTTCGTTCGTCACACATCGTGCTCGCTGTTGATCCAGGAAAACGCTGACCCTGATGTTCAGCAGGACCTGAGGAACTTCTTTCATCGACTTGTTCCTCCCGGTGACGATGCCTCTATGAATTGGTTGACCCACACGGCAGAAGGGCCTGACGACATGCCCGCCCACATCAAGGCGGCGCTGACCCAGACCAGTCTCAGCATCCCGGTTTCGCAAGGGGCCATGCTTTTGGGCACCTGGCAGGGTATCTATCTGTTTGAACACCGCTCTCGGTCCCACAGCCGCCAAATCGTGCTGCATTTGAATTGATCGTTGTGGTCAATGGGCCGCAGTTTTCTTTGCCGGACCGCTTTGCCTATCAGTTGCTAGTCTTTAGAGTGATGGGTGAGGCAAATGGGCGAGGGGCTGGGCATGTCATCTTTGAAGGACAAAACGTTATTCATGTCGGGCGGATCGCGCGGCATCGGTCTGGCCATTGCGCTGCGTGCCGCCCGTGATGGTGCTAATGTTGTAATCGCTGCCAAGACCGCCGAACCACATCTGAAACTGCCCGGGACAATTTTTACTGCGGCCGAAGAAATTGAAGCCGCAGGTGGCAAAGCCCTGCCGGTGGTCTGCGATATTCGCGAAGAAAAGCAGGTCGCCGCCGCCGTGAACGCCGCTGTTGATGCCTTTGGGGGAATTGATGTCTGCATCAATAACGCATCCGCCATCCAGCTTACACCCACCGAAATGACCGAAATGAAACGCTTTGACCTGATGCATCAGGTGAACATGCGCGGTACATTTTTAGTGTCCAAGACCTGTCTCCCGCATCTTAAAAAATCGGCCAACGCCCATATCCTCAATCTTGCGCCACCTTTGGACATGTCGCCAAAATGGTTTGGTCCCCATGTGGCCTACACCATGGCCAAATACGGTATGTCCATGTGCACGCTGGGCATGGCGCAGGAGTTTTCCAAATTGGAAATTGCGGTCAATTCCCTTTGGCCGCTGACCGTCATCGATACTGCCGCAGTTCGCAACCTGCTGGGAGGCGATGCCATGGCGAAGATGAGCCGCAAACCTGAAATACTGGCCGATGCCGCCCACTGCATTTTGATGCAGCAAGCCAAAACCTGCACCGGCAATTTCTTTATCGATGAACTGCTATTGCGCGACAATGGGGTCAATGACTTCTCGACATATGCCTGCGACCCTGATTCCCCATTGGCTGCAGATTTTTTCGTGCCAGATGAAGTTTTTGACAAGGTTCCGACCAAGCTCATGCGAGCCCCCGGATATTGATTTTCCGGAATTTTTTAGAAAATTGAAGTTTTTTATCTATAATTTTCAATGTATTACCTGAAAACTACCGCCTCCTGAACGCCGGATGAACGGACTGTTCCAAAACTGTTCACCGCGGCTTTGCCAAATTGGTGTCATTAGCTGCCCACCCTCTCAAACACGTCATTTGAGGCAGCCAATTGAGCCAAAGGAGGCCTACTATGTTTAACTCTCAGATTAAATCACTCGTCGTCGCCGGCACCGTTGTAATGGGCGCCCTGGCAGCGACCAGTGGAACCGCCAGTGCAGACGTACGTGGCAGCATCCATATCGGCGGCCCAGGTTTCTCCATCGGTTTTGGTGACCGCGGATACCGCCATCATAACCGTTACGACCGTTACGACCGGTACGACCGTTACGACCGCAACGACCGTTGGGAGCGCCCTCGTTACCGCTCTTGCAGCCCCCGCAAAGCGGTTCGCAAAGCCCGCCGCAAGGGTCTACGTCGTGCTCACGTCGTTCGGGTCGGTCATCGCCGTATTATCGTATCCGGCCGTAAATGGGGCCAACGGGTTGTTATGGGCTTCGGCAACAGCAAACGCTGCCCACTTCGCTTCGTCAGACATCGTTAAGTTCTGACAAACCACTCTTCCTGCCTGCACTGGGCGCGGATTAATCTCCGCGCCCTTTTTTGTTTCAGTCGGTTTAGCCTGCAAACCTTACTGATCCAGTTCCCACTTCACATTGATGGTGACGGAGTAGCTGTTTTCTCCGCTTGCAATGGGTACCGCGGCGTCGCTGGCCATGGCGCTTTCCATGCGTGCCATGGCACGGGGGCGGGGAGGTTGGCGGTTGGTTTCTGATATCTCGACAATCCGGCCCAGTTTTACACCAGCTGCTTCAGTCAGGGTTTTGGCCTTGCCAATGGCATTGACCATGGCGTTGGTGCGAGCCTGTTCGATTACCGGTGCCGGATGCTCGGTAGAAAAGGCAATTCCACCACCGCTGTTGACACCGAGACTGACCGACTTATCCAAAATTGCACCAAGTTTCTTCAGATCTCGCACCCGAACCATCAAACTGTTGGTGACGATATAGCCAACAAGTTTCGGTGGTTTTCGCGGGCCAGATGATGATTTGAAGTGTTGGTAGCGGGGCTGGATGTTGAAGTTGGAAGTTTGCAGGTCGCGTTCTTCAATGCCGGACTCACGCAGGGATTTAAGAATTTCTGTCATGGCCTTGTTATTGGCGTCCAGGGCAGATCTTGCCGTTTTCGCCTCGCGCTGAACCGAAAGATTCAACCGGGCAATATCTGGAGTGGAAGTCGCTGATCCTGTTGCTGAAACGGATATCAACGCTGAATCGTCGTCGTCGTCGTCGGCCAAGGCAGGGTTGGCGGCGAATAGAACGGTGAGCGCGGTTCCGAGAGCGAAAATTGTTGCAAAATTCATGGACTTCTCCAAAGGGTAAAGGATATTGCTGCAGGAATAGATTTGCACTGTGGGACAAATGTGTCCAATTGCGCCTCAATGGTGTCAAAACGGCTTGTTGACGCGGCAATTTTGGGGTAGCAGACGGGAGCGTCCTAAAGGATGCGGGTCTGTAGCTCAATGGTTAGAGCCAGCGGCTCATAACCGCTTGGTTGGGGGTTCGAGTCCCTCCAGACCCACCACATACACAGTAATATTTTGATATAAAATACTTAAGTAATTTGCGAGAATTATGTTCTTACGTTTCTGCTTACTTTAGCCGCTGGCGATTGACTGATTTTATCGCGTATGGGGAATTCTGGAACAGTCCGTCCGCAATGACGCTCGACCGAATATTAAATCTTAAATCTGATGAACTTATTCACAATTGGGCACTCCAAAAACTTCCATCTCAGCCTTCAGGCCTTTCAATGTCTGCATTCCAAATGTTTGTAGCGGACCATCGTAAAAAGTTTTGAATTCAGCGGAAGTCAAGATATGCGCGTCCAGATCCTTAGTTAGCGATTCATACCGTGTCACTTCGTTAACGGCAGGGCCGGTAACAGTCATGTCCAGCCGCTCTTCGGTTCCGACATTTCCAAACATGACCTGGCCGACATGCAGTCCGATCCCAAAGTTCAAAGGAACCAGACCCAGATCTTTGCGACGGGCGTTATTGTTGGAATTTCGGGCAATCGCGTCTTTAGCCGTCATGATTGCTGCATTCGCCATATCCTGCGGAGGGCGAGTTTGTTCATCATAGGGAAAGATGGCCAATATGCCATCTCCAATAAACTTCAAAACCTCTCCGCCATGGTCAAGTGTTGCCCCGGCAGTGCAGGTATAATATTCGTTCATCAATGTCAGATAGTCATCTAGCTCGATAGAGGCGGCGAGAGATGTCGAGTTGCGCAAGTCGCTGTACCACAAGACGCAGTCGATAATCTGCCCATCGCCTCGTGAGGTGTCCCCTGAAAAGACATTCGTCCCGGGCGTTTTGCCCAGGTAGGTCTGCAAGAGCGTAAGTGACAACATCTTGTCGAACGCCACTTTCAACGCCAGGGAAAATGGTAGTGAAAGCTCTGCTAGTTTCGCAATCTCATCCGCGTCGAAACCGGAAAGGCGCTTGGTCGAGTAGGACAGATACGCGCCTTCGGCACTTGACGGCAACTTCGCCCAATCGAATTTTCGGTCCTGGCCGAATGTCTCTGAAAATGCGACGTAGTCAGTGATCCCCTGCGCCCATAACCTTTCGAAAATGGGGTATCTCTTGCGCACGGTTTCGTCTTGCAGAAAGAACCGTTCGAACCTAACATTGTTCAGAGCCATATTAAAGAATGGCGCATTTCGAAACGTGTCGCTTGTTGTAACAGACCGCGCCACCGCCTGCGAGGTGACTTTAGCGGTCTTGGCGTCCCAGGTCACGTCAATCGCGCCCAGGACAGGGTGCAGCGTCATGGCACCGACATTGATACGGCTGACCGGAATGCCGCCAGCAAGCAGTTTTTCGCCCAGCCCACTCACCGTGGCCTCAACATCAGCAGACACCAGCGCCCGTCGATACAGCCAATCAGCTATGTTCTGAACCAGCGGGCTTGTCTGCAATGTATACTCGCTCGATGTGCTGAGACGTCGGTTCCCAAGAATTTTAGATCAAATCTGCGTGGGTTAGACGTTGAACCAAAATTCTACTTAACGACGGAAAGTTTTGCAATATTATTTTGGCTTTGCTGTGGTTCACGCAAATCGAACCACTCCATGCACCGTATGCAGAACGCCACAGTTGATAAAAGCCCCAAGATGAGGCTGGGCTGACAAAGCTTCGGCTCTCGCCTCTTATGTTCGTATGTCGAAAGACGAGACACTTGAAGCAACAGCAACTCGTATTCGAGCAAGGGCCACACGCGGAGCAGGGGAGCTGCTGAAAACTTACGGCGGCCCAGGAAATACCGTGGGGGACCACGGTATTTCCCAACGACAGGTCTCCCAATCTTATGGCATTTCTGAACATCAGCAAATGCAGCTGTGCTGATCACCAGCCAGATTTTATTCAAGAACCGAAGATAACCGGGAATCTGCCTTCCCGAAATGGTGCCCCAGGCTTTAGCGATGAGTCGTGCAGCCATTCGGTAACTTCGTCTCGTGGTTCGTAAATTGCACCTTTCACGGCAAATCGTATCGCGTAACCGCGTCGCCTTCTGGTCGTTGTGCGATTGCCCATTGCTGAATGCACGGTCATGCCATCGAACGCCAATGCATCGCCAGGTTCCATACGATCGAAATGGACAATTTCGTATATTTCGCGATCTTTTTCGAAATCCGGCATATCGACATAATCAGGATTGTCTTTCTCCAGATAGTGAGTGAAGGCGCCAAGCTGGTCGGTTTTAAACGGTCGGTACTTAGCACCCCAGGCATGGCTGCCACGGATAAACTCCAGAGCGCCATTGTCTGCATCAACGGGGTCCAGTGCGATCCAGATCGTCATGATTGGACCCGCAACCGGCCAATAGGGTTGATCGGTGTGCCATCCCGTTTGGGTTTTGGTGCCCGGCTCTTTGGCAAAAATCTGATCATATATCAGAGAGGTCCAGGGGCTATCCGCCACTTCAGCAACACGTTGGCCAACGTCTGAATTGAGACAGTAGTCTTGGAATGTACCGGATTTCTCTCGCATGTTTTTATAGGCAAAATATCGGTCGCCTTTCTGCACCTCACTATCGACGGCCAGGCGCAACTTTTTGAGCCAATGGTTGGACAAGATGTTTTTGAGCAGAACCACGCCATCGCGAGTATAAGTGTCCTGAACCGAGTCCACATCTGGTGTCAAAGTCATGATGGCTCCTCTCAAATATTTTCACTGCCGACGACGAAGGCGGTTTCGATGCGTTAGGCGAATTAGTCTACGATTGATCCTCAACTCTCACAATGAACATTTCATGTGTGGCATTCTTGCCAATAGCCCCATGCGAACAACTTGACGTGGAAGTCGAAAACGACAATCCGCCATGTATGACAAAATTCACGCTAGACGATGATTGTAATCATTTTTTGCATACAAGTTTGCGCCGGAATATTGACTTACATCTGGCACTAGACCGGCGTGTTAAGTCGATAGTTGATGGCTCGTGTTGTTGTCGAGCGAGGCTCTGGACCTACAATCAGAGATGAAACAACAATGATCGCTTCTGACAATCGCAGACGTTGGCCGCATTCGGGAAAACGACCGAGATGCGGAGAGGCTGTGTGGAAAGTCGGGCATTTTATAGGGTTTGCTTCGGGTTTT
>JAALLE010000157.1 GCA_011087605.1 Hyphomicrobiales bacterium
TCCGCAGCCTTCCAGTAGCGGCTAGAACAAACCCTTTTTCATCAAAATCAGCCCTAAGGAGGCATTGAGAAACTGTCGCAAATTGACGAGTTTCTGTGGACGTACACCTCATCTTCGGCCGACGCTGTACATCACTGGCCTCATAAACTAGCCTAAATATGGAAATCGTTCTGAGGCACACATGGTGGATGGGCGCGTTCAACGCAGATTGGCTGCGATCCTAGCTGCCGATGTGGCGGGATATAGCCGATTAATGGGCGTAGACGAGGAAGCCACGCTTGCTGCGCTCAAGGATAGCCGCGCCTTCATCGATCCATTGATAAAACACCATTCAGGCCGAGTCTTTGGAGGCGCTGGCGACAGTGTGATTGCCGAATTCAAAAGCCCGGTGGAAGCGGTGCGATGTGCCACCGAGATCCAACTGACGATTGATGAACACAGCGCCGGCATACCTGAACATGAGCGCATGCGGTTTCGCATCGGGATCAATCTCGGTGATGTCATGATTGATGGTGACAATCTTATGGGAGATGGAGTTAACGTCGCCGCACGACTTGAAGCGCTAGCACCGCCTGGAGGTGTTTGTGTTTCGGATGCAGTGGTGGCGCAGGTTCGAGGTAAAATCGACGTTGAATTCGTGGATCTTGGGGAACATCGGGTAAAAAACATTGCCAGGCCGATCCGGGCCTTTCGGGTGCCACTGGCTTCTGAGATACGGACAACTTCGCCCTATCGGGGGCTGGATGCCTTTGAGTTTGAACACGCAGACTTCTACTACGGCCGCACTTCAGCAATAGCGGCCACTGAGGAGCGTTTGGAACGCCAAGCCGAAAACGGGAAGGCTTTTCTGTTGATCTACGGCATGAGCGGCACTGGCAAATCTTCGCTCATGAGAGCTGGATTGTTGCCCGCACTGGTCAAATCAGATCAGGACGAAGGGACTGCGTTACGACGATACCTCCTATTCCGACCGTCAGAAGGACCAAGTCCGACCGCGGCTCTGATCAATCGTCTAAAGAGCGGATCGGTTTTTCCTGAATGGTCAAATAGCGACGATACCGAAATACCGGAAAAGACGATCGAAGAGACCGCGCAGGACATAGTCCAAATGATTCGCGACGCGCTGGCTGCCGCGGCCAAATCGCAAAATATCAATCCACGGATGACTCGTCTTATTGTAGCTGTAGATCAAATGGAGGAATTGTTCACAACAGAGGAAATAAGTCCGGAATCGCGCACCGCTTTCATAGAGTTCCTTGCTGCCCTGGCGCGGTCTGGCCAGGTTTGGGTGGTGTGTACCATTCGCGCTGATTTCTATCACCGCTGTGGCGAAGTGCGGGGCTTCTCTGAACTCAAAGATGGACTTGGCAGCTATGAACTGCTGCCACCAACGGGGCCGGAAATTGCCCAGATGATCCGGGAACCAGCGCGCGCCGCCGGTATGAAATTTGAAGAAGACCCCAAGATTGGTAATCTCGCCGATGTCCTGCAGCAAGCTGCCGCCCAAGAGCCAGGTTCACTGCCTCTCCTTCAGTTTGTGCTGGATACGCTTTATGAGGCAGGAAAAGATAGGCACATGATGACGTTTGCAGCCTATCAAACACTGGGCGGGCTTGAAGGTGCAATCGCCCGGCGAGCGGACGAGGTAACTACCGCGCTCTCGAGCGATGTTCAGGCAGCATTACCATCCATTATCAGTGCGCTGACCAGCGTACGAGAACTGGATAACACCGCCACCAGCCGGGCCGTTCCAAGACACGAAACTTCCGCAACACGAGAGCAGGAACTGTTGGTTGGTGCGCTCCTAAATGCGCGCCTTCTTACCAGCACTCAAGATTCCAAAGGCAATTCGATCATCAGGCTTGCGCATGACGCGCTATTGTCCAAATGGCCTCGTGCACGAGACATCGTATCAGCGAACCGGGAGTTCCTGGAATCTCGGTCACAAGTCCGGGCAGATGCCAGTCGTTGGCTCGCCGAGGACAAGTCCTCTGACTTTTTGCTGCCCAGTGGTAAACGATTGGCGTTAGCCGAGGATTTACTTGTAAATCGCTATGGCGAAATTGATGGCGAAACCGTCGAATTCATCGAGGCTTCCATTCTAGATCGCGATGTTCGCCGGGACAAAGAGAGCAAGATTGAGCGCCAGCAGCAGGAAGAGAGAATCGAACGCAACAACAGAGAAGTTGAATCCGCCAAACGCTTGGCAAAACGCACACGAATCGCCGCGACTATCATCCTGGTTTTCGCGATCATCGCTGGCTTTGGTGCCATCACCGGCCTAAAGGGTCAAAGCGAAGCGGAAAGGCAGGCAGCGCTGGCAGACAAAAACGCAAGCCAGGCGCGTATAGCTGAAAACAAGGCCGAGCATTCTGAACGATCTGCACTTGAGGCCCGCGATCAGGCGTTGCGAAACCAATCCATCTACCTTACCGACCTTTCGCATCGTGAAACGGCATCGGGTAACGCGACCAACGGAATCTTGCTGGCAATTGAAGCGTTGCCCCAAGATATGAATGAACCCAATCGTCCCTACGTGGTTGATGCAGAGTTGGCACTTTACAACGCTATTTCCGCTCACCGCGAAATCAGTGTGCTTCGAGGCCACGATGCCGACGTTCTGCACGTAACATTCAGTCCCGATGGAAAACGGATTGTATCGTCCTCAAGTGATGGAACCGCCCGAATTTGGGATGCAGAGTCTGCAAAAGAGTTTAGCGTTCTGCAAGGCCACAGTGGTGCTGTACGATCCGCATCATTCAGTCCAAACGGTCGCTTCATTATCACAAGATCAGCCGACAAAACTGTTCGTTTGTGGGACGCAGGGGAAGGGAAGCTTAAATCTGTGCTCGGAGATTCAGACCACAAGATCAAACTCGCCCAGTTTAGTCCCGACGGTCGTCAAATCATGACTGCCGTCAACACAGGGTTGGTAATTTTATGGGATACTGAGGGTGCAACCAAAACTGGGTCATTGAAGGGCCACGACCATGATATCAATGCAATCTCGATGAGCCCGGACGGTCAGTACGCAGCAGCAGCGTCCAACAAAGAGATCAGAGTTTGGAATGTTCCCGGCAGAACTGAAATCGCCGTTTTGAAAGGACACACAGGAAGCATTCGGCATATCGAATTCAGCCAGGATGGGAGAAGCCTGCTTTCAGTATCTGACGATGAAATCGCCCGGCTTTGGGACGTCGCAAACGGCACAAGTACCTACATATTGGAGGGACACGAATTCGGTCTGGCTGCTGGCGCAATTAGCCCCTTTGGCAACCGAATTGTTACAGCTTCACTCGACAACACAGCTCGCCTCTGGGATGCACATGACGGCGGTCTCGTAAAAGTACTGACGGGCCATAATCGGTCGGTTGTTACGGCAGCATTTTCCTCGGATGAAACCCATCTGGTCACTGGATCAAGTGACGGCACAGCCAGAGTATGGGACGCAGACAGTGGAGCATTACTCACGGTTCTACGAGGCCATGACGGGGGCATCCACCATGTGGCCAGCAGCCCTGAGGCGGATCGAATCGCCACCGCTTCGTCCGATGGGACCATTCGGTTGTGGCATGCCGGGCAATCACGTTTGTTTCGCCACGTGGGAGGCTCAGGCACCAATGAAGTGATTTCCGCAGCATTTAGTCCTAGCGGTGAACTGGTGCTGACAGCGTCATGGGATCGCACTGCTCGAGTGTGGAACACAGGCAATGGCGCTGAAATTGCGGTCTTGAAAGGTCACGAAGGTCCATTGATCAGTGCAGTATTTAGCCCGGATGAAAAATACGTTTTGACGGTGGTATCGGAAGGTATTGCAAGACTTTGGGACAGTCGCACAGGTAAGAAAGTCGCGACTTTTTCTAGCGACGTTGTGACACCGGTTGATAGCTGGGACGCTGTATTCTTGAATGTCGCTTCGTTCAATTCTGATGGTACTCATGCAGTCATCGCTGCTGGCAGAAACGCAGGCATCTGGGATATTTCGACTGGTGAGTTAAAGGTAGTTTTGAGGGGGCATGCCAAACAAATTGTAGATGTTGCATACAGCCCGGATGGGAATTTCATCGCGACTTCTTCTTATGACAGCACGGCAAGGATTTGGAATGCAAAAACCGGTGAAACGGTTTCCATACTTGAAGGGCATAGCCTTGGTGTGACGGATGCTTCCTTTAGCCCAGATGGTCGCCTTGCTCTGACAACCTCCCAAGACACCACTGCCAGACTTTGGGAGGTGGAAACCGGCACTCAAACCGCGCTGTTAAAGGATCACAAAAAGCTGATCTATCAGGGAACCTTTGATCCCAAGGGGAGTCGCATAATAACAGTTTCTGCAGATGGCACGGCTCGTTTGTGGAATACTGGTGGGGATGTTTTGGCAGTTCTCGTTGGTCACAATGAGTCGGTTTTCAAAGGAAAATTCAGCCCGGATGGTAGTCGAGTTGTTACCGCATCTTCAGATGATAATGCTTATGTCTGGGACACCAACACTGGGTTCCTGGTCGCCCAACTGCAAGGCCACGCAGGGGACGTCAATGATGCAGAGTTTAGTCCTGACGGTAGAAGTTTGATAACGGCTTCGAAGGACGGGACGGCTCGAATATTCCATGCGTTTCGATCGACCCAAGAGCTAGTTGACCATGCGAGAAAGATAGTGCCACGACAGTTGACCGATTGCGAAAAGCGGAAGTTTTATCTACGCACCGACGGCGATCACCGAGATTGCTCCAATTGAAATAGAAATTCGAGCAACACCTTAAACTGGTACATCCCAGCCGTTTTGGTATTGTCGCTGACAAGACGACTGAGCCAAGGTGCAAATGGGGTTTTGTCCGCACTCCCGACATTGGAGTGGTTCAGTCACAAACTTGCATCAAGGTCCGCAGTGAGCCTATTCCGTTGAAAAACTCGCCTTAATCTCGGCAGTCTTTGCTGATTCAG
>JAALLE010000052.1 GCA_011087605.1 Hyphomicrobiales bacterium
ATCAAATTGTCGCACCTAATGGCAGCAGAAATAGGGTAGCTGAGTAGTTACAAAGATTGATACAAATCCGGTATTGGGTCGTCTTGTTTTACTGCTTATTGGGAGAAAGCAGCACTGGTAATAGAGACGGTAATTTTGCCGGACGAGCTTTGCGTTTTCTGACATCGAAACAACAATCAACGCCGCGCACTCAATCGCGGCAAACTAGGAGGAAAACATGAAAGTGGCGATGGCCACAACCTTGCTCACTTCGGTGGCATCAGCCGCATTGGCTGAAGAAATCAAACTTGGAGTATTCTTTGGCTTTACCGGCCCGATCGAATCGATCGTGGCTGATATGGGTCCGGCTGCTGAACTGGCGATTAAAGAAGTCAGCGACAGCGGTGCACTGCTCAACGGCACGACCGTTAAAGCGGTTCGCGGCGACACCACTTGCACAGATGCCGCCGTTGCAACAGCAGCTGCAGAACGACTGATCACCTCTGAAGGGGTTAAAGCTCTCGTTGGCGGTGACTGCTCCGGTGTCACGACTGCTGCCCTGCAGAACGTTGCCCTTCCAAATGGAACTGTAATGATTTCTCCATCTGCAACATCGCCAGCCCTTTCAACGGTTGAGGACAAGGGCCTGTTTTTCCGCACAGCTCCATCTGATGCGCGTCAGGGCCAGATTGTAACTGACATTTTGATGGAAAAAGGCGTCAAGGAAATCGCCCTGACCTACACCAACAACGACTATGGCAAAGGTCTGGCAGACAGTATCGAGACAAATTACAAAGCCGCTGGAGGCAAGGTCACCATCGTTGCTGCTCACGAAGATGGCAAGGGCGACTACAGCGCTGAAGTTGGCGCACTGGCATCTGCCGGTGGAGAAGTCCTCGTTGTTGCTGGCTATATCGATCAGGGTGGTAAAGGCATCATTCAGGGTTCTTTGGACTCCGGCACCTTCGACACATTCTACCTGCCGGACGGCATGGTTGGTGATACGCTACCAGTTGCAATCGGTCCTGATCTGAATGGTTCTTATGGCGCCAATCCGGGAACTGACAGTCCGGGCGCTGCTACTTTCGCCAAAATGGCTGAGGCTGCGGGCTTTAAGGCAGGTCCATTTTCTGCCGAAGCTTACGATGCTGCTGCGCTGATCATGCTTGCCATGCAAGCTGCAAAATCACCGGAAAGCTCCGCATTGAAAGATAAGGTCATGGACGTTGCCAACGCTCCGGGTGAAAAGATTTATCCCGGTGAGCTTGCAAAAGCTCTCAAGATTCTCGCTGATGGTGGAGAGGTCGACTATGTTGGCGCATCCGCTGTCGAGTTGATCGGGGCTGGTGAAAGTGCTGGCAATTACCGTCAGATCGAAATCGCTGACGGTGCGGTTAAGGCGGTAAAATATCGCTAATAGCTAAATAACATTGAGGCCGGGTGACTTTCGTTTCCCGGCCTCAATGCATTCTTCCAACAAGAAAACTGATATGATTGTTGTTCGTGATCTACACAAACACTTTGGCGGCATCCGTGCCGTGGACGGGGCTTCCATTGAAATTGCAGAAGGATCGATCACCGGCCTGATCGGCCCCAATGGCGCTGGGAAAACAACCCTGTTCAACGTCATCGCCGGTGCCTATACGCCAACGAGCGGATCGGTCAGTCTTGACGGCGAAGATATTACGGGCCTGCCGCCACACGAATTATTTGCCAAGGGCCTGCTCCGAACATTTCAGATTGCCCACGAATTCTCCACTTTGTCGGTCAGAGAAAACCTGATGATGGTTCCCGGCGGACAGTCGGGCGAAAGCCTGATCGATGCCTGGTTTCGCCCCTCCAGGGTTCGTGAAGAAGAAAAGTTGGTGCGCAAAAAAGCCGACGAAGTCATTGAATTTTTGGAAATTTCACACGTTGCCGACGAACTCGCGGGAAACTTGTCCGGAGGACAGAAAAAACTGCTGGAGTTGGGACGCACGATGATGGTTGATGCCAAAATCGTTTTCCTCGACGAAGTTGGTGCGGGCGTCAACCGCACGCTGCTCAACACTATTGGAGAATCAATTATCCGCCTCAACAAAGAACGTGGATATACATTTTGTCTGATTGAACACGACATGGAGTTCATCGCGCGCCTGTGCGACCCGGTCATTGTTATGGCAGAGGGGCGTGTGCTGGCTCAGGGAAGTGCCGATGAAGTTCGCGCCAACGAAGAAGTAATCGAAGCCTATCTTGGCACCGGCCTGAAAAACAAACCCGCCAAGGCGGCGGCGACGACGGCGACGGGGACTGCGGCAGACGCGGCAAGGACAGAAGGTTCAGCTGGCTCAGGAACAGGGGCAATTTCATGAGTTATCTGATTGGTCAGAATATGACCGGTGGCTATGGCCGGGGCGCAGATATATTGCATGATTGCACTGTTGGCGTGGAAAAGGGCGAAATCGCTGTCATTGTTGGCCCCAATGGCGCCGGCAAATCCACCGCAATGAAGGCGGTTTTCGGCATGCTGAACCTGCGCGAAGGTTCCGTCGTAATCGATGGAGAGGACATCACCGGTCTGTCTCCGCAGGCGCGGGTGCGCAAGGGCATGGCCTTCGTGCCGCAAACTGAAAATGTGTTTCCGTCAATGACGGTTGAAGACAATCTTCGCATGGGCGCCTTTGTTCGCGAAGACGATATTACCGATTCAATGGAACAGGTATTTGGCCTGTTTCCGATCCTTGAAGAAAAGCGATTGCAGCCCGCCGGCGAACTTTCAGGCGGCCAACGCCAGCAGGTTGCCGTGGGCCGGGCACTGATGACCCAGCCAAAAGTGCTGATGCTGGATGAGCCAACAGCCGGGGTGTCACCCATTGTCATGGACGAATTGTTTGATCGCATCATCGAAGTCGCCCGCACTGGCATTGCCATTTTGATGGTTGAGCAAAACGCCAAACAGGCATTGAACATCGCCGACAAGGGATATGTTCTTGTGCAGGGTCGCAATCGTTTTACCGACACCGGGGCCGCTTTGCTGGCGGATCCTGAAGTGCGCAAAGCGTTTTTAGGGGGCTGAGGTGGATCTGTTAAACGCGCTGGTAGCGCTGGCCAATTACATTCTTGTCCCCGGCATTGCCTATGGCAGCCAACTGGCGCTTGGCGCTCTGGGTGTGACGGTCGTCTATGGCATTTTGCGATTTTCAAACTTCGCCCATGGCGAAACCATGTCTGCCGGGGCGATGTTTGCCATATTGTTCATGTGGTTGTTTCAGAGCTTGGGAATTACGATTGCCCCACTGCCAACAATTGTGCTGGGCCTGATTCCCGCCATTCTATGCATGATCGTTTATCTGCTGATCACCGACAGGTTTGTCTATCGATATTACCGTGAACAAAAAGCCAAACCGGTAATTTTTTTGGTTGCCTCAACCGGATTGATGTTCCTCACCAACGGCATAATTCGATTCATCATCGGCCCTGATGAGCAACGGGTATCAGACGGTGCTCGGTTTGTGATGAAGGCCCGCGAGTTCAAACAGCTCACGGGGTTGAACGAAGGCCTGGCCATTAAAACATCGCAACTGATAACAGTCCTTGCGGCTGTGGCTATCGTTGTGGCGTTGTTCTGGTTTTTGGAAAAAACCAAATCCGGCAAATCAATGCGGGCCTATTCCGACAACGAAAACCTCGCCCTGTTATCGGGCATCAATCCAGACCGAGTTGTGATGATCGCCTGGACGCTAACAGCCATTCTGGCAACCGTTGCCGGCGCGCTCTACGGGTTGGATAAAGGCTACAAGCCTTTCACCTATCTGCAACTGCTTCTCCCGGTTTTTGCTTCTGCCATAGTCGGAGGTCTGGGCAGTCCGATTGGTGCGATTGTTGGCGGATTTGTCATCGCATTTTCAGAAGTCACGATCACTTATGCCTTCAAGAAGGTGATAAAATACCTCGCTCCTGATGCCTGGGCACCCGAAGGGTTGGTGCAGTTGCTATCGACTGATTACAAGTTCGCCGTCTCCTTCGTCATATTGGTTGTCGTCCTGATCGTCATGCCGACCGGCATCTTCAAGGGGAAATCGCTGTGACCTATCAATCCCGCGTCTACCTGTCATTTGGTTCGATGGCCGCCTTATTGCTGATCGTCGGATTTTTCCAAAGCTGGTCCGTGGCATTTGCCATTTTGAATCTTTGCTTGATTTCCTCCGTGATGGTTTTGGGCGTCAACATGCAGTGGGGCTATGCAGGACTGTTCAATGCCGGCGTTATGGGCTTTGCCGCGATGGGCGGTGTCGCCGCCGTGCTTGTTTCTGCCCCACCGGTGCAGGAAGCCTGGCAGGCGGGTGGTGCAGGTATCGTTTTGTCATTTGCCATCGCAATCGCAACTGCCGTGGCAGTCGGTGTGGTTCATTGGAAAATGAAGTCCGGTGACCTTGCCAAGTTTGCGGTAATAACAGCCATCATAGTAATTGGGTTTGTCCTTTACCGGATGAACCTCGATCCAGCAGTAGAAGCCATTGAAGCTGTCGAACCAGCCAAAACCGGCTTCCTTGGTGGTCTTGGCCTGCCGATCCTGTTTTCATGGGCCGTCGGCGGTCTGCTTGCCGCCGGGGTTGCCTGGATCATCGGCAAAATCGCGCTCGGGTTGCGTTCCGACTATTTCGCCATTGCGACTCTTGGTATTTCCGAAATCATCGTCGCCATTTTGAAAAATGAAGACTGGCTGACCCGCGGTGTAAAAAACGTCAACGGCCTGCCACGACCGGTTCCCTACGAAATCGACGTGCAGCAATCTCCCTTTTACCAGGGCATTGCAGATCAGTTGGGCGTATCGATTGTCGAGTTTTCGTCGATCTATGTGAAGCTTTGTTATTCAGCATTGTTTCTTGTGGTTCTGTTGGTGATTTTCTATCTTTCAGAAAAAGCTCTGAAAGCACCTTGGGGGCGCATGATGCGCGCTATCCGTGACAATGAAGTGTCTGCCAATGCAATGGGCAAGCACGTTACCGGTCGGCACTTGCAGGTGTTCATCCTGGGGTCTGCCGTGATCGGCATTGCCGGCGCAATGCTGACAACAATCGATGGCCAGTTTACACCTGCTTCCTATCAACCGTTGCGCTTCACATTCCTGGTCTGGGTGATGGTCATCGTCGGTGGCTCTGGCAATAATCTCGGTTCGGTCATTGGTGGCTTTGTCATCTGGTTTTTCTGGATTGAAGCTGAGCCCATTGGGCTGTGGATGATGGATCTGATAACTTCCGGTATGGCGCCCGAAAACGCCCTGCGGCTACATTTGATCGAAAGCGCTTCCCACATGCGGCTTATCATGATGGGGGCCATATTGCTGTTGGTATTGAGATTCAGTGCCAAGGGGATTTTGCCCGAACAGGATCGCCAGTCGCATAGATGAGATAGTTTATGGCACCCGTATTGATTGAATTGCCGCAAATCAACGCGAAACTAACGAGGACAAATGAACATGTTTTCAGATCGCATTGAGGGTAAATGGATTGCTCGGTTTGCCGAATTGTTCGCGCAATCCGGTGTTGAGACCGGCGACGAAATTGTCGTGCTTTCCGAAACCCAAAGCCGCAATATCAATGTTCATCTTTGTGAGTTGGCGCTGGTTCAACTGGGTGCCAAACCGCTGCACGTGGTTGTTACAACCCCTGCCCAAACGGCCGTCGTGCCAATCCGCTCAACCGGGGCTTCCGCAGCGCTGGGTTATCACAAACCGGCCATGGCAGCGCTCAGCTTCGGTGGATTGGTGATTGATTGCACCCTGGAAGGCCTACTCCATGCGCCAGAGCTTGCCGTCATTCTAAAGAGCGGCACAAGAGTTCTAATGATCTCGAACGAGCATCCGGAGATTCTTGAACGCATTGGAATCGATACCAAGTTGAAGGATCGGGTCAAGGCAGGGATGAAGCTGATGCGCAATGCCAAGCACATGCATGTGACATCTGCTGCCGGGACGGATCTGCATATCAACCTTGAAAAATCCGTGGTTGGCGGTGGTTGGGGATATACGACAACTCCCGGCACCATCACCAACTGGCCGGGAGGCCTATGCCTCGCCTTTCCCGCACGCAACAGCGTCAACGGAACTTTGGTACTCAACACCGGTGACCAAAACCTCACCTTCAAACGCTATTTGGAACAGCCTGTCCATTTGACCCTTGAAAATGACTATGTGCGGGCAATTGAAGGAGATAATCTGGATTGTCAGTTGATGCGCGATGCCATATCTGTCTGGCAGGACGATGACGCCTATGCCACGTCCCATGTCGGTTGGGGTATGAATCATCAGGCCAAATGGGTGTCGATGGCCCATTATGACCGTGCCGATCACAACGGAACCGAACAGCGGGTATTCGCCGGCAATTTTCTATTCTCCACCGGCGCCAACGAAATTGCCCAACGCTACTCTCTGGGACACTTTGATATCCCCATGCGAAATTGTTCAATCCAGCTCGACGGCAAAGATGTGGTTGTGGAAGGCAGGTTGGAAGAAAGTCTCGCATGACCGCGTCATTCACCAGCCACGGCGAAGGACCGGCCATTATGTTTCTGCATGGGGTTGGCAGCGGCAAAGATGGCTTTCAACACCAGATCCAACCGGTGGTCTCAAACGGATGGCGTTTCATTTCAATCGACGCCCCCGGATTTGGCGACACGCCACCTCCAAATAAACCCGGGTTTCAACCGCATATTGATGTGGTGCTCGGCGTTATGGATGAATTGAACATCAAATCAGCGATCCTGTGCGGACACTCACTTGGCGGAATGGCCGCACAGGAGGTGGTCGCCTGTGCACCGGATCGGGTCATGGGCTTAATACTCTCGGCCACAAGTCCAGCCTTTGGGCGACCTGACGGTGACTTTCAAAAAAGGTTCTTGCAGGATCGGTTCGCTCCCTTTGATCAAGGCATGACAATGCCGGAATTTGCCCAGGCATTTGCACCAAAACTTGTCGGGCCAGATCCGGTTTCCGGAGCAATTGAAGACATCATTTCTGTCATGAAGTCAGTTCCTGTGGAAACATATCGTTGCGCGATGCGCACCATCACGACATTTGATCGACGCAACAATTTGCCAAAAATCGAGGTCCCGACTTTGCTGATCGCTGGCGAAATGGACACCAATTCGCCAGCCGCCATGATGCGGAAAATGGCGTCCAAGATTGCCAATGCCAATTTCATTGAATTGCCGCAGACCGGCCACATGGCCCCAATCGAAAACCCAGACGGTTTCAACCAGCACATGGTTCAATTTATCAAGCGAGTATTATTATCATGAGTTTGCCATCAATTCCCAAAGCCACGGCTCAAAACACCCCCGATGAGTTAATCGAAATAACCCGTCATCTGGGCAAAACTCTGTTTGCAGATCGCGCCGAAGCCTATGATCGGGCAGCTGAATTTCCAACCGAAAATTATCAAGACCTACACGAGGCCGGGCTGCTGGCACTCACGATCCCTGCCGAATATGGCGGTATCGGGGCCAGTTATGAAACCTATTGCAGAGTATCAGCCGAGCTGGGCAGGTGGTGCGGGGCGACAGCTTTAACGCTCAACATGCATGCCCAGACCATGTTCTGGACCGGTGCCATGTTTGATGATTTGGAGATCGGCGATGATGTCGGCAAGGTCCAGAACCAAAGACGCACCAAGCTCTATCAAGAGGTCATTGAGCAAGGTGCAATCTTTGCCCAACCCTTTTCAGAGCCCAACACGGTCGTCGCCGCCGGTAAGGCGCCCTTCGGCACCACCGCACGCAAAGTGGAGGGTGGCTGGATCGTCAACGGGTTGAAGCATTTCGCTTCATTGGCCGGAGCCGCCAGCTATTATTCGATGATCTGCACCATCGAAACGGACGAAGGCGACGCTCGCACCAAAAATGCCGTCTATTTATGCGTCCCCGCCTCAGCGGAAGGTTTTGAAATCATCGGTGACTGGGATCCCGTCGGCATGCGCGCGACTGTATCTCGAGGCCTGAAAATGACCGATGCATTTGTTCCGGACGATCTGGAACTCCTGCCACCCGGCACCTATTACAATCTGGCACTCACCTGGCCGCATATGTTCTTTACATTGAGCCCAACCTATATGGGAATTTCCCAGGGTGCTTTTGATTTTACAATTGCCTATCTGCGCGGCGAGGTACCCGGTGTTCATGGCACTATGCGGGACATTCCGGTCAAGCAACACTCCGTGGCACAAATACGTTTAAAGCTGGAGCAATCCCGCGCCATGTTTGAAACGACCATTGCTCAAGCAGGACCTTCTCCTTCTAAACCCCGTCAGATGCGGGCCTATGCAGCGCAATATACGATCATGGAAAATGCGCAGGAAATTTGCGCACTCGCTCTGCGAACCTGTGGCGGTCGGACATTGCTAAAAAATTTCCCACTCGAACGCATGTATCGTGAAAGCCGTTGTGGCTCATTGATGTTGCCCTGGACCGCAGAGATCGCCGAACAACGACTTGGAATTGAGAGCCTCTACAATTCTCAAGCTGCCAATATCTGATCCGACCAGCGATGGACCTGAACCAATATATTGAGCGCTGGGCAAAGCAATCTCCGCAAGCGACGGCAATCGTTTACGGAGCGGAAACGGTTTCCTTTGCGCAGCTCGCTGATCGCACCGACAGGGCCGCATCGGTTCTGAAATCCAAATATGGTATTCAACGGGGCGACCGAGTTTCCTATCTGGGCCTAAATCACCCGGACATTCTATCCTTGCTTCTCGCTTGTGAACGTTTAGGTGCGATCTTCAACCCCCTCAACAGTCGATTGGCTCCGGCTGAATATGCCTTCCTGTTGGGCGATGCCGAGCCCAAAGTATTTATCGTCGATGAGCATTTTACCGACCTGGCAGACCAGCTTCCCGAGGCAGAGGGCAAGTCGGTGTTTCTGGACGATCTCTTCAAAACAACTAATACCGAAAAGTTCGACTGCGAACCTGTCAGCCCGGATACAGCACTACTGCTTGTATATACCTCCGGCACCACCGGACGCCCGAAGGGAGTGATACTCAGCCAGCGCGCTGTCATGGCCAACATCAACAACTGTCAGGCGCTATATGCCTTTGAGCCCGGTCAGAAGGTGCAGATCACTTTGCCGCTGTTTCATGTCGGTGGATTGTGCATTTTATTGCTGCCCGCCCTCACCCATGGCGCAACGATCAGTTTGCATCAAAGATTTGATCCCGCAGCAACTTTGGAAGACATAGAATACAATCAGATCACCACGTCGATTTACGTGCCGGCACAAATGTCGGCGATGATGGATCTGCCCCAGTGGCAAACCTGCGACCTGTCTTCGATGAAATATGTTGTTGTGGGTTCGTCCATCATTCCATTGAAGCAAATTCAGAATTTTCACGCGCGCGGCATTCCTGTCAGCCAGCTTTATGGAGCGACGGAAACCGGGCCTGCAGCAATTGGACTGCCGATGGAGTTCGCGTTCCAAAAAAAGGGCAGCGCCGGGAAAGCAGTAAAATACTGTTCAATTGAAGTTCGCTCACCTGATCGCCAATCTCTTGCAACTGGCGAACATGGAGACATTTGGGTCAAGGGTGACAATATCCTCACTCACTACTGGCGCAATGAGGAAGAAACAGCCCAAGTCCTGGTGGATGGATGGTACAATACAGGCGATATCGGCTTTGAGGACAGTGACGGATTTTATTGGATTGTCGATCGCTCCAAAGATGTTGTCATATCTGGCGGTGAGAATATTTACCCGGCAGAGATTGAAGCCGCTTCATTGGCACATCCCGCAATTGCTGAAATTGCCGTGGTGGGTCAAAAACATGAACGATGGGGTGAAACACCAGTAGCAGTCGTTGAAATTCATACAGGCCATCGCATTGATCTTGATGAATACCAGAACTTCCTGGCCGACAGACTGGCGAGATTTAAGTATCCCAAAGGATTGGTGATTGTTGATCAATTACCACGCAACGGCATGGGAAAAATTGAAAAATCTGTTTTGCGAGATCAGATAAATCAATCGAAATAGGCCATTGACCCGGCAAACGTTCCTCCTTTCAATAGTCGGTGATGCAATACAAGGATCGAAACAATGTCGATTTGTGCTTTGGGCTATTTGGGTGTCCGTTCGGATCGGATTGACGACTGGTCCCAATTTGCCAGCGGCCTTCTGGGCATGCAGCAGGTTGATCGGGGAGGTCAGTGCCTGTCATTTCGCATGGACGATCGTAAACAACGATTTGTCGTTTCAAATGAAACCGGTGAGACTTTGGCCTTTATGGGCTGGGAAGTCGAGCAGAGTGAGGATTTGGAAGCCTATGCGGCGCGATTGGATGCCGCCAACATTGCCGTCAACTGGGGCAGCACCGAACTTGCTGACCGTCGATTTGTTGAAAAATTGCTCATTTGCCACGACCCTGACGGCAACTGTGTCGAACTGTTTTACAATCCCATGATTGCCAGCGATCCGTTTAAACCAGGTCGCCCGATCAGTGGTTTCAAGACCGGGCCGCACGGCATGGGTCACGCCGTTTTACACGTAATCGATGCAAATCAGCTGTTGTGGTTCTATCGCGACCTGCTCGATTTCAAGGTCAGTGACTACGGGCTAACCCCCTATCCGCTGTATTTCTTTCACGTCAATGGCCGCCACCACAGCTTCGCCATGATTGGTACAGGACGACGCGGCTTTCACCACTTTATGGTGGAGTTTTTGAATATAGACGATGTTGGTCAGGGGTATGATCTGGCCCAGCTTGAAGAAGACAGGGTGGCCTTTTCTCTGGGCCGCCACACCAATGATTACATGATGTCCTATTACGCCAATACGCCATCTGACTTTTTTATTGAATCCGGATGGGGTGGACGCGAAATCGACCCGGCCACCTGGGAACCGCAGGAAACCTTTGTCGGGCCGAGCTTCTGGGGGCATGAGAGATTGTATCTTCCAGAAGACTCAAACACTCGACTGCGACTCAAGGAAATGCGGCTTGCAACTGCTCGCGAAGGCAAACAAACGCCGCTCGTACCGGACTGTCCCTGGTTGTTTGGCGAATTGGCAAGACCCGCCGGGTCGCGTTCCTGAACATTCGTCTGAGAGGTTGATTGAGCATGCTGTCGCACTATGACGTCGCCATTATCGGCTACGGCCCAACGGGAGCCACGCTGGCAAATTTATTGGGTCAGCATGGATTGAGCGTTGTGGTTTTTGAGCGCGAAGCCGACATCTACAAGCTGCCCAGAGCTGTTCACTTTGACGATGAAGTAATGCGTATCTTCCAGTCGACCGGCATATGTGAGCAATTGCTGAAAACCGTGCGCATCAATCCTGGCATGAGATTTGTCGATTCCAGCGGCAATCTTCTGATGGACTGGCCACGACCGCCAGAAGTGAGTTCGCAAGGCTGGAATACCAGCTACCGGTTTCATCAACCCGATCTGGAATCAATTTTGCGAAAATCGGTGAACGAACTTCCCAATGTCCACGTTCATTCCGGTCACAGCGTACTATCCGTCAGCACCCATAGCGACCACGCAACCCTTCAGGTGGAGGATGTTGACGGACAACAGCTGGTGTCGACAAATGCCGACTTTGTCATCGGCTGTGACGGTGCCCGTTCCACGATAAGGGCATTGATCGGTGAACCCATGCAGGATTTCGGGTTCAGGGAAAAGTGGCTTGTGGTAGATGTGATCTTGACCCGCCCAAGGCCGGATCTGGGCGATCATTCGATTCAGCATTGCGATGCTGAACGTTCCGCCACCTATGTTCGAGGACCGGGCAACCGGCGGCGATGGGAAATCGCGCTAAAAGAATGGGATATGGCACTGGACCTGTCGGACGCTGGAACAATCTGGCAATTGCTCAGCGCCTGGATCTCCCCTGAAGACGCCGAGCTGGAACGAAATGCTGTTTATGAATTTCGATCACGGGTAGCTAAAACCTGGTCCTCAGGACGTCTGTTCCTGGCCGGAGATGCAGCCCATCAAATGCCGCCCTTCATGGGTCAAGGCATGTGCGCCGGCATTCGCGATGCGGCCAATCTGGCGTGGAAACTGGCGGCCCACATCAAGCATGGAGCAAATCAAAAGCTGCTGGACAGTTACGCCAGTGAGCGACGCTCGCACGCAGAGCAATATGTTCAAATGTCGATGCGATTGGGTGGATTGATCAATGCCAGCAAGACACAAGAGGCGTTGGCAGCCGCTTTCCCTCAAGAAGACGGATCGACGCGCCTGGAAAGTATTGCTCCGCCAATAGGCCCGGGAATCGGTTTTGATGGCGATAAGCATTGCGGCCATCTGTCCAAACAATTGTTGCTGGCCAATAGCAAAATGATGGATGACCAGCTTGGCCTGTCGCCTGGATTGATCGTGGAGTCTTCGAACTTACTTCTCAATCACTCGACTTTTACTGGGGAAATTATCGATGCGCAAACCGAAAAGGCTGCACAGGAATATCTGGCGGAACTGGGTGTTGTCGCGGTGCTTGTGCGGCCCGATCGCTACATATTCGGTGTGGCCACGAATTCAACCGAGTTGGACAATTTGATCACAAGCTGGAGTGAAACTGTTTCATGACCCAACGTTCATTCAAAGTGCGGGCATTAGGCGAGATTGCCATTCGGTGCGCCGACATGGAATCAATGGTGGCGTTTTATCGCGACATAATCGGCTTGGAGGTTTTGTCCGGTGGGCACAGGGAAACCATCACCTTTTTCAAAATTGCCGAAGGGTTCGGTGGCCATACCAGCGTATTGGCATTGTTTCATCATGACGCCGGTATGTTGGCCTTGCATGAGCAATCGCCACTACCACCAGAAACCGGGAACAGGTCCTCTCTCCATCACATTGCCCTCAGCCTGCTGTTTGAAGAACAACAAAATGTCATGGAATATTATGCCAGCAAGGGTATCGATTTTCACGTCGAGGAATTCGCCTGGATCGGGTGGCGCGGTATTTTCACAAAAGACCCGGAAGGCAATACTGTCGAACTCGTGGCGTATGACCCCAGTAGTACCCACGGATCAAAGAAACAAACCGATAGCCAATAATTCCGTCCCTCATAAAGTTAGAGCCCCGCAGGATTCTGCGAGGCTCTCCGCCTGAATATTCAGGACAATGATAATTGTCGGCACAGCAGATTGCTGTGAAGTTGCTATTTTTTTAGCGCGTCGCGGATTTCGGTCAACAGAACAATATCTTCAGATGGCGCCGCAGGAGCAGCTGGCGCTTCTTCCTCTTGTTCCTCCATTCCGGCTTTCACCCTGTTCACATAGCGCACCATCATGAAGATGATAAATGCGATTATTACGAAGTTGATAATCACAGTTATGAAACTACCATAAGCCAGAACTGCACCTTGCTTTTTCGCTTCTTCCAGAACTGTCGCTGTGACGTCCGAAGACAACGGCGTGAAATAGTTTGAGAAATCCAAACCACCAAAAATCGCTCCGATAATCGGCATGATGATATCGCCAACAAGCGATTTTGTTATCAGGGCAAATGCCCCGCCGATTATGACCCCTACGGCCAGGTCCATCACATTGCCCTTGGCAATGAACTCCTTAAATTCGTTGAGCATATCTCTCCCCTTAAATGTTGTCGGGACCGATTTTGATCCCATGAAATGTCAATTGACCAACTGATACGCCCAGCGACGAATCGAGGCCAACTATACTCCCTGCCTGCAACTGTTCCTAGTATATATCTTACCTAACGTAAAGCAATCTGCCGAACGGCACCTTTCTGCTGCTAAGGGAGTGCTGGACAGCATTGACCCATTGTGTTGAAAATTTACTGGAGAACAGTGCACAGGAGGAAGTCATGCAGGGCTGGGTCATCGTACTTGCCGCCATAGCATATCTCCTGTTTTTGTTTGTGGTTGCCAGCTATGGTGATCGCCATCTCACCGGTCGTGCCCGCAGCCAACGATCCGGTACCTGGCGGCCGGCAATTTATGCCTTGTCGCTGGCAATCTATTGTACCTCCTGGACCTTTTTCGGATCGGTGGGGCTGGCGTCAAAGTCCGGGCTTGACTTCTTGGCCATCTATCTTGGTCCGGTATTGATGATTACCCTGGGTTATCCGCTGTTTTCACACATTGTCAGCGTGGCCAAGCGCGAACGCATTACTTCAATTGCCGATTTTATTGCCTCCCGGTATGGAAAGAGCGCTTCCGTCGGAGCCTTCGCGGCGGTCATCGCTGTACTCGGCACGGTTCCCTATATTGCCCTGCAATTGAAAGCGATATCGACCACAGTTGATACGATGATTGCGCGTGGAGAGCCCAGTGTATTGGGGCCAGGTGGCGCGCCGGTCGACACATCATTTTTCGTTTCGGTACTACTGGCCCTGTTTGCGATTCTGTTTGGCACCCGCAACACGGATGCAACCGAACATCATGATGGTCTGATGTTGGCAGTGGCGACTGAATCCATTGTCAAACTGGTGGCATTTTTGGCGATCGGCCTCTATGCCACATTTTATCTGTTTGGTGGGATCGGAGACTTGATCGCACAGGCGCAGGAATCGCAATTCGTATCAAACACATTTTTCGGCGGCATCCATCCATCACGCTTTTTGATCTACACGTTGCTCAGCTTCGGAGCATTCGTTTTGCTGCCACGCCAATTTCACGTCGGTGTGGTGGAAAATCATTCCACCAATGAGTTGCGCACCGCACGCTGGATGTTTCCGCTCTATCTGGTGCTGATCAATCTGTTCGTCATACCTGTGGCAATTGCCGGCATGCTGACCTTCGGTTCCGGTGTTGACGCAGATACCTACGTTTTGGCGCTGCCATTGGAAAATGACGCCTGGTCGATCTCGTTCCTCGTGTTTGTTGGAGGTCTTTCGGCAGCAACGGCGATGGTCATCGTGGCCTGTGTGGCGCTGGCCATCATGATATCCAACAACTTGGTTCTGCCCCTCTTCCTTCGACTGGAGGGCAGAGGCCGCAGCGCTGGAATCGGTTTACGCACTGATATGTCGGATAATCTGCTGATCATTCGACGCACTGCAATTTTTGTCATTTTGGGTCTGGCCTATGCCTATTTTCAGGCGGTTGGCAATTCAGCCGCGCTGGCATCAATCGGCTTGCTGTCATTTGCAGCCCTTGCCCAATTTGCCCCGGCGTTTTTTATTGGTTTGTTCTGACGGCGCCCAACTTCTCTTGGAGCCTTATGGGGCATGGGCGTTGGATTTTGCACGTGGTTTTACACACTATTCCTGCCAACAATCATCGGAAGCGACGCACCGTTGCTGACGGACGGACCTCTCGGTCTGACCTGGTTACGTCCACAAGCCCTGTTCGGCATGCAGGCAGAACCGCTCAATCATGGTGTAATTTTCAGCCTTCTCGCCAATACACTGGCGCTGGTCGTTGTGAGTTACGTGCGCAAACCGCTGACGATAGAGCGTATGCAGGCTGGAATTTTTTCGATGCGCGGGAAAATGGCTCAGACATTGCCAGAACACGATGGCAGAACGGTAACCATCGCGGAACTGAAACATTCCGTTGGCAGTTATTTGGGCCGTGACCGGGCAAAAAGAGCTTTTGATACCTATTTCAGCCAACGCGGCGGAGATATCAGCAATCGTGATCTTGCTGATGAAGATCTCATTGCACGCGCGGAACAATTGCTTGCCAGCGCGGTAGGAGCGGCCTCCTCACGCCTTGTCATGTCGCTGCTTTTGCAAAAACACGACCCATCCGAGGAATCCACTATCCGTCTGCTGGGAGACGCCTCTGAGGCACTGCAATATAACAGAGACCTGCTGCAAACGGCACTGGATCAGGTTGAACAGGGCATCAGTGTGTTTGATTCAGACTTTCAATTATCAAGCTGGAACCGACAATTTCGCCAATTGCTCGACTTGCCGACAGAACTGGGACAAGTCGGTACACCGCTAACCACGCTTTGCGGCGCCATCTCGGTAAAGTTGAAGGGCGATTTGGCCGACCCTGAAAATTTCATCAAGCACCTGCTGGAAACCGACACGACTTCGCAGATAACGCTGACGGCTTCCGGACGCATCATTGAAACCCAAACAAATACCATGCCCAATGGTGGCCTTGTTATCTCGTGGAGCGACACCACTGAGAAAGCCAATGCAGCGCAAGCTCTGACGATTGCCAACGAAACGCTGGAAAGACGCGTCCGGGAGCGTACCGAAGAACTTACGCGCTTGAACGCTGACCTGGCAAAAGCGCGGGAATCAGCAGACGCTGCCAATATCGGCAAAACGAAATTCATAGCTGCAGTTGGCCATGATATCTTGCAGCCACTCAACGCAGCGCGGTTATACACCTCCAGTCTTGTGGAAGAACTGTCCGGCAGCACATCCCAACAATTGGCCGATAATGTCGACAATGCGCTGGAAAGCGTGGAGGACATATTGGGCGCGGTGCTCGCAATTTCCCGGCTCGATGCCGGTGCGCTTACACCCAATATCACTGTGTTTCCCTTGTCCAGACTTCTTGATCGCCTCGAGACAGAATTTCGCCCCATCGCCCAGGCCAAAGGATTGCAACTGACAGTTCATCGCAACGACCTTAGCTTGCGTTCAGATTACAGCCTGCTGCGGCGATTGCTGCAAAATCTGATATCCAACGCCATCAAATATACCAAAGCTGGCTCGGTAACCATTGACGCGCGGGTTAAGCGGAACAAAGTAGTCGTAGAAGTCAAAGATACCGGCATCGGCATTCAGCCTAAAGATCAGGAAGCCATTTTTCATGAGTTCCATCGACTTGAGCAAGGCAAACGGGCAGCTCCGGGGCTCGGACTTGGATTATCGATCGTCAAGCGTCTGGCTTCAACCCTGCATCATGAAGTTGATGTTGAAACACATCCCGGCAAAGGATCGATCTTCAAGGTAACTTTGCCGCTTGCCGTCCCCCAAAAGACAGGCAACGATCAAAGTCGCGAAAATCTGCAGACCAAGTCTGATGTTTCAAACCTAGTCGTCATCTGTGTCGACAATGACGAAACCATTCTGGACGGAATGAATACATTGATGAGTCGCTGGGGCTGTCAGGTTCACCTGTTTAGCGGAAAAGCCGGAGTGATGGCCGGCATTACCTCACTCAATCCCGACATAATACTGGCAGACTATCACCTCGATCATGAAAACGGCCTGGAGGTTATCGCCGCAGTTCGTGCCGCAACCCAACGCGACCTCCCGGCTTCATTGATAACCGCCGATCGAAGCGCTGCGGTTCGCAGTTCGGCCAGCGCTCTCGATATTACAGTAATGAACAAGCCGCTTAAGCCAGCCGCCCTGCGCGCTTTGCTCACCCAGCTGGTCAAACACGGAAATTCCCGCACCGCCGCTGAATAACTCAGCTATTGTTCAAACAACACTATTGTCGGATATCGCATCAGCACCGAGCTTCGATAGTTGGATCACGGCCTGAGTTCGACTATCCACATCCAGCTTTTGAAGCACCGCAGAAACATGAGCCTTTACAGTCGCCTCAGAAACGCTCAGTTCATAAGCAATCTGTTTATTCAACAAGCCCCGCGAAATCATCACCAATACCCGGGTTTGCTGAGGTGTGAGCGTCGACAATTTGGTCAATATTTCAGCAATTTCGGGGTCGCTTTCAGTCGCGAGATCGACATCTTCGGGCTTCCAGACGTCACCGCGCAAAACACTGGAAATCGCTTCACGAATGGTCTCAATACCCGCCGACTTGGGAACAAACCCGGAAGCCCCCAATTCCAACGCCCGCCTAATCGTCGCAGGGTCATCATTGGCTGATACAATCACCACCGGTGTCGCCGCATGTTCTGCACGCAAAGCAATAAGGCCGGAAAACCCACTCACACCGGGCATCGAAAGATCAAGCAGAACAAGATCGATTTCTGGATATTCCAGCAATTGCGACCGTAGTTCACCGAAGTCGCCAGCTTCCAATATCTTGGCTGGTCCGATGCCAGCCATTCCGGCGTCAAATCCACCGCTCAACGCTTGCCGCATGGCTCCGCGGAATAGCGGGTGGTCATCGACAATTATCAAAGTCGCTACCGGTTCCTGAATGACTTTTGACATTTTTCCACTCGGTGTATTTTCATTCAACAGCCCACGGCCACCATTTTCGTACGGAATATGGCGGGATAAGTCCATCCACCTATTGGCCAACAGACTTGCTCTTTTCGATAATCCGCGTCAAACCACCAACGTCGGCTGGCTTTGACCAATTTGGAAATTTATGCGGATCGAATATTGGACACGTCTATCTTGGTGGCAAAGAACCCGCCTGGCAATGATAGCCACCGTGTCCGTCGGCATCGTGCTATCGGTTTTGATTGCATTTTTGATTTCCTCTTTCGATGGCTCTCAATATCTCAGTTCTCTGAGTTGGCTGACGTTCACCGCGTTTCCCTTATTCGTGGTGGTTGTGATTGCCAGTCTGGCCAGGCTGCAGGAACGCATCGACGTCCGAGCCCCTTCCAGCCATGATGCCGAATCCGTAAATCGCGGAAACTCATCATCATGACTTTGGGGAACCAAATTCCAGATGAAGGCCGAACTCTTCACCGGGCAAATGCCACAACCATGTTCTGGCTCATGTTGCTGGCATTTGCAGCAGCATTGAGTTTATTTCTTCTGTTGCAGCGACTTGGACTTCACGCAGAAATCATCGTCGGCTCGATCTTGTTTATGACGGTTACAGTGGTGGTCGGCCTTGCCTTCACAAGCAGAACCATGACTGGTTCCCAGTTCTTTTATGCCAACCGAACTCTTGGCCCGTTTACTTCCGGCCTTAGCAGCAGTTCAGACATTTTGTCCGGAGCAATGCTGGTGTTGTTATTTTCGTCCAGTCTGGCCGGAAAAATGCTATTAGCCACCAGCTTGGCATTGGGAATCCTTTTTCAGGCCGGAATGTTTTCCTCAGCATTTCAACGATCCGGAGTTTCGGGTCTTCCTGGGTATTTCGCCTGGCGGTTTCAAAATCAGATAACCGGCTATTTGGCGTTGATCGCAGTATTCGGAATGCTCTTGTTACTTTCATTAGCCGAAATGCAGGTCGCCAAAAACATTCTTCAGATACAGACCGGCATTCCATTGGACAATGCAGTCTGGTTCGTGCTCGTGCTGGCCGTGTTGCCCAGTTTGTTTGGAGGTTGGACCGGGCTTTTGCTGGTCAATGCCACTTTGGTAATTTGGATGCTGGTTTGCACTTTGGTCCCCGCTATTGCCACCGGCTTTTTCGCCTCGATGTTCGGGCAGTCGTTGCAGCTGGATTTTCTGGGTGAGCCCCTGAATGCTTTGGACCTCGCACCTTCGACCTTGTTGTTTGGTTCATCGGAAACAGTTTCCGTCGCAGCACCTGTCTTCACGGTTCTGGCGATAGCAGCTGGCATCAGCACACTGCCCCAGGCACTTTCAAGATTGTCGACGAATAATCGCGCAGTTGATGCCATTGAATCTGTCGGTTGGCTGGCGCTGATGGTGTTTTTGATGTTGAGTGCGCTTCCCCTCTCCCTCGGTCTTGTTGTTGCCACGCCGACATCAGCAAAATTGGCAAGCGTTCTTCAAGCTCAGCCGGTGCTTCACATGTTGCCCTATTTCATTGTTTTGTTTGCTGCAATTAATGCACTCGCCGCCACATTGTTTACTGCTGCAAGTTCAGTGTCACGAGCAACCGGCCGGTTCAGAAATCTCAACCCTGGCGAACAATCAGTATTCTCGACCCGTCTTGTAATCCTCATCCTGGCAGGTCTGTTGCTTTACTGGCCCGACGCGTGGACACCACCAACTGATCATTTACTCATCAGCGCATTGATGTTGGGAACCGGCGGTCTGTTCATTCCGCTGCTCATCAGCACCTGGCTGGGTTCCATATCGGCCTGGGCTGTATCTTTATCTATCGCCTGCGGCACAGCCACTACGCTGCTGTTGCTGGCACCCGTGAAATTGCTTTTCACCCTTTCGCCAATCACAGCCGGCATTACCGGAGCGGCAGTTGCTCTCATCGTCTTGATCGCAGATCGGCTTTGGTCAAAACTACGCGGAAGTTGGCCAAAGTTGAATTCCAGCGCGCAATATTTGCGCCGCCACTAAATTTTTTCATGACAGAATCATTCAAGCACATAAACGGGCGCCGACAATGACATTGACAATCGACCCTGAACTATTCCTCGAAACCAGCATTTCCGACGAGACCCGACGCTTTAATCAACAGGTGATTGCCACGCTGCAAGATGCGCCAGACATATGGTCGATGCCCATCACAACCGTCCGACAAAATCGGTTGAAGGGGCAAGGCCCTTTTCCATTGGAAGCCGTTGAGGAAACGGCCAGAAACCTGGAGATAGCAACACCTCACGGCAAACTGGAACTACGCCTGTTTAAACCCCGATCAGCAGTCGCGCTGGGGAGTTATCTGCATATTCATGGTGGCGGCTGGGTATTGGGCAGCGCTACAGCACACGACGAACGACTGCAGCAAATTGCCGATAATTGTCAGCTTGATTGCGTTTCGGTTGAATACCGACTGGCGCCAGAACATCCTTATCCAGCCGGACCCGATGACTGTGAACAGGCTGCCCTTTGGCTGCTGAACGGAGAACATGAGCTGAACACCAGCTTCCTCTCAATAGGTGGTGAAAGTGCAGGTGCCCATCTGTCCGCTCTGACGCTCATTCGTCTGCGGAACCGTATCGGTTCCTGCCCGTTTCACGCAGCTGTATTGACCGCAGGAGTCTTTGACCTGGGGCAGACTCCCAGTGCCCGAAACTGGGGAACGGAAAAATTGATATTGGCGACCCGCGACATGCAGATGTTTGCCACAAATTATGTTCAAGATGCCCACGACTATCGCAATCCTGACATTTCACCACTTTATTCTGATCTCAATGGACTTCCATCGGCTCTGTTTTCGGTCGGTACCAAAGATCTGTTGTTGGATGATACGTTACAGATGGCGACCCTTTGGCATGCACGCAATGCCAATGCTCAACTCGATGTTTTTCCGGGTGGTTGTCATGTATTTCAAGGGTTTCCCCAACTCAAGATTGCCAGAGACAGCAATACCCGTATTGATCAGTTTCTCAATCAGATGCGGAAGGCTGTGACGTGAAAGAGGCGCTTGAAACTCAACGGTCATTCGTCAATTCCTGGGAGTGTGATGAAAATGCCCACATGAACATCCAGTTTTATTGGAAACGATTTGGCGATGCCGGACAGATCTTCTTTCATCTAAACAAGTCACACCTGCAAAACTGGGTTGATCGCCATGTCCGCTATCATGGTGAGCTAATGATGGGCACCAATACGATTGTTCGTTCGGCCCGCATTTCCAATGAAAACAAAGTGGTGCATCACCTTATCAACGGCGACTCGGGCGAATTGTCTGCAACCGCCGTTGATGTTTACCCGGCGGCTACGGAAGGTGTTGCCCCTGCCCTAAACCAAATTCCCTCAAACAGCGAACCGCGCAGCCTGCCACAGAACCAACTTCCTCCATCCGACACGCAAGAAAAAATCAACAATGGATCGGGTCTCGTATCTCATCGGTGCGTCGTAGCCCCACACGAATGCGACGCCCAGGGAGTGGTGCTGGACCAGCATCAAATTGCCCGTTTCAGTGATGCAGCGTCTCATCTGTGGCAACATTTGGGAGTTTCGCGACAATGGATGCGCCAGCTCGACCTTGGCACTGTCGCGGTTGAGATGAAGGCCAGTCGTCATAATGAAGCCAGAGTGGGCACCATGCTGGAAGTAGTGACTTGGGTGGAATCGATACAGGCAAAAACCATGACGTTCAGACATCAGGTCGGCGACTTGGCCACCGGGCTTCCGCTCTACAGCGGGGCTGTAACCGCGCTACTGATGGATCTGAAGACCCGCAAGGCTATCGAATTGCCCGACATGATGCGGCGACCGACGATCGGCTAACAAAGTCGTCAATAAACGATTGCGACAACTGTTCATCTACCACAGATTGTGGCAACACGGCTCAAATTGACTATCGCGGCCATACTATTCGTGTCGGAGACAAGCGACGATGAGCAGTCCTAATCTGATCTTTAAAATCACGCCAAAGACCGATTGGGAAGCGGCTTTGGACAGTGGCGTTTACGAGGGTGCGCCGATTGATCTTCAGGATGGATTTATCCACTTTTCCTCCGCCGAACAGGTTGCTGAAACCGCCGCAAAACATTTTGCCAACAAAACCGACCTCCTTTTGGTTGCGGTTGATGCCGGTATGTTGGGCGCAGATTTGAAGTGGGAAGTTTCTCGGGGTGGAGCCCTGTTTCCACATCTCTATTCCAACTTGTCCCTGGACAGCGTGGAATGGTCCAGACCGATGCCGCTTTCGGACCAGGGACTTCATATTGTCCCGCTGGATCCCGCGTGAACAATTTGTACACATCACTTGGCAAACGAACTCTGTTTTCGATTGACGCGGAAATGGCGCACGGATTGTCTATTACCGCGCTGCGACTGGGCCTGCATCCACGTGTTGCAGCAGACGTCGATCCGCGTCTGGCCGTGTCGATTGCCGGGCTTGAATTCCCGAACCCGTTGGGCATGGCGGCAGGCTACGACAAAAACGGAGAAGTTCCTGACGCTCTGTTGAAAATGGGTTTCGGACATGCCGAAATCGGCACCGTCACTCCGTTGCCCCAACCGGGTAATGCAAAACCACGAATATTTCGCCTGCAATCAGATCAGGGCGTCATCAACCGGCTCGGCTTCAACAGCAAGGGCCATAACCAGACTCGGGCAAACCTGCAATCTCGTACCGGCAGGTCAGGTATCGTTGGCATCAATCTCGGTGCCAATAAAACCAGCACAGATTTTGCCGCCGATTATGTGTCTGGAATTCACAAGTTTGCGGATCTGGCGACCTATTTTACGGTCAATATCTCATCCCCGAATACACCCGGCTTACGTGCGTTGCAAAAGGCTGATCAGTTGTCAGACTTGTTGCAACGGGTCGGCGAGGCCCGTCGGGAACAAGTAGCAAAGCACGGACGGTCAATACCTTTGTTTTTGAAGATCGCTCCTGATCTTGAAGATCCAGAACTCGACGACATTGCCGCAACGCTGACAAAATCTGACGCCGATGCACTGATCGTATCGAATACGACCCTGGCCCGCGATGGACTGACCTCAAAATATCGCGATCAGGTCGGGGGACTGTCGGGCAAGCCTTTGTTTGAACGTTCCACGATAATACTGGCGAAGATGCGCCTGCGTCTGCCCACAGACTTTCCGTTGATCGGCGTTGGTGGAATACATAGCGCAGAAACGGCATTTGCTAAGATCGAAGCCGGAGCGAATCTCGTTCAACTCTATTCTGGTATGGTCTATCAGGGTCCGGGGCTTCCCGGAGCGATTCTCAATGGATTGCGCCAGCAGTGTGATGAAGAAAATTTGACAAATATCTCTCAAGCAGTCGGCCGCTCGGCCAAAGATTGGGCAAACATCAAGCTGGGCTAAACGTTTCTTCAGCTTTTCTCGGCAGACGCATATACAGACTGATCCCGCGAATACCCAAAAACACTTCAAGCGATAGCCAAAGGCCGTGATTTTGCAGCATTGGGGTGGCAATCCACCAGGTCAGCAGAAATGCCAATAGTGATAACAACATCATGTTTCGCATGTCTGCAGACCACGTTGCGCCGATATAAACACCATCCATCTGAAACGCCATCACACCAACAATTGCCGTCAATGCTGCCCAAATCAGATAGTCACGCGCCACCAACCGAACCGCTTCATTTGTGGTCAGCAGGTCGATCACCCATGGTCCTGCGATCCAGAAAATCAAACTGGCCACTATCGACAGCAAATATCCCCATATCAGCGTAAGACGCACGGCTGAATTAAACGCCGGTCGATATTTTGCACCTACCGCCTTGCCCGCCAGTTGCTCGGCTGCCGTTGCAAATCCATCGAGGAAGTAGCCCGAGATCAAAAAGAAATTCATCAATACGGCATTTGCTGCCAGCGTCACCTCGCCGTAATTTGCACCTTGAGCGGTGAAAAACGCGAAGGCAAAGAGCAAGCAAAATGATCGGATCATGATATCCCGGTTGACCCCGAACAACCGCAATAGTGCCGTCTTGCCGAAAACTGTAGGCCAGCTCACTTTCCCAAGACCGGATAGCCGGTACCAAGCGATTGCCAGGCCGACACAGGCCGCCAGCGCCTCGGCAATCACGGTTGCCCATGCAACCCCTTCAATGCCCCATTCCCAAATCAGGCCAAGCCAGATTGAAAGCACTATATTGCTGCCATTGAGCACGAATTGCAGCGCCAGACCCAAGCGGGCCTGCCCCAGCCCCAACATCCATCCCAATACGGAATAATTGATCAACGTAAGCGGGGCAGCCAGGACGCGGATGGAAAAATAGGCAAGCGTTGCATTCTCCACCGCCTCCGAGACATCCATTGCCCACAGTCCCATTGTCGAGATGAAAGGCGCCAGCACCAAAATCACCAGACCCATCGCCACCGACAATATCAGTGAGCGGATCAAAACAACGCGCTGTTCTTCATCCCGCCCTGCCCCCAGAGATTGAGCAACCAAACCGGTGGTGCTGGAGCGCAGAAAATTGAAAGTGGTGAAAATGATGTCGAATAAAATGGCTCCGACGGCCAAACCGCCGAGCAAGGCCGGGTCGCCCAACCGTCCCACCACACCAGTGTCGATCAAGCCCAGAAGCGGCGTCGACAAATAGGCCAGCGTCGTCGGCCAGGCAATGGCAATTACCGAACGGTGATTAACCTCAAAGGCCCGCAAATTTTCCCTCATCGAAATTGCCTGGAGTCCAGCCTTTAGTTTCGTGGTGAGCGGAAACTCAACAGCCTGATCAACAAAATGCCGGAATGACGATCGCGGCGCCAAGCAGCAGATACTCCAGTGAATTGTAAATTGCGTCGAAGCCAAGATCCCACAATCCGCGGAAGAAGCGAATAATGCCGTCGTATATGGTGCGAGGTGTCCAGCCGACTGCGCTCATGACGACCCCGACAATGACTGACAACACAATTAGCTTTACTGCCACCCGAGTTGGCGTATCACCTAAAAATCGGACCAGAAAATTATTCATTGGGAGGCCTCACTGGCTCACAAAACAAAGGTGACCTGCAAATAGGGCACCCGTCAGACTACATCAAGCTATTATACGGTTGCAAAAAAGGCAGCAATCAGAGCGCCGGTGACCAGAAATGTAAGAACCATACGCAGTCTCACAAACCAAAGGCCAAAAGCACCCTTTTCTCCAGACAGTGCATCCCAGGCACCAACACCGGCAAATGCAAGAGCCTGAACAGCAAATACACCGGGTGCCCCAACATACAGGCTAAACCAACCGATCAACGATGGAACGACAGACATGATCATGTCCCGTCGCGCGGATGTGTTACTTGCCGAGCGCAGGGCAAGTCCCCAGCGAACACCCCCCAGAAAGGACAGAATTATCGCGCCATATGTCTGCAGAGCAGTTTTAGCCAGAACATAATGTTCGCTCTGCGGCAGCCATACCCACAGCGCTCCGGCTAAAGCCACAAAGGGAATGTAGCCGGCGAGCGACAATAACCAAGCGGTTCGGCGCGTCAGAGCAAGGTCTGACGGTGCGGTATTCTTCACCGATCGATCTTTGTATCGGGAGATTGCCTTCATGGCCCACCTCCTCCAAGGCGATCAGCTTCGAGTCAGAGTTTTAGTCTTTACCGAAGACGACGCTGGCCAGCCATCCGGTAGCAACTGCAACCAACACGGCTATAATTCCGTACAGCAAACCATTTTTGTGTGCCAGTTCGTAGGTGAACTGTTCAAAGCCGATTTTGCGAACCTGCATTTCGGAGAATTTCGCATTCAGAAACTTGCCGTCGCGAAATAGAAATGCATGAGCGGTGTGCTTGCCGATCGGGACATTGGCAGGCAGCGCGAGATTCGCCTTGAACAGAGTTGGACTCAAAAATTCGACGCCACCGATTCGTTCAAAAAACAGGCTCTGGCTAACCTTCAAGCGCGCCAAAGAATCCCTGAACGTCTCCAATTCCTTGGCATCTCCATTGCCCTCTTCTTTCACAACATTGATGTTATCGAGGCCTAACTGCAAAATTTTGATGGCTTCTGAATCAGCGATCTCAGACAGAGAACTGGTAGTTGCAACAGAATAAGATGAAGGTACGTCGCTGAAGCGCATGGCATCGCCATTCACCCAAACACCCAGTTTACGTTCCTTTCGACGAACGGTCACTTCTTCACGTGGTCCAAACAAAGCGACGACAACATCATAGCCACTCGCTTCAAGCAACTGTCGGTCTCCGTTTTCAATGGACCCGAAAATAACCAGATCGGCGCCGTCAAAATTAGAGGTGATCTCGATTGTCTCACTCGACAAACCGATCTGCACGTCTGCACTTTCTTCAGCACTGGTGATCGTCGCGCATGTAAACAGAAATAATAGAGCAATGATTATTCGCATCAGTGACCTCCCCCCGCAGCAATGGAGAACAGTTCTGTCGGCATGCTGACCAAGTCCCATCCAAGCCGGATGCATACCGCCAGAACGATCAATGCCAACAGGGCACGCAATTGTTCGCCGCGTAATTTTTGCCCAGCCCGTGCTCCAAACTGTGCCCCGATAACGCCACCAACCATGAGGATCAGCGCCAGAACAATATCAACTGTCTGATTGGTGGCCGACTGGGCGATCGTAGTGAACATGGTCACAAACATGATTTGAAACAGCGAAGTGCCAATCACCACATTGGTCGGTACGCGCAACAAATAGATCATCGCAGGAACCATGATGAAACCACCACCAACCCCCATGATAGAGGCCAGAATGCCAACCAACATGCCAAGCACCAATATCGGGATAACACTGAGATAAGTAACTACTCAGCTACCCTATTTCTGCTGCCATTAGGTGCGACAATTTGATT
>JAALLE010000053.1 GCA_011087605.1 Hyphomicrobiales bacterium
TCTGATGGGCCGTCTATAAAAGCATCAGGTTGGGGTAGCTGGGTAGTTACAAACACCAAGCCATGTCTTTTCGCCTTATTTGGATACGGCCAAACCCGAGCTGGAATTGCTGGCGCAGGAGTTGGACGGGGTTTTCGAGACCATTGCCAAACACGCGGTCAGCGGAGATTAAAATGTCCCGTCATAAGCTCGGCGGCTGATACGGCAGGCCAGCACGGTAAAGGTCTTACGCTGCAACGCAGCCGCCGCCTCTTTCTCTAGCGAAGCTGCATCATCGATCCACACGCCATGACCACCCATCGCATTGGCAACGCCTATGAAGTCGGTACCTGAAAAATCCACACCAACATTTTTGCGCTGACTGCTTCGCTGCTTCAATTCGATCAGCGAAAGCGACTTATCGACAAGAACGCAGATGATCACAGGTAAATCAAGTTCCCGCAATGTCGCCAGTTCTCCCAATCCCATTTCCAGACCTGCGTCTCCAACAAATGCACATACCGGGGTCTGTGGACGCGCAAGTTTGTAGCCTGCAGCCAAAGGCGCCGCACATCCCATTGTGCACAAGGCCGTGGACTGCAGGAACGATTGTGCATGGCGACACTGCCACATCTGGGAAACCAATATTCGGTGAGCACCGGCATCCGCCGTGACGACTGTTTGCTCCGGCAGACACTCATTTAATGTGGCAAATACCCGGCCAGGGCCCCAGTTGTCGGGGGCGGAGAAATCATCGGCCAATTCCCGTCGAACATCCGCCGCCTCTCCATCCGGCCAATGAGGACCGCATTCAAGTGCGTGATTAAGCTGAGCCAGTGTCGGATCTATCGCCGATCGCAGGCTGATATCGGCACGATGCATGCCGTGTGTCCGCAAGACAGGTGTGATCTCAATCACCGTAGCATCATCAGCCCAGGGATCACGCCAACCGGCCCGCATTTCAATTGGATCATAACCAGCCAGAAGAACGCAATCGGCTTTTTTGACAAATGGCAGCAGGGACTTTTCGGCCTTCGGGGAAAGCCCGTGACCCCCCAAACATAAGGGATGTGTCTCATCCATCAGGCCTTTGCCCTTGTACGTGGTGATCATCGGAATGTCGTGACGCTGACAAAAGTCGGACAATACCGAGCCGGCATTTTCGGTTACCGCATCTACCCCTGCTATGATCAGCGGTCGTTGCGATGCATTCAATGCCTCTATTGCAGCACCGACAACTGGATCTGGTGCTGTCATAACTGCTGGCGCCAGATCGGGCAGATCACGAATCGTCTCATCGCTGATTTCTTCGGCAACGCTGATAGGCACATCAATGTGGACCGGACCGGGCTGCCCATCGAGCGCAATCGCCAGCGCTTTTTCCATCATCACACCCACAGTTCCTGCACTTGCTCTGAATGTTGCTTTCACAACAGGTCGTAATATCGCCTGATGATCGAAAATCTGATGCGTATAGGTTTCTGCAACGGCTGTATCGACGCAGCCGGTCAAAAATATCAATGGAACGCGATCCTGCATCGCATTGGCAATAACGTTGACGGCGTTGGAAACACCGGGACCGACTGTTGCAACCAGAATACCTGGTGCCCGGGACCCATCCTCTTCTGCATGCCAGGCACCTTCGGCCATGAATCCAGCGGAATTTTCATGTTTGGCAAGATGAAAGTCGATCCCCAACTCATCCAGCCCGGTCAAAATGGCCAAAACTTCGCCGCCGGGTATTCCAAAAGCACGCTGACATCCCGCCTGCTTGAGTTTGGTCGCAATAATATGGGCACCAGTCAGGCCGGCGGTCGAGGTGGCGGTCATGGGATTCTTCCAATTGGATAATTCTAATGACTGGATAGGCGTCCGGCGCTGCGCTGGCAACAGATGTTGCGATCAACTGACCACAAACAATTTTGAGCATTGCCTAATCAGATATTTCCGTGACACATTCCGCTGCATGGCCAAACCGACCGTAACATCTGCAGACGTAGCCCGCGCCGCCAAGGTCTCCCAATCAGCCGTTAGCCGAACATTCACCCGGGGTGCATCGGTCGCCCAGGAAACCAGACGCAAAGTATTGAAAGCGGCCGACGAGTTAGGATATCGGCCCAACGCATTGGCGCGGTCACTGATTTCAGGAAAGTCCGGAATCATCGGTGTGCTTGTGGCTTACCTGGACAATCAGTTTTATCCAGTTGTGATTGAGAAACTGTCACGTTCGCTGCAGGCAAAAGGCTATCGTGTCTTGCTGTTCATGACTGATCAGGGAGACCAGGACGCAGTCGTCAAGGACATGTTGCAATATCAAGTGGAAGGCGTCGTGATGGCGTCGGCGCATCTGTCATCGCAGCTGGCACAGCAATGTGCCGATAACGGCATTCCCGTGGTTTTGTTCAACCGGTATATCGCCACCTCACCGGCAAATTCGGTGACATCGGATAATCTGGATGGAGGTCGCATGGTGGCCGACTATCTTATCCGTGGTGGCCGCAAGCGCATTTCCTTCATTGCCGGGTTTGAAGATTCTTCAACCAACCGGGATCGCGAAGCCGGGTTTTACAAAGGCTTGGCGGAGCATGGAGCTGTTTGTTATTCCCGGGGCGTCGGGGCTTATACCCAAGAGGGCGCCGCCCAGGCCGCCCGCGAACTGTTTGGTGAGACGAAAAAGCCCGACGCTGTATTTGTAGCCAATGACCATATGGCCTTCGCCGTCATGGATGTGCTGCGCAACGAGCTTAATTTGCATATCCCCGATGACGTCTCTGTCGTTGGCTATGATGATGTGCCTCAATCTGCCTGGAAAGCCTATGATCTGACGACGGTCGAACAGCCCTCCGGCCCGATGATTGATGCCACGGTGGACATATTGCTCGAACAGATTTCCAATCAGGATGTAACACGAAAGGCTGCAGTGCTGCCGGCACGTTTTGTAGAGCGCAACAGCGCAAGAAAGCCGGTCGATTGACCAATGACGCTGAGAGCCGTTCAGGCTCTAATACCGACCCTGGCCCCGTACAATGCGACGTTTGGCGACTTTAACCGGATTTGGTTGGCGAAAGCTGGGCCCGATATTTAACCACGTCTGACGACCCGATCTGAACATTGCGCACAACAGCATTCCGGTCAGGATCAGAAATGGCAACACCAAAACTGCAATAGCCAATCCGGCGATTGCATGGGCGGTCGACAACGCCGATACCTGCTCCAGAAATTGAATTGCAACATAACCGCTGATCCCGACCACCGCACAAGCTACAAGCGCTGCAACAGTCAGCGTCTTGACGTTGCCAATACGGCTGTACCATTTTGCAGGTGGGCATTGTGTGGTTGATGAAGTTTGCATTTTTAGATCCCAGATCAGCGCTGCATTCAACCAAACACAACGCCAGTAACTGATCGGTTAATGGACACCGATCAACATCGGTTAGTTCCGGCTGAGTTTAATCAAACGTTAACGTTGGCTCCCATCTGTTGGCTCAATGCCTGGCGTAAACCAACCTCCCGGCTCAAAGAACCGAGTTAAGGCGCGTCAGGCTTCAACAAGCTCAATTTGAGTGCCATAAGAGCCTCCTGAACACCTATTCGGCGATGGAAATACAAATATGTCAGCTCAACCGACCGTCACATTTATCGGATTTGGAGAGGCAGGGGCAGCTTTTGCGCAGGGCTGGCAGGAGCAACATCTCAACCTGAAGGCATTTGACATCAAGACCCAATCCGACGCGACGCGAACTGAAATGTTGGCCCGCTATGAACAGTTTGGGGTGAAGGGATGCGATCTTCTGTCAGATGCGGTTGCGGATTGCGATGTAATTTTTAGTTTTGTCACTGCTGACCAGGCGCATCTGGCGGCCAAAAGCGTGCTTGGCCTGTGCAGGCCCGGCACATTGTTTTTCGATTGCAATTCCTGTGCTCCGGACACAAAGCGGGCATCCGCGAAACTTATTGAAGCCGATGGCGGACGCTACGTGGACGTAGCTGTGATGGCACCAGTTCATGCTGGATTACATCGGACCAAGGTGCATATTTGTGGCCCTCACGACGCAGAAGCCCACGAACTCATGCAACTGTTACAAATGAATGTGACGATCCAGCAGGGCGATATCGGTCAGGCGTCGGCCACGAAAATGGTTCGCTCGATCATGGTCAAAGGACTGGAGGCGACGATCCTGGAATGTGTCTTGTCGGCTCGCAAGGCTGGGGTAGATGAATTGGTACTGGAGTCTCTTGATCAGACATATCCGGGCTTCAACTTTCGCGAAAAAGCCAATTATATGATGGAGCGTGTGATGGTGCACGGGGTGCGCCGGGCAGAGGAAATGCGCGAAGTCGCTTTGACCGTTGAGCAACTTGGCCTCGATAACCACATGTCAAAAGCAATTGTAGAATGGCAGCAAGCGGTGGGTGAAATGAAGCTTGACCCTGATTTTGAACTTGGCCCCGAGGAATACGGGCCGCGCGCCGACATCGTGCTGGCCGCACTGCAGAACGACGGCTCGACAAAAACCTGATCTGCCCGAGATGTAATCAAGGGTGGGACAGGCGCGGCCTTTTGGCCAGTGCCCGTTCCCGCAACCAGATGATCAGACCTGCAGCAACGATGAATACCGCCCCGATAATCGTCCAGCGATCCGGCAAATGGTTGAACAACAGAAAACTCCAGGCTGTCAGATACAAGATGAAGGAGTAGGCGAACGGGCTGAGTATGCTGGCCGGTGCAAACCGATAAGCATTGGTCAGCAATTGGTGACCGGCCCAGCCCGCCAAACCGAGACCGCACAGCACCAGCCAATCAAGCAAATTGGTCGGGTTTTGCCAGGTGAAAACTGCAAATGGTGCCAGGACCACAAACCCCACTGCACCGGAATAAAACTGCATCGTATCGGTGGAAACCTTGCCGGCCAGTTTGCGGGTAAGGATCAGATACATGGCAAAACTAATCGCCGCCATGAGTGAGATTATCACCGCCCAGTGGAATTCATCGTCAAACGGACGCACCGCGATAATGATGCCGCAGAATCCGACAATAATCGCGAACCAGCGCCACGGTCCTACACGCTCGCCGAGCAGCGGCCATGACAATGCGCACACGATGAGAGGGGCAGAAAACAAAATTGTCGATGTCAATGTCAGCGGCAAATATCGGACAGCAAAAAAATTGAACACCGTGGACATCATGATAAGCGAACCGCGCACCAAAACCAGAACTGGCCGTTCGCTGGTAAAACTCTGTTTCGAAAAACCACCCCGCAGAATTATTGCCAGCGAGATGAGAAAGTGGGCAGCATAGCGCATAAACGCCAATTGCAGCGCGGGCAGGCCGGCAATTGCCAGCCATTTCACACCCGCATCAATGAAGGAGAATGTCAGATAGGCAACCAGCATCAATCCGATGCCGAACATTGCCCTGTCTTCATTGGCCTTCGCCGCAAGCCCTACCACTTTATAGCAGTTTTCATGGGCTATTTCTGCTTGAACAGATCAGCGTAGAAATCCACCATCTGGGAAACCATTTGGTCACCACGACCATCGGCAACAGCCAGCCCCAGGGCATTTTTTGCAGCACCAGACATCAGGCTGATCACGCCGGCATCATCGGCCATGGTTGCATAATAACCGACGTCCTTGCGGGCATTTTTAATGGCGAATGCCAATTGTGCGGGATCACCATCAACCGCGTAGCCTTTTACAAAATCCATCATGCCTGAATGCAACGGTCCGGCTGACATGACGTCGTATACTGTCTGACGATCCAGCCCGGCCAGATCAGCCATGGCAAATGCTTCCGACATGGCGTTGGCGACAGTCATTCCAAAAAAATTGTTGAGCAGCTTGACGGTGTGGCCAGCCCCGAGCGGACCAACGAAAAAGACATTCTCACCAAGATCATCAAGAACCGGTTTCACCCGATCAAAGACCTGCTTTTCACCGGCCCCCATTATGTTGAGTTGGCCGTCCAGCGCATGTGCCGGTGTCCGCCCAAGGGGGGCGTCCATATAGGCGGCGCCAATAGCCTCAGCCTTCTCACCCAGTGCCCGAGTTGAAGCTGGCAAAGAGGTGCCAAAATCAATAACCGTGTTTCCAGGTGAAAGACCTGCCAACACGCCGTCATCGCCCAACATGCGCGACTCCACCGATGCTGAAGTGTCCATGCATAGCATGACGATATCGCTGGCCTCGGCCAAGGCCTTGGTGGATGAATGCTCCACCGCGCCGCGAGCCACGGCGGCTTCGACTTTTTCACGGCTGCGATTGGCAATGACATTCAGCTGATAGCCTTGCGCCTGAAGCCGTTGGACCATTGCGTCGCCCATAAGGCCCAGTCCGATGAATCCGATAGAGGGTTTGTTCATGTTGCTTGTTTCACTTCTTCATATGTTGCGTAGCCGGGTTTACCGCTCTGCGTTTGAATTTCGTAGATGGAACCTGCTTTTGCCGGTTGTGGTTGGGGAATTCGAATGGGAATATTTGTCAGTCGGGGTTGTGTGGTTGTTGCGCCGCAAAGCATCAGTTCGTCGTATTGTTCAATCGACTCAAACCGGGTCATGCCACCCATGACCGGAAATGCGTCCGCTGCCATCATTTCATAGAATAACATCTGGCGGTCACGATGAGATCGGTTCAGTGCAGACCCGTGCAACGTTCTTGCATGATGAATGGTGATGGTTCCCGCAGGACCCGTCAACGACACCGCATCATTCAAGTTAAGCCCTGCCCCTGACAAATCGACCGCACCGGAAAATATTCCGTCGTGGTGGTGGTCAAGGATTGGGCCTTTGTGCGAACCTGGGAATACCTGCAACGGGCCGTTTTCCATGCCAATATCGTCAAACACCACACCGATGGCCAAAACGTCATCATTGGTGTGCGGATAGAAAGCAAAATCCTGATGCCATTGCACCGGCGCTCCAAACTCGGCCTTTTTCATATTCAGTTTGGTTGTGTGCATCCGCAGATTGGGGCCAATCAGGTCGCGCGCCGGTCCGAGAATCAGGTCGCTGCGCATAAGCTGATCAAAAAATGCACTTTGCAAATCTGGCCGCTTGATACGGCGAATGCGCGGCGCATCTTTCGAGTGGCTGTCTTCTACATCTATCAGATCATCACTGCTGGAAATCGAACTGGCATGTTCCGACAGTCGGGCGATTTCAGCATGGGCCTGCGCAATGATGTCTGCAGGCAGGTGAGCCGGCAAGACCAGGTATCCGTTCTCATCATAAGAATTGCGCTGCTGTTCGTTCAGGATCTCCATCTCACCGCCTACTCAAGCCAATCACCATGGTTACATGGTTGCCCCGATTTGCCAGGGAACAAATTCATAATCCCCCAGGCCCTGCAGTTCCGACTTTGTCTTTTCGCCTGAAGCCACACGCAGCCACATTTCGTAGATTTCGCGTCCGGCTTGCTCGACGGTTTTTCCTTCCGTCAATATTGCTCCGGCGTTATAGTCCATATCTTCGATCATGCGCCCATACATTTGTGAATTGGTGGCGATCTTCGAACACGGGGCCGGCTTGCTGCCGAAAGCCGATCCACGCCCGGTGGTGAACGTGACGACGTTGCAACCACTGGCAATCTGGCCGGTAACCGAGGCCGGGTCATAGCCGGGCGAATCCATAAACACGAAGCCCTTTTTGTCGACTGGTTCGCCGTATTTGTAGACGCCGGTCAAAGGGCTGGTTCCACCTTTCGCCGTAGCTCCCAAAGATTTTTCCAATATGGTGGTCAGGCCACCCTTCTTGTTGCCCGGCGAAGGGTTATTGTCCATCGAACCTTTGTTGCGATGAGTGTAATCCTCCCACCAACGAATGAGCGAGACCAGTTTTTTACCAACTTTTTGATCAACCGCTCGGCGTGTCAGCAGGTGTTCGGCGCCATAAATTTCCGGCGTTTCTGCCAGCACACCAGTGCCACCCTGCGCGACCAGAATATCGCAGGCATGACCAACAGCTGGATTGGCGGTTATTCCTGACCATGCATCCGACCCGCCACATTGCAAAGCAACAGTCAATTCAGATGCCGGGCAAGGCTCTCTGACTGCCTTATTGGCTTCAGGCAACATTGACCGGACCTTTTCAATGCCGAGTTCGACGGTTTTGGAAAGACCGGCAACGTCCTGAATATTCATGGCGTGAAACAGCGGGCCTTTCTGAATGCCAAATGCTTCCAGCAACCAGTCGATCTGGTTCATCTCGCAGCCCAGGCCAACCATCAAAACTCCGGCATGATTCGGATGCCGGGCATAGCCCCACATCACCCGTTGCAAAGCTTCAAAACCCTCGCCATCACCAGCCATACCGCAGCCAGTGCCATGAACAAAGGCCACGATGCCATCGACATTTGGATAGTCGGCAAGCTCTTCCGGTCCAAATGCGTCGGCGATTTTTCGAGCCGCCGTTGCCGAACAGTTCACCGAGGTCAAAACGGCGATATAATTGCGCGTACCAACTTTACCGTTGGGGCGCCGGTAGCCCATGAAAGTATCTTGCTTGGCGGGAGGCGGAACCGGTCTCAGGTCAGTGGAAAATTCATAGTCTGCATCGGTATTTCTGAATTCGACATTGTGGGTATGAACATGGTCGCCTGGAGCGATTTTCGATTCTGCATAGCCGATCACCTGGGCGTATTTACGGATCGGTTGCCCGGCTTCAATCACCTCGGTTGCAATCTTGTGGCCGCGTGGAACAAGTGCGGTTGTCGCAACTTCTTCCACGGTTGCTCCGAGCTCAAGAGGTTTGATGGCCGTGACCACATTATCGGAGGGGTCAAGCCGAACCGCATTGCTCATATTATCTGTTCCTACGCACAGGCCGGCGCATCGGCGCTCCAGCGATGAATATCAATATGCGGGCTGTCCGCAAGTCTTGCCCGCGCTTCATACCAGAGGTTACGCCACTCCCACCAGTCCTTCAATTCAAGTTCGGGCTTGTTGGCACTTCTGGCCACAAATTCCGGGAAATGAGCGCGCCCGGTGGGTTCGCCGGTGACATTGAATCGCAAATCAAAGGACCACCGTATTCCTGTTGAACGATTAATCAGTGACGCGTGAGGCGTCAATGGATGAAATATAACAATACCGCCGGATTTGACTGGCAGCGAAACCGCCTGATCAACGTCGATTTGATTGTCGGCAATTGCGGTTTGGGTCCTGGGACAATGTGGTTTCATGCCGTCTTGATGAACCCGTGGAATAACCTGAAGACAGCCGTTCTCTTCAGTTGCATCCGTAACCGCACACCAGACTGTAATCATATTGGTCTGATCCGCCTCGGCCAGCGCAACAGCACGGTCCTGATGCCAATCTGTCGACGTGATATGGGCGCGAACCTCACCTTTCTGGAGGTCAGGAGCTGGAGGCTTGATCCGAATGTGCTGAATTGGGTTTGATGAGATTTCCGGCCCAATCAGACTTTCGACAATGTCGAGCAGGCGCGAATTTGTGACCATGTCAAAAATCGCCGGTCCAAAATGCATCGGCGTATCGGCGAGAATCTTATCGCCGGGAAGAGAAATATCAAAGGGCCGAAACCAATCGCAGCCGCTTCGGTAGGATTCAATCAGTTTTTGATCAAATGTCATGCCGTCGGGCGCGGCCTTCACCTGTCCCTGTTGGTACCAATTCGCATAGAGCTGCTCGAGTAACCGGTCGTATTCGGCCCGCACGGGATCGAGTGCTGCTTTTTGGTCCAACACCTGATCCACAACGAGATATCCGTTATGGTTGAAGAATTCGAGTTGTTCAGATGTAAGCATTGGTGGTTTCAGAAGTACCTCAATTTGACAATCCGGTTACTAAGTTGATGCGTGAGCGATGGACAAAGCGCGGTCTGCCCACCACGTCAAGCGCAGTAAGGGCTGTTTGCATCCCATCTGTGCTGGGGCATGTGAGGAGAATTGGCGAGCCTTGTTCGTGTATCATCCCACATTGATTGCCAGACTTTCCAGTCGCGCAATTCTGAATTCGGATTGCTGCGAGATCGGGCGACAAACTCCGGAAACTGACTGCGTCCGGTGGGCTGTCCGGTGACGTTATACCGGATATCGAGAGACCAGCGAAACTCATCACTCACATTGGCGAGTGATGCATGAGGTGTCAGCGGATGGAATATGACCGCTCCTCCGGCCTTAACCGGCGTCGGAGTTGCTTTTTCGCGCGGTATATAGGGGTCAGCGATCCCCACCTGCGTCTTGGCGCAATGCGGCAACATGTCGTCATACGTGCCGCCTGCAACCTGCAGACAACCATTTTCAATCGTCGCGTCGGAGATCGCCAGCCAAATGGTGATGAACTCGGTATCGTCCGCTTCTTCCAGCGTAACCCCTTTGTCCTGATGCCAGTCAGTCGCCATAACGTGCGCCCGGTTTTCCGACTTTGGCAGCGCCCGCTGCGGCGGCTTTATGCGAATATGTTGAATCGGATTGGAAGTTAATTCCGGTCCGATCAAACTCTCCATCGTGTCCAGTATGCTGTTGTGAGTCACCAAATCAAACACTGCCGGGCCAATATGCATTGGTGTGTCTTCGCGAATGTCGTGGTGGGGCAGGCTGATATCAAACGGCTGATACCAGTCAAACCCACCTTTGTAACACTGCTCCAACTTATCCCAGAACGTCATGTTCTTTGTGGCCGGTTTCACCAGGCCTTCCGCTTGCCAATCTGCATAGAGCCGGTCCATCAGGTCCGAATACTCGCTGCGCACCGATTGTAAAGCAGGTTCATCAACCAGATTTTCGATAACCAGATAACCTTGGCGGTGAAACCTTTCGAGTTGTTCCTGCGATAACATCGGTGATGTCCTTTGATTACAAAAGCAGAGTTACAATTGACGGCCAGATCAACAGCACTGTCAACGCCACAAGCTGAACGCCGATAAATGGCAGGAAGCCGCGGAAGATGTCGGTCAGCGATATATGCGCCGGTGCTACCGATTTCAGATAGAATGCAGCCGGTCCAAATGGCGGTGACAGGAAGCTCACCTGCATGTTCATACAGAACAGCACGCCAAACCAGATTGCCACTTGCCGTGGTTCAAGCTGACCAAGGAAACCAATTTCTTCAATCGGCAGACGTTGCACAATCGGCAAAAACACCGGGATGATCAGCAACACGATGCCGACCCAATCCATGAACGCACCCATGAACAACAGGATCAACATCATCGTCAATATGACCAGCATGGTCGGCATTTCTGCACCGACAATCAATTGTGCGATATAGGCCGGACCACCCGCCAAAGTGTAAGCCCCGGCCAGTGCAGCAGCACCAACTGTCACCCAGATGATCGTGCCGGTCGAGCGCAGGGTGCGCATCAGGCTGACCCATACGAGTTCAACGGAAGCTTCACCCCGTACCGCAGCGATCAGGAAAACTGCCAGAGCACCCATGCCCGCAGCTTCGGTAATCCCGGTAATACCACCGTAAATGGACCCCAGCACGATGCCGATCACGGTCAGCGGTGGCACCAGGCCCTTGCCATGATGCCAGCCCAGTTTGGCCCTGTCCCGCCCCACAACAAAGAAGATTAAGCCCAATGCAATCACTATCGCACCAATCATGTAGGGCGCCTGATGAAGCATTCCCAATGCCGGTGGTTGAAAGTCTTCTCCTGTGGACACATTGCGCCCCATAACGGTCAGGAAAGCAACGCGCGCCAGAAGCAGGCTTGCAGCGCCAATAACCAGATTGGACAGAAAGCCCAGGAACATGGAAGCTTTTTCCATGCCCTCAGGATCACCAGGTTTTGGATCCGGCAGCGGCGCCTGGTTGGGATCAAGATGGGTTCGGACAAGAATATAGATGATGATGAAACTCGCCAGCATAAAGCCCGGCACAAACGCCCCCGTGAACAGGGCCTTGATCGAGGTTTCGGTAATCAGACCATAGATGATCAAGACGATCGAGGGCGGGATCATCGTTCCCAGTGATCCACTGGCACAGATCGTACCGATCGCCAGGTTCTGATTATAACCCAGACGCAGCATTTGCGGCAGCGCGATCAGTCCCAGCAACACAACTTCACCGCCGATGATACCCGACATGGCAGCCATCAACACGGCCATCAACGATGTCACGATGGCAATGCCGCCGCGCAATCGGCTCATCCAGAAATCAAGCGAATCATACATCTGCTTGGCGACGCCGGATCGCTCAAGCAATGCCGCCATAAAGATGAACAGGGGCACCGATATGAGAACGTATTCGGTCATCAGATCGAATACTTTCTGGGTCAGGATATAGAGCGCACCTGTGCCCGGATTGCTGGTCAGCATCCCGGTTCCGAAACTCAACGGATCGCTCAACAACGTTGGCTCAAACTTCATGATCATGACGAGTGCTGCAAGAACAGCGGAGGCAAAACCCAAAGGCATGCCGATGCCTAGCAGGAATACGAGACCTACAACGAGGACGATTGATATGATTCCGACGTCCATTAGTTTGCTCCCACGCTTTTCTTGATGGCGGCCAGTTCTTCCGCGTCAATTACATCCGCTTCAATCGCTTCTGAAGGATCCCGGTTCCAGTCGGCGATGAGGTTTAACAGTGCCTGAAGTGAAATAAGGCAAATGGCGATAAGGATCATTGGTTGAATGGTTGCCGGTATCGGCGGATCAAACGCCGTCCCGAACATTTCCCAGCGGTAGAACTTGACCACGAATACCTGCTTGTAACTGCCAAACACCAGGAAGAAGGCAAACACCCAAAGCAGTGCTACCCAGACCACGTCGCAGATGTGCTGCGCCCAGCGCGGCATGATATCGTAAAGTATGAAAATGCGAATATGGCTACGCTGTTGCATGGCATACAATCCCGACAACATGAATACAAAACCGGCTATCCAAAGCGTCAGCTCATTGGCCCAAAGCGTTGGTGCCTCAACCAGATACCGAAGCGCCACTTCGTAAAGCATGATCAATGTCATCGAAATGATCAGGATCATCGTCACACGACCAATAAAAAGCGCTACTTTGTCGACCGCGCGAACATGTTCGAACTCCATCGCAGCAGGCACGATATTGCGCATGCCCAACACAAAGATCACCGGCAGCATCAGCAGCGCCAGCCAGTCAATCGGATCTGTGAGACCACCAAACAGTCCGGACAATCCAGGAGAGACGTCCTTGCGCTCATGCAATTCGGTCATCTGGGCGACCATGCTCTCGCTCTCATGGGGGATGAAATCAAGGATGTAAGCCGGTCCATGCCAGATCACCCAACCTGCGCAAAAGACAAAGGCAAAAGGAATCAGCCACTCCTTCAGGCCACCTGACTTATCTGCCATGATCTTTCTCCCCTTTAAGGTCTTTGACCTAATTGATCTCGTAGTGTCGGATGAAATCCCGGTCAGGTTCAACCCCTAAACCCGGTCCAGCCGGCACCGACACCAGGCCATTGTTTTTTGCAACTTGCTGTTGAATGTTCAAGGGCTTTTCAAGCAACTCGTCGCGAAACTTGTTGTTAGTTGTGTCAAACTCCAACATTGGCTCCCATGGAAATAACCCGCCAGGCAGCGGAGGCATGGCAGCCAATAGATGCATGTTGGTCGCGACTGCGATCGCGGACCCCCAGACATGGTTCACAACCGGAGTAAAATGGGCGTGACAAAGAGCCAGTACCCGTAGATATTCAGAAATCCCGCCCAGTGCACAAACTTCTGGCTGGGCTATGCTGAGCCCCCTGGATTCCAGCAGCTTGCGCCACCCCCAACGATTAAACTCGGCTTCTCCGCCGGCAATGTTGACCGAAAGACCAGCACGCAATTCCCGGTACCCATCATAGTCCTCCGGTGCTATCGGTTCTTCAAACCAATAGGCATCAAGTTCTTCCAGTGCGCGGCCTACATAAAACGCGTCGCTGGTGGTGTAACAATGATTGGCGTCGACCATGAATCTGAAATCGTCACCTACGCCCTGACGTACCGCCTGGGCCAGCAGCACATCGTCTTTCGGGCCCAATCCAACCTTCATTTTGGTGGCGCAAAAACCCATATCGCGAATGGCGGCGGCTTCGTCTTTAAAGCGGGCAACCAGATCCGTGGCAGATTCAGGTCGCAACATCATGCCGTAACCATAGACGGGAATTTCCAGTTTATGGGCGCCGCCGATCAACGTATGAAGCGGCAGATTTGCAACTTTGCCGGCGATATCCCAGAGCGCGATATCGACACCGGACAAGCTCTGCAGCGGCATGCCCTTTTGGCCATGATCACGCAACAGATTATAGACCTTGTGCCAGATGACATCGCGATTCATCGGATCATCACCCAATATGATCGGCTGAATAACCCGCTCTACGATGGTTTTGTTGGCGATCGCCACATTGCCGGGGCCGAAGCACTCTCCCCAACCGGTAATACCTTCATCAGTCTGGACCTCTACCAGATGGGCAGATCGTTTGGCATAATATTGCTGCGAGTATCCCAGTTGCTCGGGCATGTCGTATTGCAAAACATGACTGATGATTTTGGTGATTTTCATCGTATGTACATTAGATGAGAAAGAAACGGCAGCGCAGAACAATCTACGCTGCCGTTGCAGTTCATTAACTTGACTCTGCGGTCAGCTTACTTCATCGCGCCCAGGTTTTTCAGGAACGTGACGTGGCTGTTGAGAAGCTCTTTGGCTTCCGGAGTCGTTGCGAATTCAACCCAGGCGGACTGAACAGCATCGCGGTATTTTGCAAGCTCTTCTGGAGCCCACTCATACAGGTTTACACCCTTTGCACGAAGGTCTTTAGCAGACTGCGCATTCTTCACTTCGTTGATGGAAGTGTTCTTCAGCGCCAGTGCCTGCATGCCAACTTTCATGATGGCTTTGTGGTGAGCTGGCATCGCATCCCAGATGTCCTTGCGGCAAGCCAGGTGGTCAGCTGGCATCGAATGGAAACCAGGATAGTTGGTGTGCTTGGCAATGTCGTAAAGACCCAGACCAATGTTGTTGGTCAGGTTAGCCGCATCAGCACCGGAGATGATACCTGTTTCAAGAGCCGTAAAGATCTCGTTGAAGTCCATCACGATTGGCGAAGCGCCAAGATTTTTAAAGATCAGTGTGATGATGCCAGGAGGGGAACGGAACTTCCAGTTTTTGAAGTCAGCAACGCCACGGATTGGCGATGTTGAGGACAGAGACTCAGGACCAGGGATCCACCAGCCGACGAATTCCATGTTGTGCTGGTTGTACAATTTGTTCAGCTGAGCATAACCGTCACCGTGCAGCAGCCAGGCCATCTGCTGGTATGGATTTGCATAGCCACCGTTCAAGTCGCCGGTGAACTGGAATGCAGGGTTTTTACCGGTCTGGTAAGCACCACCGGTCATGTCACAGTCGAGAATACCAGTTGCGGCAGCGTCAAATGTTTCAGCAGCTTTAACAACCGAACCGGAATAAAACATTTCCACTTCGATTTCGCCATTCGACATTTCAGTAATGTCTCTGATGAATTCACCAGCCATCTGGCCTGACAAGGTTTCAGTCGAGAAGTGGGTCTGAATGCGCAACTTGGTTGTGGCGGCAGATGCGGCAGCACCCAGGCTCACGGCCAACGCCGTGCCCACAAGAGCAGTAGTGAGCGTTTTCAAAATTTTCATATGATCCTCCCAGATCGACATTTGCTGAAGCGACGCGACTTCGTGAGCAAAAGTTCAAATAACAAATAATTAGTGCGCCTGAACCGTCCGCTTGGGACATTCCGCCGCAGACGCTATCAACTGGTAAGGCTGCTGACAACCGTTTGGCCAAATTTATTCAACCGTTTTAAAAAGTAGGTCCGTATTAGTACTGATTTGGCACCAAACTGCGCTGAAACCACGTTACCAACGTCTGGATGGAGAATACAGGCAGACCCGTCGCACGAGCAATATCGGCGGCATAGGGTTCCATATTTGTGCATTCCAAAACAATGGCTCCCAGATCATCGTGAGACTTCTGCAGCGCCAGAGCCGCTTCGATATTGTCTTGCCGCGCCAGCGCAACATCAAGTTGCAGTTCATTATTAAGTATGGCGCGGGTGAACTCCTGGCCCCCTTCAGTTGTGCCGATTGGTGTGCCGGGTGGAACCGATGCGGCATCAAGATGCTGCTGCGTCAGGCTGGAACCATTGATGGTCAATATTCCCGCCCGCTTTCCCGCAGGCAGCACTCGGTTGACCATATCAACTTGCATAAGGGAGGAAGTGACAACCGGCACCGGCACGGCTTCTGCAATCTGTTGTTGGAACAGTGCCAGAAAACCGCAATTGGTGGTGATGCCGTCTACTCCGTCATTCACCAATTCCTGTGCTGCGCTGACAAACGCGCCGAGCAAACCTTCCCCGCCCTGCCGCACAACCCGGTCGGGAGAAGCCCTGCGCACGATTTTATAATGGACAGGAAAGTCCCAAGTAGTGGCATTGCCCATGTCGCCGGGAATGCGGGGGAACCGGGCTTCCAGCATCAAAATGCCGACGGCTGCTCCATAGATTGATTTTCCACCGGTTGCTTTCATCTCAGTCTCTCGATCTGGCTTTCTTTAAGGTCTGAAATTTGCCGGTCTATTCGCCCGGCACGTAGATTTGCGAAAATGCCATGCGAACTGTTTCCTTGGCCTCGTCAGTACTCTTTTCAATATGTGATCGCATTTTCAATACTGCCGCATCTACATCACGCTTCAACATGGCAGTCAGAATTTCCTGATGTGCGGCATGGGTGATGTCTATTTTTTTTCGCATCGATATCCATCGAACATAGCGCAACCGTTCATTGATATTCTCAAGCGAGCGGACCAGTTCGTCGTTTTCTGACAATGCGGCTATTCGAAGATGAAAGGCCTCATCAAGGCGAACAATTTCGCGAGCCGAGGCACTGCTGCTGTAGTTTGGAGCAATCTCAACCAGAAAACCCTCCAGCTCTGCCAGATCCCCGTCGCTGGCACGGCGCACCGCACGCAAGGTGGTTTCGCTCTCAATGGCCTGTCGTAGTTCGTAGAGTTGCACGATCTGCTCGGGAACAAGAGAGCGGCAGAAAAAGCCTCGTCCTTCTCGCGCCGTCAACAAGCCTTCTGCAACCAGACGATTAAGCGCCTCTCGCAACGGCGTGCGGCTGATCCCGAGTTGCTTTGACAACTCGCTTTCATTAATGCGTTCTTCGGGCTTGAATTCAAATGCCGCTGCCATTGCCCGAACGGTCTGATAAATGCTGTCGACACTGCTTGCCAAAAGTCTGATCCACTCCCGGTATGGCCGACGCGATGGCTGTCGCGATTCTGGCACCCGTTGCAACGCCACCGATTTGCAGGGGCGCTATGCCCAACTGATACAAATATATTGCAAAGCGCAATAATTTTCGTAGACGAGTTTGTATTTTTACCTGTATACAGATCAATATTCAATTCCAATTTATCAAAAAGTTTGCTGCATGTCCGACAAAAGCTCTCCTTCCGCTCCCAACAAGTCGAATGAAATGACCGGCGCCGACGCGTTGGTGCGGATGCTACAGGCCCATGATGTTACTCATATATTTGGCCTGTGCGGTGATACAACTCTGCCATTTTATGACAGCATGGCACGGCTTGATCATGGCATTACCCACATTCTCACCCGCGACGAACGCCACGCGGGTTACATGGCAGATGGCTATGCGCGCGTTACCGGTAAGCCCGGTATTTGTGAGGGTCCTTCCGGAGGTGGCGCGACGTATATTTTGCCGGGTGTAGTGGAAGCGAATGAGAGTTCCATTCCCATCCTCGCGATCACCACAGATGTCGCGACGACTTCGCGCGGGAAATATCCGCTGACGGAACTCGACCAGGAAGCATTGTTCCGCCCCGTTACAAAGTGGAACACGTCGCTGGATCAGGCCGGAAGGCTACCGGCAATGCTGAGAAAAGCGTTTCGTGCAATGACAACCGGGACACCGGGTGCAGTTCATCTGGCCTTGCCGTTTGACACGCAAAAGGCGGCCGTCGATCCAGATGAAATCTGGGCTGAAGAACGTCACCAGAGTTTTCCCGCCGAACCTCGCATGGCGGCTGATCCTGCAGCGATAGCTGCGGCCGCTGATGCGCTTGAAAACGCCAGCAATGCCGTTGTGATTTGCGGCGGCGGTCCGGTTATCTCCGGCGCCGAAGCCGAACTTCTTGAGCTTGCAAGACTGCTCAATCTGCCGGTCGCAACGACGGTGTCAGGCCAGGGATCAATTGCCGAAACCGACCCTCTTGCCGTTGGGGTTGTCGGCTCCAATGGCGCATGCCCAACGACAAAAGAAGTGATCGACAGTGCTGACCTGATCGTATTTATCGGTTGCCGCGCTGGCTCTGTGACCACCGAACGCTGGCGCTCTCCAAAACAGGGCACACCGATAATTCACATCGACAGCGATCCACAGGTGATTGGAGCCAATTACACAACTCAGGTTGCTGTTACCTCAGATGCCCGGCTGGCACTGGCCGCTCTGCTGGCGGAGTGCAACAAACGTGCGCTGTCAAAGGATTTCGACGGCGAGGTGCGCGCTGCCGCTGCATGGAAAGGTAAATTGGAGGCCTATGCTCCTCTTGCTGCCAGCGATGAAACCCCAATACGGCCGGAACGGGTAATTGATGCGCTGCAAAAGGCGCTTCCGGATGACGCCACCATCGTTGCCGATCCAGGTACGCCCTGCCCTTATTTTTCGGCCCATTACCGTTGGCCAAAATCCGGACGTCAGTTTATCACCAACCGTGCGCACGGCGCATTGGGCTACGCTCTGGCCGCATCAATGGGTGCCCATGTGGGACGGCCTGAGGCCACGACCGTCGCGGTCATGGGGGATGGGTCTTTCGGATTCTGCTGCGGCGAGTTCGAGACCATCGTTCGTCACAAAATGCCGATCATGTCGATTGTGTTTTCCAACTCAACTTATGGTTGGATCAAGGCAGGTCAGGATTCAGGCTTTGGCAAACGCTATTACAATGTTGATTTCAATCGAACTGATCACGCTGCAGTTGCCAGTGCATTTGGTGTCAAATCCTGGACGGTAAAGGACCCATCCGAACTTGAATCTGTCATCAGGCAGGCAATTGCCCATGATGGCCCGACCCTTATTGATGTCATATCCCAACCTCTCCATGAAGCTGCCGCACCGGTAAGCGAGTGGGTAGCCTGATGGTTTCCAACCTCGCAACCCTGGAAGAAAAGATCGTCGCGATGGATGTCTGGCATTTGTCGATGCCGGTTAATTCGCGGCGCGATCATGGCATCGGTACAATCGCCAATGCCATTGAGATCATTGTCGTTCGCCTGACTTCCGAAAGCGGCCAGACCGGTTATGGAGAAGGCTCTCCATGGTCGGTTTTCACCGGCACGCCGGAAGCCAGCTATGCCGCACTTGATCGCTATTTGCGACCACATGTTGTGGGCCAGCGACTGAACCAGTTCAGCGACACCATGGCCATTTGCCGTCGGGCAGTGGTCCATTGTACAGAAGCAAAATCCGCGCTGGAATCGGCATGGTTGGATCTGTCGGGCCGAATTTTGAAGCAGCCGGTCTGGGCATTGCTGGGTGAACAGTGCCGCAGCCGCATTCCCCTATCCGTTTCGCTGGCCAACCCGGAATTTGACGACGATATTGCACTGGTTGAACGTTTGATCGACGATGGTGTCGGGTTAGTGAAATTGAAAACCGGTTTTAAGGACCACGCATTTGACATGATGCGCCTGGAACACCTTCAGACCAACTATCCGCAATTGACCGTGCGGATCGACTACAATCAGGGATTGTCCGTGGACGAAGCGTTGAAACAGGTTCCCGAGATTGATCAACTGGCTCCGTCATTCATTGAACAGCCGGTGGCGCACTATGAATACGACGCGATGGCTAAATTGCGCAGCATGACAAAAGCGCCTCTACTGGCTGATGAAAGTGTATTTGGTCCGCACGACATGCGACGTGCCATCAAAGAAGAAATCTGCGACGGTGTTTCCGTAAAGATTATGAAATCCGCTGGCATGATGCAGGGAATGGAAGTTGCTCAGATTGCCGGTAATGCCGGATTGCCCGCTTATGGTGGTGATATGTTTGAGTCTGGCCTTGCACACCTTGCCGGGGTCCATATGATCGCCAGTACTCCAAACATCACGCTTGGCTGCGAATTTTATCACGCAACCTATTATTTGAACGAGGATTTGCTGATATTGCCATTTCCGATTGAAGAGGGCGAGGTTATGGTGCCAAATGATCCAGGGCTGGGTATGGAAATCGATTCATCCAGATTGGAAAAATACTGTCAGGTGAACAGCCTGTCATGAAGACCAGATACGCATAGGAATAAAACATCTATAATTTATTGACAAAATGTAAGTGTTGTGAAAAATTGCACTCTCCTGGGGAGGGGCAACTTCAAAGATGAACACTGCAGACCAGAGTTCAAAGCACATTGCCATCATTGGAGCTGGCATTGTGGGCGTATCAACCGCGATCTGGCTGCAACGGTCGGGCCACAGCGTCACCCTGATTGACTCACGCGGACCTGCCGGAGGCACGTCGTATGGCAATGCTGGTGTTCTGGCGTCCGCCTCCGTTGTGCCGGTTACGGTGCCTGGTCTGATGTGGAAAGCGCCAAAATTATTGTTCGACAAAAATGGCCCCTTATTTTTGCGATGGTCTTACCTGCCAAAACTACTGCCATTCCTGATCAAATATCTCGGTCATGCAAATGCCAAGGATGTCAATCACATTTCCGACGGCCTGGCACTGATGTTGCGCGATTCTGCCGAACAGCATCTCGCAGTCGCAAAAGGTACGGGTGCGGAGAAATACATCACTATTGGCGATTACCTTTTTGGCTATGCAGATCGTGCTGCATATGAAGGTGATGCATTTGGCTGGCAATTGCGCCGTGACCGCGACTATGAATTTGAAGAGATGGATGCAGAGCGGTTTGCCGAATACGACCCGACAATGGCCGGCCGCTTTGGCTTCGGTGTGCGGTGTCCCGATCACGGCCACATCAGCGACCCGGGAGGATATGTAACGGCCCTGGCTCACCACGTGGAAAAACAGGGTGGTAAATTTATAGAAGCGGAAGCCACTGAATTTTTGGAAACCGGTGGTGAAGTTTCCGGAGTGAACACCACGCAGGGGCCGGTTGAAGCAGACGAAGTGGTCCTGGCAACCGGGGTCTGGTCGAACCCCCTGGCTGAAAAAATTGGCATCAAAGTGCCAATGGAAGCCGAGCGCGGCTATCACATTGAGTTCGTCAACCCATCGATCAAACCGAAAGCTCCGATCATGGTGGCAAGTGGCAAATATGTCATGACACCGATGGACGGGCGTTTGCGATGCGCTGGTATCGTGGAATTTGGTGGACTGACCGAAGAGCGCAGCAGAGCCCCGTTCGAATTGCTGAAACGGCAAACTATGGCGCTGCTGCCCGAACTTGAATACGACCGCATCGATGAGTGGATGGGTTTTCGCCCGTCAACCACAGATTCACTTCCCCTTATTGGCGCCAGCGAGCGCCACAAAAATGTCTGGACCGGCTTTGGCCACCAGCATATCGGCCTGACAGCAGGACCGAAAACAGGCCGGTGGCTTGCACAAATGATCAACGGGCATAAACCAAATGTTGATCTTGATGCCTATTCACCTTTACGTTTCAATACTTGAGCATAATTTCGCTCGGAACACGGGAGACTAAAATGAAGATACTGAAGACATTGATGGCAGCAACTGCGCTGACCGCAGTTACCGCGACAGCGGCGGTCGCTGAAAAATGGGATATGCCAATGGCCTATTCCGCCACAAATTTTCACTCAGCAGTGGGTGCTGAATTTGCAAAATGCGTGACCGCTGGCACCAGTGGTGGGTTGGAAATCGTAACTCATCCGTCGGGATCGCTGTTTAAAGGCGGCGAAATCAAACGCGCCGTTCAAACTGGTCAAGCGCCAATTGGCGAGCGTCTGCTTTCTGGCCACCAAAATGAAAACGCGCTTTTCGGCTTTGACTCAATTCCGTTCCTCGCAACATCATTTGAGGATTCAGAAAAACTCTGGAAAGCCGCAAAACCGTCTCTGGAAAAACTTCTCGACAGCCAGAACCTGGTTCTTCTGTATGCCGTTCCATGGCCACCACAGGGGCTGTACTTCAAAAAAGAAGTCAACTCGGTAGCTGACATGAAGGGTTTGAAATTCCGCTCTTACAACTCGGCAACGGCCCGGTTGGCTGAACTGGCAGGCATGCTGCCGGTGCAGATCGAAGCAGCTGAAATCTCACAGGCATTTGCAACTGGTGTTGCCGAGGCAATGATTTCTTCCGGTTCCACTGGCTATGATCGCAAAATTTGGGAAAGCCTGACCCATTTCTATGAAGTGGATGGCTGGCTGCCTCGCAACTACGTGATCGTCAACAAAGGATCCTGGGAAGGCACTTCAGACCTCAACCGGGCAGTTATGCGCGGCTGCGCGTCGCTGGCGGAATATACCGGCAATTGGCGCTCCAAGGAATATACAGGTTTCACCCTGAGTGGCCTGCGTGCCGGTGGCATGACCGTTGGTCCGGCAGGCGAAAGCCTGGTCAACGAGCTGAAAGAGTTCGGCAAGACGATGACCGACGAATGGCTTGAAAATGCGGGTGACGAAGGCAAGGCAATTGTCGATGCATTCAAAGCAATGCAGTAAAGCAATCAAGAGGCCCCGATGGAAACATCGGGGCCTTTTTCTTGGAACGTAGATTGACAAACGTTCGACATTTTGACGACCGACTGGGAGAGGATGAACCGGTGGCACTGCTTACAAATTTGAGGCGAATTCTGGACGGCCTGTATAAAGCAGGTGGCGTGGTCGCTGCCCTCTTCCTAATCGCAATTCTGGTGCTGATCGTCGTTCAGATGGTCGCCCGTTGGACAGGCGAAGTATTTTCCGGTGCGCCCGACTACGCCGGCTATTGCATGGCGGGGGCCTCATTCTTTGCCTTCGCCTATACCCTCAATCACGGCGCTCACATCCGGGTTAGCATCGTCCTGAACTCGCTGGGGTCTAAACGTTGGTGGGGGGAAGTCTGGTGCTTTGGAATTGGCACAGCCTTATCAACCTACTTTGCCTATTATGCGATCAAGGCAACCTACTGGTCGCGCCTGCTCAACGATATCAGCCAGGGACAGGATGCAACGCCAATCTGGATCCCGCAATTGGCCATGGCAATCGGGTCTGTACTTCTGGCGATCTGTTTTTGGGACAATCTGGCGCGGCTGATTTTCACCGGACAACACGCCATTCAGTCCAGTGCCATTGAGCAAGAAGGAGCGGAGTAAAACCATGGAACAGCTCGCTCCCGTCATCATATTTCTTTTTGTCCTGTTTGCCCTGCTCGGCAGCGGTGTTTGGGTTGGCCTGGCACTGCTAGGTGTCGCTTTTGTCGGCATGGAATTGTTCACGTCGCGCCCGCCGGGTGACGCAATGATCACCACCATCTGGACCGCCTCTTCCTCGTGGACCCTGACCGCCTTGCCACTGTTTATCTGGATGGGCGAAATTCTTTATCGTACGCGATTGTCAGAAGACATGTTTCGCGGCCTGTCGCCGTGGATGGCCCGCCTGCCCGGCGGTCTGGTTCACACCAATATTGTCGGTTGTACCGTTTTTGCCGCCGTCTCCGGGTCCTCAGCCGCGACGTTGACCACAGTTGGCAAAATGTCGATCCCGGAACTTCGCAAGCGCAATTATCCCGAAAGCATGGTCATCGGCACGCTGGCCGGTGCTGCGACATTGGGGCTCATGATCCCGCCATCGCTGACGCTCATCGTATATGGTGTGACGATAAATGAATCGATCACCAAACTGTTCATGGCAGGGATTTTTCCGGGCCTCGTCCTGGCTTTGATGTTTATGGGCTATGTCGCCCTGATGTCACGCTTTTCAAAAGACTTTGACCCAACCCCGGAACCCAAAATGACCTTTGCAGAAAAGGTTGCAAATTCGCGCTTCCTGTTGCCGGTCATTCTGCTGATTCTGCTGGTCATCGGATCGATGTATCTGGGATTTGCAACGGCAACCGAAGCTGCGGCTTTCGGAGTGCTGGGCTCGTTGGCTCTGGCTGCAGCTCAAGGATCGCTGAACTTCAGCACATTCATTGAAAGCCTTATGGGCGCCACGCGTACATCAGCAATGATTGCCCTGATATTGGCGGGGGCTGCCTTTCTGTCGCTTTCGATGGGCTTTACCGGTCTGCCCCGCGGTCTGGCCGACTTCATCGCATCAATGGAATTTACGCGGTTTGAGCTGCTGATGGCGCTGTTGGTTTTCTATGTCATCCTTGGCTGCTTCCTCGACGGCATTTCGTCGGTTGTTTTGACCATGGCGGTTGTTGAACCGATGATCCGTCAGGCTGGCATCGACTTGATCTGGTTCGGCATATTCATCGTTGTGGTTATCGAAATGGCCCAGATCACACCGCCAATCGGCTTTAACCTGTTCGTGCTGCAAGGCATGACACACCACGAAATGAATTATATCGCCAAAGCCGCGATACCAATGTTCCTGATTATGGTGTTGATGGTTTTCGTGCTGATTGGCTTCCCGGATCTCGCCACCTGGTTGCCGGAAAATATCCGCGCCCAGCCGGGAGGATAGTCCACTGGTACAATTGCTGGCGATTTTTGCCCGGCACGGACGACTAGTACTGGTCCTCGGCCTGTTGGCCGGGGTCCTTTTACCAACTCTTGCAACGGTGATGAAACCGTATTTGCCGCACCTGGTGGCGACAACACTGTTCCTGGCGGCGCTGCGCATCGGTCCGCGCGAAGCACTGGGAAAACTGCGTGACCTGAGGGACATTATCGGCCTGATCGGCATCTATCAGATTGTCGTGCCGCTAATCTTCATCCTGGTGCTGCCGCTGACAGGACTGTCGCCTATGCTGGTCACGGCCATCACGCTGATGGCCGCTGCGCCTTCCATCTCCGGAACACCAAGCCTGACATTGATGATGGGATATGACCCGGCACCGGCGCTGCGCATGCTGATCTCCGGCACTGCAGCAGTTCCAGCAACGGCCTTTATCGTATTTTTATTCGTGCCGGCGTTCGGCTCAGCCTATGACGTCGCCATTTCAGCCTTCCGATTGCTTATGCTGATTGCAGCAGCTACCGCTTTGGCATTTGCATTGCGCATATTTATATTTCGCGAGGCGACACGAAAATTCACAAACTCTGTCGACGGGCTGTCGGCGCTTGCAATGGCGGGCATCGTAATTGGCTTGATGACAGCCATTGGGCCAGCGCTACAAACCGATCCGATGTTGGTGGTCTACACATTGCTGATTGCTTGTACAGCCAGTTTTGGGCTTCAGATTGCCGCCTATTTCCTGCTACCCAAATCACAACAAGGTGGCACGCGGGTCGGGCATTCAATCGTCTCGGGTTGCCGCAACAATGCCTTGTTCATTACCGCCCTGCCTGCCTCAGTAACCGACCCATTGTTGCTCTATATTGGCTGTTATCAGATTCCGATGTATCTGACTCCGCTACTGTTAAAATGGCTTTATCGCCATAATGACTCACAAGACTGAAAGTCACTCAATGAACTACACCGCAGAATCGCTTACCCGTCTCGCCCATCGTGTTTTGTCCAGCTTTGGGTGTGCCGACGTGGAAGCGAGCATCGTTTCTGACCATCTGGTGCAAGCCAATCTGGCAGGTCACGATTCACATGGCATCGGAATGCTGCCGATGTACGGAGCGCAACTGCGCGACGGAAATCTTATTGCCAACCAAACACCACAGTTTCTGCAACGCAATGGCGCGGTCTCCGTCGTCGATGCGCGCAAAGGCTTTGGTCACCACATGACAATTCTTGCGCTTGATCATGCGATGGAAACGATTGCCGAAAACGGCGTGGCTATCCTGGCGCTGCGCAACTCCGGGCATATCTCGCGCGTCGGAACCTATTCGGAATATTGCGCATCGCGTGGATATGTTTCAATCCACATGGTCAATGTGATTGGCCATGACCCCGTTGTTGCACCATTCGGTGCGAGAGAAGGCGGCTTTTCAACCAACCCGATATCGATGGCCATGCCGCATGACGGCAAGGCCGAACCGTTGCTGGATATGGCCACCAGCATGGTAGCATTTGGCAAAATCAGGGTTGCCCATAATAAAGGTGAGCAGCTGCCCCCTGGTTGGGTGCTGGACGCTGAGGGAATGGACACAATCGACCCGGCTCCAATGGCGACAGACAAAATCGGTGCGCTCAGCGCCTTCGGTGCTCACAAAGGATCTGGTCTGGGCATATTTGCGGAGTTGATGGCCGGTGCTCTGGCCGGCACAAATACAATCGCCCAGGCGGCAACTTTTCCCAACGGTGTACACAATAATATGTTGTCGATCATCCTTGATCCCGCAGCATTTGACGATCCGCAAGCTGTTTCAGAACGCGCCAGCACCTATGGCGATTTCATCAGATCCAGACAACCGGCCAAAGGACGTGAAGCGGTACTTCTCCCAGGCGATCCGGAAAACATCAGTCGCGCAGAGCGAAGCGCCCATGGTGTCCCGGTGGATGACGAAACCATTCGCCAAATCTTGGAAACGGCAAGGGATTTCGAGGTACCTGAGGAAGATTTGGCCGATATTCTTGAAGCTAGCTGACGGGCGAAACCGGGGCTTTAGATTCAATCGGGTTGAACATCAATCCCATGTTGGGCTTAACTTAGCCGCAGAAGCTTGTTAGGTTTTCGACACAAGTAGACGAAAAAGTGAAAATTGGAACCGGAATAGCTATAATCCGTCGCAAACAGAAGCGGCAGTATGAAATCGAAGGTTCAAATTCAAATAATGAAAAACTTCAATGGGAGAAAAATATGAAGTTCTTTAGTAACTACCCAGCTACCCCAACCTGATGCTTTTATAGACGGCCCATCAGAC
>JAALLE010000158.1 GCA_011087605.1 Hyphomicrobiales bacterium
ATCATCTCTTAGGCAAAATCACTTCTCTGTCTCATGAATGCTGACGGGGAACAGTATCGTCGCGGGATATAATATATCGCGCCAAACTCAATATCCGGGTTTATCCTTCTACCACTGATGCCCGACCTTCGTATAAAGTCTCTAAGGGCAAAGGTATGTTCGATCGCCGGATCAATTAACGGCGAGTCAACTCTGGGCAGTTTGGGCTTTGGTAAAAAGTCCTGTTTGTTGATAACGGCCACAACCAATTTACCACCCTCATCTCCGATGTCGGACAGCGGAGCCAGGCCGTTTGTTTTTGCATAACTTAATTCCGCATCCAATTCGGTAGACGCAAAACTTGCACATCCAACCAAAAAAAATCCAGCCAGAACGGTGATCTTGCCCTTCATTTATCAATCCCCCAAAACGCTCGAAAAAGCCGCTTAAATAGTTTCATCAATTCAATCATTCAACTATTCCGTCAGAAGATCAACATGGGGCGGGAGATCGTTTAAAGTTGTTTTTGAGAGGTGTTGGTAAACTTTGAGAGTATCGGTTGAGCCATGAAACCAGCATGCCCGTGCAAGGGCTCAAAAATCCATGGGTGAGGAAGAAAACCGTCTTTTGCGGTGACTCGCGAAGCGAGATCACATCTGCCAGCAAGCTACGCTACCACCGCAAGTGGTACGGCCGTTATGGAGAAAGGTAGAGCCAAACACACCTCAGGACCAAATATGGTTCGATACCCCAAGGGGCATTTGCAAATTGGGATTCCAGACACCCAACAAATAACCGCTAAACGAGCGGTTTCTTGTGTCAAGATGTTCTGAATTGCTTTTGTGACCCAATCCTTCGCTTCGTATTGACTATGTTCAGCGGCCAAATGCCACGCCTTTTACTCCCTGTTACGCCCAAATAGCCCCTGTAATTCAATGTAAATTCCCTGTTATGTTCTATAGGGAAATAGCCCGCAAGCTACTGTAGTTATTTATCTATTTAAGTCATAATTCACCAAACAGCATTAGTTTGGTGAATTTTCCCTGTAAATTCCCTGTTAACAGGGAAATTATGCCCAGACTGGTTCGCTCAAGACTGCCTGCACAGCCAACCATTTTCGCTTCACCAGACGGTACGAGTTTCATAGCGTATTGACGCGTGATTTCCGCGTCTTACAGGACAGGAACTTCTGTGCAGACCAGCTAAATGGCCAGAACCGGGCCGCATTATCACGAAAGTCTGCGATCGCCATTTCGCCATGCGAGTTTGGGGAGATGCGTTCAGAGAGTTGCGAGAAGCTGGCGCTGAGCTGCCATTCATCACTGATCTCGTTTCGTGTAGCTGGGTGTACCAGATGCGGAAATAACAAGTCGGTATGCCAACTTTTAATGTTCACTCCGCGACCAGCTAGTCTGCGTCACATTGTGCCGACAGTGGTGAAGAATTGAATTGATCTACTGATCCTCAACGATCCGCAGTTCGGTGGTAAAACCCCATTCTGGTTCATATCTATGGATGTGATAGATCGGGCAGGTCACAAGATTTTGCGGGTAGTCTCCCCTGCGCAGGGTTGTCGCGATGCACGGCATCACGAGAACCGGAATGGAGCCGACAAGGCCCGCCACACCACGGTGCACGTGGCCACAGAAAATACTGATGATGGACGGAAAACGCTGCAATGTGTTGCAGAACCGTTGCATGATTTCTTCTGATTCAAAGTGGAGCGGATCAGGCCCTTCCTGCACCAAAAAGGGTGGATGATGGGCAAACACAGCCACCGGCTTGGTTGTGTCCGCCTCGAGCATCTTTTCCAGGCCGGCCAGCCTTTCTGCACAGAACTCACCCTTGTTGCTGCCCGGGTTCAGCGTATCCAGCACCACCAGTCGGACCGGGTAGTCTTCAATCGAATAGGCAATAAACCCCTCATCGGCCGTCGGGTAGGAAGCCGATGAGAATGTCTGCCGCAGGTGGGCCCGGTCATCCTTGTTACCAACCATCACATAGACTGGCGCATCGGCCCTTTGCATAACTTCCGCTGCGCGCTGGTATTCGTCCAGCCTGCCGTTTTGAACAATGTCACCGGTGTGGATGATCATGTCAGGCGCCGGATCGAGCGCGTTTATGTCGGCGATCGTTCTCTCAAAATCCTCAATTCGCCGGTCGGCGTCAGGGGTATCAAGCGCAATGTGGGTGTCTGAAATCTGAGCAATGATCATGCCGTCGGTTCAGGCCTATGACTTCAGACCGGCATAATATTTCTTGAGAATTTCCACCACTTCAGGCCGGCCAAATTCCAGCGGAATATCTGCATCGTTTTCAAGCATCTGGCGCTGTTCTGTGCCCGAAACCGAAATATGATGTTCCCTGTCATGGGGACAGGTTTTGCCGGTGGCCATGCCATAGCACTTGCGGCAATAGAAGGTGATATCGATCTTCAGCGGCTGGGTCTGCAATGCGCCGTCCCAAAGCTCATCGAAAATATTGTGGGCATCAAAGGGACCATAATAGTCGCCAACACCAGCATGGTCGCGGCCAACGATGAGGTGCGAACACCCGAAATTCTGGCGGATGAGCGCATGAAACAGCGCTTCCCTTGGACCCGCATAACGCATTTCAATGGGATAGCCCGCCTGTACCACGGTGTCCTTGACGAAGTAATTATCGATCATCGCTTGAATGGCTTCGGTGCGCACTTCGGCTGGAATATCACCTGGTTTGAGGGCGCCCAGAACCTGGTGAATGAACACGCCATCGGTCACTTCAACGGCGATTTTCACCAGATGTTCGTGGCTGCGGTGCATCGGATTGCGGGTCTGAAATGCGGCAACACGGGACCAGCCCTTTTCCTCAAACAATGCCCGCGATTCCAACGGCCTCAGGTAGAGATCGGGATATTTTGCCGGATATTCCCCTTCTGAAATAACCTGCACTGTTCCCCCCAGATTGACACTTTCCTGCGCCAGTACCTTTTGAACACCAGGATGGGCCGGGTCGGTTGTGCGATAGACTTTCTCGCATTCTAGTTGCTTGTCGATCTCATATTTCTCACCGACCGTCATGATGGCGAGCACCTCGCCATTTTCACCATCACACAGGGCCACTTCGTCACCGATTGCGATTGTGTCAGCGGCTTCACTGCTTGCAGACAGGGTGACTGGGATCGGCCAAAACACGCCATTGTCCAGTTTCATATCGACGCACACACCGTGCCAGTCATCCTTGCCCATAAATCCGGTCAAAGGGGTGTAAGCACCCATGCCGAACATGAAAACGTCTGACGCTTCACGGGTGGTCAATGGCAATTGCGGCAACGACTTTGCATGCTCAATCAGCTGTGCCCGATCAGCTTCCGGCACCAACAATGGCTGGACGGAATCCGACCCGTGTGGCGGTACGAGTTTCGACATGCTTCATCTCCTGAAAACGCTTAATTTGTTAATTTCTTTCTATGCACGTGTGGCGAAAGAATCCAGTCTCGGCAAGCCGTTTCTGCGACACTCCCACCATTGTGTCACACTCCAAATACGACGCGAGATCAAGCTGAAGATATTTGATCTGACTATGAATTTGGAACCGAGAAGCCTTTCCTCGCAAGCCAAAAACCTGTAGTGTCCGGTGAGAAAATTGATCCACCTCCTGATTGTTCTGCGGCAGACGCATTTCAGATCAGGGCCAGCAGATGTTTGGACAGAATATGGCTGAAAAGAAAACCGTCGAAAAAGTTCCTGAGGGTCAGGCTCGTTTTTTCAAAACCCGTCAGATGGAACCAAATGAAAAAGGTTTTGTCGGCTTCGAAACGGTCTGGGAACCCTTCCAAAAAGAAGTTGAATACGAGACTCCAAAAAAGCCCTAACAGGCCCCGCTCGCGCTTCGGTACCGGTGCAAGCCATTGTTTGGCACCGGCTATTTCAAACTGATTTGATCATTTCTCTGCAAGGCTATGCCCTGTATGAGCGCTTTGTCGTTTGAACAATCAAACGGGAACCTTGCGCGCTCCGCCAACGTCGCTTTCGCTCTGAACGGTTCCCCCTGCGGCCATCTCCTCGTCCGTGGGTTCACGCACCGTCAGCACCTCAAGAGTAAAAATCACCTGTCGGCCACATAGAGGATTATTGCCATCGACGGTGAGCGTCTTGTCGTCCATCCGCGTCACGATGAAATTCCGGGGATCGCCCTTTTCGTTTTCCATTGTGATCGTGGTTCCCACTTCCCGATACGCTTCGGGAACGTTCTCCAGGTGGTCGGTGAAGACGAGCGACTCGTCCCTTGGACCATATATCTGGTTGCAGTCGATCGGAACCTCGAGCACATCACCAACCGCCCTGCCCTCCAGGTCTTCAAGAACCTGCGGGGCAAGCGTGTCGTTGTGGCCGTGAACATATCCCAGCGGGAATTCAACAAAGCTCAGCACTTCTCCCGATTTCTTGTCCGTCACCTTGTAGGTGAGTTCGACAAACATATCGTCCTGAATCGTATTGCTCATAACCGTCTGACCTGAAAATTAAAAAATTGAAGCGCCGAATATTTTGACTTTGCCGTCTTCGTATCCCAGCACGAGCCGACCCAGCCATTCGCCGGGTTTTGCCGTGCTCCTTTGCCGGTATAGCACGGTCACATGTTCACCGCGGCGGATCAGACCAAGGCAGTCAATCTCATAGGAGAGACTCTGGGTAAGTTCGCTGCTGGTGAACTGCCGTCCCACTTCAATCTCGTTCAATGCAAGAGCGAGCGACTTGGAAAAATTTATCGAGAATTCCTGATATCGGCCCTCGTTTGAGAACTTTACAAGGTCGAGCCACATCGGGTCAGCCACCGCCAGTATTTCTTCATCGGTTTGATCAATTATGGTAACTACCCAGCTACCCCAACCTGATGCTTTTATAGACGGCCCATCAG
>JAALLE010000054.1 GCA_011087605.1 Hyphomicrobiales bacterium
CGCGGGGGCGGGGCTGGCCGCCCCGGACACCTCTTCGGTGTCTTGATACGGAGGGCCCAGAGCTAGGGAATGCGGGGATAAGTTTTTTTGCGTCGCCGCGCACCGATGGTTGCCGTATCAGGCGGCGAAGAGCCGCCCGCGCCTGATGGCGCGCCCCCGCGGAGCGAAGGGCATAGGCACGTTAGTGCCGGAGCCCGACAGCGTGAGCGCAAAACAAACTTCGCTCAAACAAGAACAACTGGTGCCGCATAGGTGATTCGAACACCTGACCCCGTCATTACGAATGACGTGCTCTACCAACTGAGCTAATGCGGCTCACTTTGCGAAATGCCCGGGTTGTTGTTCACATCCGGCAAATCAATCCGCAGCCATCTATCCATTCAATTCCCAAATCGGCAAGTGGTTTTGACAGCGACGGGTGAAATTAACGGCGCAATTCCAATTAGCGCAAACGTGGTGCAACCCGGTCATTGATGCGCATGTCGACGCTCGGCCGGTTGATCACCTCCCGAAGCGCAAAGCTTGATGTCATGCGCGCCACCCCGGGCATCGCGGAAAGCCATTCCTTGTGAATGCGTTCGTAATCGGCCAAATCGCGGGCCGCTACACGCAACAAATAGTCACTGGTGCCGGACATCAAATAGCAGACCAGCACATTGGGACATTCCTTCACCGCGTCTTCAAATGCCGTAAGATGGCCGACCGATTGGCCCTCAAGCGTAATATAGACAATGACCACAATCGGATGGCCCAAAGCCCGCGATGACAGCCGTGCGTGATAGCCACGCACCACACCGGATTTCTCCAACGCGTCGACCCGCCGTGAACAGGCCGACGGGGACAGTCCAACCCGATCTGCCAGAACCACATTTGGCAGCCGGGCGTCGGTTTGAAGATGGCTCAGTATCGCACGGTCAATCGCGTCTAGTTCAACCATTGCAATAATTCTTCGAATTTGACTTCATTTGCGCACGTATTGATCAAATTATCGCGCCAATGCCAGTGACTTTGCAAGGACTTTGACCGTCAGAGCTCCTAAATAGAGGAAACAGGTATTTTCAGGGAGATATGAAAGATGAAAATTGGTGTTCCCAAGGAAATTAAGAACCACGAATATCGGGTCGGTCTGACCCCCGGTTCAGTTCGTGAATATGTTGCCCATGGTCATGACGTTGTGGTCGAGACCAATTGTGGGGCTGGCATCTCGGCAACAGACGAAGAATACCAGGCCGCCGGCGCAGTTGTGCTGGATACGGCTGAAGAAGTGTTCGCCACCGCAGACATGATCGTCAAAGTCAAAGAGCCCCAGCCGAACGAATGGGTTCAACTGCGTGAAGGGCAGCTGCTTTATACTTATTTGCATCTGGCTCCGGATCCAGACCAGACCCGCGGTTTGCTGGAATCTGGCTGCACGGCCATTGCCTATGAAACGGTAACCGACAATCAGGGCGGATTGCCGCTGCTGGCACCGATGTCGGAAGTTGCCGGACGGCTCTCGATTCAGGCATCTGCAACAGCGCTGCAACGGGCTAATGGGGGCAGGGGTGTTCTGCTCGGCGGTGTGCCCGGCGTGGCACCGGGCAAAGTTGTCATTATTGGCGGCGGTGTCGTTGGTACCAATGCAGCCATGATGGCGGTTGGCATGGGAGCCCAGGTGACCATTCTTGACCGTTCCATCGCACGCATGCGTGAACTGGATGAGATGTTCAACAGCCGGATCACGACCCGATATTCGACGGTCAACGCGCTGGAAGAAGAAGTCTTCTCTGCCGATGTTGTGGTGGGGGCGGTATTGATTCCCGGTGCCGCAGCTCCGAAGCTGGTCAGCCGCGCCATGCTGTCCGACATGAAACCCGGATCGGTTCTTTGCGACGTGGCGATCGACCAGGGCGGCTGTTTTGAAACTTCCCGCGCAACGACTCATGCGGAACCGACGTATGACGTTGATGGAATTGTCCACTATTGCGTTGCCAACATGCCGGGCGCAGTGCCGCTGACCTCCAGTCATGCATTAAACAACGCCACACTACCTTTTGGATTGATGTTGGCGGATCACGGTCTGGCCGCTTTGCAGCGAGATGCAAATTTGCGCAATGGACTTAATGTACATCGGGGCAAAATCACCAATGCTGCGGTGGCCGAGGCGTTGAACATGACCTTGGAAAGTGTCGACGAGGCGCTGGCAGCCTGATAAATGACCAGCGAATGGGTTCTTGTCGATTCAACATCGGCAAGGATTGAGAGTTGGCAGTATCAGAAGAATTGTGAAAGGGGCACATTAGGTGCCCCTTTGTGGTTTATCCGCCAACTCGTCTCTTCGCCAACACCTTATTGGTGACCAGAATATCAGACCCGATTCTCATTCGATTTGACCAACAAACGCTGTCGGATGATCACTGCGTCAAGATCGCGCCACAAAGCACCAAAACAGTGGGGAATTTAAAGGCTTTTTGGGGGTTGACGAATACCCGGCAGAGGCCTAATAAGCGGCCATTCCAAGCCGATGTGAGCTTTGATTTTTCGACGCGCCAAGCGTTGGAGTTACACAGCTCAAACAAGGTTTGTTATAACGAGAAACAAATTTAGAGCATGAATTCAGCTGTTTAGCTGTATTCCTCTGCATTTTGAAAGTGCCTCGGCAAGATGCTTGCCTGATGGTGCTTTTGGCTATGTGGAGCGGAATCATTTCCGGCTCAAAGTAGAATATCGCACGGTTTTTTCGGGTGACAGCTCAAGAAAACCACAAAGTGAAACGCCCATCCTCAAAAAAAGAGCGGGCAGATAAATAAGGGATGTGTCTATGCCGACCATCAATCAGTTGGTGCGCAATCCGCGGAAAGCGCCAATCAAACGAAGCAAAGTTCCTGCCATGGAGCAGAACCCGCAAAAGCGCGGTGTGTGCACACGCGTTTACACAACTACGCCGAAAAAGCCGAACTCGGCTCTGCGTAAAGTGGCAAAAATTCGTTTGACCAACGGTTTTGAAGTTATCGGATATATCCCGGGCGAAGGTCACAACCTTCAAGAACACTCCGTGGTGATGATCCGCGGCGGTCGTGTAAAAGACCTTCCCGGTGTTCGTTATCACATCATTCGCGGCGTGCTCGACACGCAAGGCGTTAAAGATCGCAAGCAGCGCCGTTCGAAATACGGCGCCAAGCGTCCTAAGTAAGGGTTATACAAGATGTCACGTCGTCACCGCGCCGAAAAACGCGTTATCAACCCGGATCCCAAATTTGGTGATTTGGTGCTGTCTAAATTCATGAACTCGATCATGCTGGACGGTAAAAAATCTGTTGCAGAGCGTATCGTTTATGGCGCGCTTGAGCAGGTTGAAGAAAAAGCCCGTACAGAGGCTTTGCCAATGTTCCACACTGCGCTGGAGAACATTGCACCGCAGGTTGAGGTTCGTTCCCGCCGGGTTGGTGGTGCAACTTACCAGGTTCCTGTTGAAGTTCGCACCGAGCGCCGTCAGGCTCTGGCTATACGCTGGTTGATTGCTGCGGCTCGCAAGCGCAATGAAACTACAATGATTGAGCGCCTATCCGGCGAGTTGATGGATGCGGCAAACAACCGTGGTTCAGCTGTCAAGAAGCGTGAAGACACGCACAAGATGGCTGAAGCCAACCGCGCATTCTCACATTATCGCTGGTAACCCGAGGGTCTCAGGTACCTTCTAAAAGAGATTAAGATTATGGCACGCGAATACGAACTGAAGAATTATCGCAATTTCGGAATCATGGCGCATATTGATGCGGGTAAAACCACCATGACCGAGCGGATTCTGTATTACACTGGCAAAATCCACAAAATGGCTGAAGTGCACGAAGGTGCTGCAACCATGGACTGGATGGAGCAGGAGCAGGAGCGGGGAATTACAATTACTTCCGCTGCGACAACGACCTTCTGGGAAGGTCGTGATGGCACTAAGCGTCGTTATAACATCATCGACACGCCCGGCCACGTTGACTTCACCATTGAAGTTGAGCGTTCGCTGCGTGTTCTTGATGGTGCTGTTGCGCTGCTCGATGCCAATGCTGGTGTCGAGCCGCAGACCGAAACGGTCTGGCGTCAGGCCAACAAATACAACGTGCCTCGCATGGTTTTCGTCAATAAAATGGACAAGATCGGCGCTGATTTCTTCCGTTCGGTTGAAATGGTGAAAGAGCGTCTGGGTGCTATTCCCTGCGTGCTTCAGCTGCCAATTGGCGCTGAAAACCACTTCGAAGGCATTGTTGATCTGATCGAAATGAAAGAGCACGTCTGGCAGGGTGAAGACCTGGGTGCCGGATGGGATGTTCTGGATATTCGTGATGAGCTTAAAGAGCAGGCCGAAGAATACCGCGAATTGCTGATTGAAACTGCTGTTGAAGCTGATGAAGCTGACATGGAAGCATATCTGGAAGGTGATATGCCGTCCAATGATCGTTTGCGCGAGTTGATCCGCAAGGGAACAATCGACGTTGCATTTTTCCCGGTCATGTGTGGTACGGCGTTTAAAAACAAAGGTGTTCAGCCTCTGTTGGAAGCTGTTACCGACTATCTGCCAAGTCCGCTTGATGTTCCTGCGATTGCCGGTATCGACGCCAAGACTGAAGAAGACACTGTGCGCGAATCTTCAGATGAAGCGCCATTCTCCATGCTTGCGTTCAAAATCATGAACGACCCGTTTGTTGGTACGCTGACCTTCTGCCGCATCTATTCCGGTACGCTGGAAGCCGGTGGTTCCTTGATGAACACCGTTAAGGGCAAGAAAGAGCGCATCGGCCGTATGTTGCAGATGCACTCCAATGACCGCGTTGACATTAAGGAAGCTTATGCAGGCGACATTGTTGCGATTGCCGGTCTGAAAGAGACCACAACAGGCGATACACTTTGTGATGCATTGAAGCCGGTTATTCTGGAGCGTATGGAATTCCCTGATCCGGTGATTTCCATCGCGATCGAGCCGAAAACCAAAGGTGACCAGGAAAAAATGGGCATCGCGCTCAACCGTCTGGCCGCAGAAGACCCGTCTTTCCGTGTCAAGTCTGATGAAGAAAGCGGACAGACCATCATTTCCGGTATGGGTGAATTGCATCTCGACATTCTTGTCGATCGCATGAAGCGCGAATTCAACGTTGAAGCCAATGTTGGAGCCCCGCAGGTTGCTTACCGTGAAACCATTACCCGTGAAGCTGAAATTGACTACACCCACAAGAAACAGTCTGGTGGTTCTGGTCAGTTCGCTCGCGTGAAAATTGTTTTTGAACCAAACTCCGAGAGCGAAGACTTTGAATTCGTTTCAAAAATCGTTGGCGGTAATGTTCCTAAAGAATACATCCCTGGTGTTGAAAAAGGCATCCAGTCGGTGATGGACAATGGTCCGGTCGCTGGCTTCCCAATGCTTGGTGTGAAAGCCACGCTGATGGACGGTGCTTATCATGACGTTGACTCCAGCGTACTGGCATTTGAGATCGCTGCCCGTGCAGCGTTCCGCGAAGGGGCTCAAAAAGCCGGTGCCAAACTGCTGGAACCCATCATGAAGGTGGAAGTTGTCACACCAGAAGACTATATGGGCGATGTGATCGGCGATCTGTCTTCACGTCGTGGTCAGGTTGCGGGAACGGAATCCCGTGGCATAGACCAAGTTGTGACGGCAATGGTGCCGCTGGCCAACATGTTTAAGTACGTGGACAGCCTGCGTTCAATGAGCCAGGGCCGAGCACAATATACCATGACTTTTGACCATTATGCGCAGGTGCCGCAGGCAGTTGCCGATGAAGTGGTTGAGAAATACGCATAACCGGACGCAAGTCTAAAACTTTTTCCGCAAACGCGAAAACGATGGAGGCCTGATATGGCTAAGGAAAAATTCGAACGCAACAAGCCGCATTGTAATATCGGCACCATTGGTCACGTTGACCACGGTAAAACCACGCTGACAGCGGCGATCACCAAATATTACGGTGATTTCAAAGCTTATGATGAAATCGACGGTGCTCCTGAAGAAAAAGCCCGTGGTATCACCATTTCTACGGCTCACGTTGAGTATGAAACTGAAAACCGCCACTACGCACACGTCGACTGCCCAGGCCACGCTGACTATGTGAAAAACATGATCACTGGTGCTGCTCAGATGGACGGCGCTATCCTGGTTTGTTCTGCAGCTGATGGCCCAATGCCACAGACTCGCGAGCACATCCTGCTGGCACGTCAGGTGGGTGTTCCTGCGCTGGTCGTATTCCTCAACAAAGTTGACCAGGTCGACGACGAAGAATTGCTGGAATTGGTTGAAATGGAAGTTCGTGAACTTCTCGACACCTACGAATTCCCTGGCGATGATATCCCAATCATCACCGGTTCTGCTCTGGCCGCTCTTGAAGGCCGCGATCCTGAGATCGGTGAAGAAGCAATCAAAAAGCTGATGGCTGAAGTTGATACTTACATCCCACAGCCTGAGCGCCCTGTTGATCAGCCATTCCTGATGCCTATCGAGGACGTGTTCTCGATTTCAGGTCGTGGTACTGTTGTAACCGGTCGTGTTGAGCGCGGTGTTGTTAATGTTGGTGACGAAATTGAAATCGTTGGCGTCAAGGACACTCAGAAAACCACTTGTACTGGTGTTGAAATGTTCCGCAAACTCCTCGATCGCGGGGAAGCAGGCGATAACATTGGTGCCCTGATCCGTGGTATCGACCGCGAACAGGTTGAGCGTGGACAGGTTCTGGCCAAGCCAGGTTCTGTAACACCGCACACCAAGTTCAAGGCTGAAGCCTACATTTTAACAAAAGAAGAAGGTGGCCGTCATACGCCATTCTTCACCAACTATCGTCCACAGTTCTATTTCCGTACAACTGACGTGACCGGTATCTGCGCGCTTCCAGAAGGCACAGAAATGGTTATGCCTGGCGATAACGTTGAAATGACAGTTGAACTGATCGTGCCAATTGCGATGGAAGATCGCCTCCGCTTCGCTATCCGCGAAGGTGGCCGCACCGTTGGTGCTGGTATCGTTGCAGAGATCATTGAGTAAGTAACAAACAGCGTGGGAGAGGGCATCTTCTCCCACGCTTTTTATTTTTGAATTGAACGGTCATAGGCTTTCGGCAATCGAAAGCGGGCCAGACCTAAGGACTACGCGACATGAACGGTCAGAATATTCGTATTCGCCTCAAAGCGTTTGACCACCGTATTCTTGATACGTCGGCGAAAGAAATCGTCTCGACGGCCAAGCGTACGGGTGCTCAGGTGCGCGGACCTGTGCCTTTGCCGACCCGCATTGAGCGCTACACGGTTAACCGCTCGCCTCATATTGATAAGAAGAGCCGGGAGCAGTTTGAAATGCGCACCCATAAACGGCTCTTGGATATCGTTGATCCAACACCACAGACAGTTGATGCTCTTATGAAGCTCGACCTGGCTGCCGGTGTGGATGTTGAAATTAAACTGTAAGCAGCGATTGCTGTAAGCGGCTGAAAAAGAACAAGCTTCGGGGCTCTTGGGGTTCGCGGAGTGTAAACAAAAACAAGCGGGACAGTGATCACCCACTTTTATAATGAAGTGATCCTCCTGTCCGGTAACGCTAAAGGAACAGAACAATGCGCTCAGGCGTGATTGCACAGAAAGTTGGGATGACGCGCATCTATACAGATGCTGGTGTCAACGTTCCTGTGACAGTTCTTCGTATGGAGAATGTCCAGGTCGTCTCTCAGCGCACAAGTGAGAAAAACGGCTATACAGCTGTTCAGCTCGGAGCCGGTAAGGCAAAAGTGAAAAACGTATCCAAGCCGATGCGTGGTCACTATGCCATTGCCAAGGTTGAGCCAAAACGCAAATTGGCTGAATTTCGCGTGTCGGAAGACAATATGATCGACATTGGCGCTCAGTTGAGTGCTGAACATTTTGTTGAAGGTCAGAAAGTCGACGTAACCGGAACATCCATCGGTAAAGGTTTTGCCGGTGCCATGAAGCGCCATAATTTCGGTGGACTTCGCGCCTCTCACGGCGTGTCGGTTTCTCACCGTTCGCATGGTTCGACCGGTCAGTGTCAGGACCCGGGCAAGGTTTTCAAAGGCAAGAAGATGGCTGGTCACATGGGTGCAACCCGCGTCACCACTCAAAACCTTGAAGTTGTCAAAACCGACGCTGAGCGTGGATTGCTGATGATCAAGGGCGCTGTGCCCGGTTCAAAAGGTTCATGGATCATGATCCGCGATGCGATCAAAAAGGCTTTGCCAGAAGGTGCTCCGGTGCCAGCAGGTCTGATAGCTTCAGCTGAGGCTGCTGCTGCTCCAGAGGCGTCTGCTGAGGGAGGTGCTGAATAATGGATATTGAAGTCACAACAATGGCTGGCAAGAAGTCCGGCAAGGTTTCCGTCTCCGACGCTATCTTCGGCCTTGAGCCGCGTGCCGACATCATCGCCCGCATGGTCCGCTACCAGCGTGCCAAGGCGCGTCAGGGAACACATCAGACTAAAGGTCGTTCCGACGTAGATAAAACCGGTGCTCGCATGTATCGCCAAAAAGGTACCGGCGGCGCACGTCACCACTCACAGGCTGCTCCGCAGTTCCGTGGTGGTGGTAAGGCCCACGGTCCCCAGTCTCGCGATCATTCGCATGACCTGACCAAGAAGTTCCGTTCGCTGGCTCTGCGCCATGCACTTTCAGCGAAGGCCAAAGATGGCTCTTTGATGATCATGGATGACCTGGCTGCCAAGGATCCCAAAACGGCTGCTTTGCGCAGCAATATTGGCAAACTTGGTATCGAGAACGCCTTGATGATCGGTGGTGCCGAACTGGATGCCAATTTCAAACTGGCCGCTCAGAACATTCCTAATATCGACGTCCTGCCAGTGCAGGGCATCAATGTGTATGACATAATCCGTCGCAACACTCTGGTGCTTACCAAGGCTGCCGTTGATGCACTCGAGGAGCGCTTCAAATGAGTGATATCCGCAACTATGACGTGATCGTCTCTCCGGTGATTACCGAGAAAGCAACACTGGCTTCTGAACAGAACCAGGTTGTCTTCAACGTCGCCCGCGATGCATCCAAACCTGAAATCAAACGGGCTGTTGAAGGTCTGTTTGGTGTAAAGGTGAAATCCGTGAATACAGTGCTTCGCAAGGGTAAGTTGAAGCGCTTCCGCGGACATCTTGGCAAGCAGAGTGATGTCAAAAAAGCAATCGTGACCCTGGCCGAAGGTCAGGCAATCGATGTAACCACGGGGCTGTAGAACAATGGCTTTGAAAAAATTCAGACCGATGACTCCTGGCACGCGCCAGCTGGTTATCGTTTCTCGCGAAGGTCTGTGGAAAGGCAAACCAGTCAAGACTTTGACTGAGGGTCTGTCCAAATCCGGTGGCCGTAACAACGTTGGTCGTTTGACCACACGCGGCATTGGTGGCGGACATAAGCGTTCTTACCGCAAAATTGACTTCAAGCGTCGCAAGTTCGATGTTGAAGGCACAGTTGAGCGTTTGGAATATGATCCAAACCGCACAGCCTTTATCGCCTTGATCAAATATGACGACGGTGAACTTGCTTATATCCTGGCACCTCAGCGTATATCCGAAGGTGACAAGGTCATCGCGGCTGCTTCTGCAGACGTGAAGCCGGGCAATGCGATGCCATTGTCAGCCATCCCGGTCGGCACCATCATCCACAATGTGGAAATGAAGCCGTCCAAAGGCGGTCAGATTGCACGTTCGGCTGGCACCTATGCCCAGTTGGTTGGTCGCGACGGTGTTTACGCAATTGTTCGTTTGAACTCTGGCGAACAGCGTTTGATCCACGGTGCCTGCATGGCAACTGTTGGTGCGGTGTCCAACCCGGACAACTCAAACACCAATATGGGTAAAGCCGGCCGCAACCGTTGGTATGGCAACCGTCCGAAAGTTCGTGGTGTTGCTATGAACCCGATTGACCACCCACACGGTGGTGGTGAAGGTCGCACATCCGGTGGTCGTCATCCGGTTACTCCCTGGGGTAAACCAACCAAAGGCAAGCGCACACGGTCAAACAAGACCACTGATAAATTCATCATGCGTTCGCGCCACCAGCGTAAGAAATAAGGAACAAGACAGTGTCACGTTCAGTATGGAAAGGACCATTTGTCGACGGATATCTGCTTAAGAAAGCAGACAAAGTCCGCGAAGGTGGTCGTAACGAAGTCATCAAGACCTGGAGCCGCCGCTCCACCATCATGCCGCAGTTCATCGGTCTGACTTTTGGCGTTTACAACGGCCACAAGCACATCCCGGTCAACATCTCGGAAGACATGGTTGGTCAAAAACTGGGTGAATATGCACCGACCCGTACCTATTACGGTCACGGCGCCGACAAGAAGGCGAAGAGGAAATAAGTCATGGGTAAGCCCAAGCTTGAGCGTCAGCTCGCCAATAATGAGGCGAAAGCGGTTCACAAAATGATACGGGTATCTCCACAGAAACTGAACCTGGTGGCTCAGTTGATCCGTGGTAAGAAAGCGTCTCGCGCGCTGTCCGATTTGGAATTCTCCAACAAGCGCATCGCTGAAACTGTTCGCAAATGCCTGCAATCAGCCATCGCCAATGCTGAGAATAACCACGATCTGGATGTTGATAGTCTGGTAGTTGCGCAGGCCCATGTTGGCCAGTCCATTGTCATGAAGCGTTTCATGGCACGTGGTCGCGGTAAAGCCAGCCGTATCCAAAAACCATTTGCACACCTGACCATCGTGGTGCGTGAAGTTGAAGAGCAGGAGGCCGCGTAATGGGTCAAAAGATTAACCCAATCGGGCTGCGTCTCGGGATTAACCGCACATGGGATTCCCGTTGGTTTGCCACCAAGGCCGACTATGCTGGTCTGCTCGAACAGGACCTGAAAATCCGTACCTACGTGATGACGGAGCTGAAGGCTGCCTCGATCTCGAAAGTGGTTATCGAGCGTCCGCACAAGAAATGCCGCGTTACCATTCATTCCGGTCGTCCTGGTCTGATTATTGGTAAAAAAGGTGCCGATATTGAAAAGCTGAAGCGCAAAATCCAGACAATGACCGAAGGTGAAGTCACCCTCAACATTCTGGAAATCCGCAAGCCAGAAGTCGACGCAACAATCGTTGCACAGTCGATCGCTCAGCAGCTGGAACGTCGTGTTGCTTTCCGTCGTGCCATGAAGCGTGCAGTCCAGTCGGCAATACGCCTGGGTGCTGGCGGTATCCGCATCAACTGTGGTGGCCGTCTTGGCGGAGCTGAAATTGCCCGTATGGAATGGTATCGTGAAGGTCGTGTGCCGTTGCACACTCTGCGCGCTGACATTGATTATGGCGTTGCTGAAGCTGTAACTGCTTACGGCATCTGCGGAGTTAAAGTCTGGATCTTCAAGGGTGAAATCCTTGAACATGACCCAATGGCTTCCGAGCGCCGGTCGGTTGAATCCCAGGAAAGTGGTGGTGGTGGAAACCGTCGCCCACCGCGCAACAATTGATGCGCAGCTGGTAAAGGATAAGAACAATGTTGCAGCCAAAACGCACAAAATTTCGCAAGGCCCACAAAGGGCGTATTCATGGCAATGCCAAGGGTGGCTCCACTCTTGCATTCGGTCAGTACGCGCTGAAGGCACTGGAACCTGATCGTATTAATGCACGCCAGATTGAAGCTGCGCGTCGTGCGATTACTCGTCACATGAAGCGTGCGGGTCGTGTATGGATCCGTATCTTCCCTGATTTGCCGATCTCTTCAAAACCTACTGAAGTCCGTATGGGTAAAGGTAAGGGAGCTCCGGAATATTGGGCGGCTCGTGTAGCACCCGGTCGGATCATGTTTGAAATTGATGGTGTGAGTGAACCTGTTGCTCGTGAAGCTTTGCGTCTTGGCGCAATGAAGCTTTCGGTCAAAAGTAAGTTCATTCAACGTATTCAGGACTAACCCCGCAATTCAGTCCCTGAATTGTTGGACAGAGAAAGGTTGAGGCAATGAAGCCCTCAGATATTCGCGCACTGAGCGAAGACCAGATGAAAGACGAACTGGTCAAGTTGAAGAAAGAGCAGTTCAATCTGCGGTTCCAGCGTGCCACCGGGCAGTTGGAAAACACGGCACGTATGCGTCAGATCCGTCGCGACATTGCCCGTATTCAAACCATTGCCCGCGTCAAGCAGGCTGAAGCCGTTGCTTCTTAAGCCAGGGCGATAAGGAAGAAGAAAATGCCAAAACGAATTCTGCAGGGCAAAGTCGTTTCCGATAAAAACGACAAAACAGTTGTGGTCAAAGTGGAACGCCGCTTTAACCACCCGCTGTTTAAGAAAGTTGTTCGTCGCTCCAAAAACTACAAGGCGCACGACGAAGGTAATTCGAAAAAGGTTGGTGACCTGGTGTCGATCCAGGAAAGCAAACCGATTTCCAAAGACAAATGTTGGGTTGTTCTGGACGCCTAGTGCGTCTGGCTTCGCAATGACAGAGCCGGGGATGGCGACATCCTCAGATGGCAAAGGGATCTGATCCCAAAATAAAAGAAGAGAATAGCCATGATTCAGATGCAAACTAACCTGGACGTTGCCGACAATTCCGGCGCGCGCCGTGTCATGTGCATCAAAGTGCTTGGCGGCTCAAAGCGTCGGTATGCGGGCGTTGGCGACATTATTGTTGCTTCCGTCAAAGAAGCCATTCCGCGCGGCCGCGTTAAAAAGGGCGACGTTGTAAAAGCCGTTGTCGTACGCACTGCCAAAGACATTCAGCGTGCCGACGGTAGCGTCATCCGCTTTGACACCAATGCTGCCGTCATCATTGACGGTAAGGGTGAGCCAACCGGCACCCGTATTTTTGGACCAGTTCCACGTGAGCTGCGGGCCAAACGGCACATGAAAATCATCTCACTTGCACCCGAAGTGCTGTAGGAGGGCGCGATTATGAATAAAATCAAAAAAGGTGACAACGTAGTTGTTCTGACCGGCAAGGATAAGGGCCGTAGCGGAACTGTTCTTGAAATGATTACCAAGTCTGATCGCGTGCTGGTGCAGGGCATCAACATGGTGAAAAGACACACCAAGCAGTCGCAGACCAGTGAAGGCGGTATCGTCGCCAAGGAAGCATCAATTCATATTTCCAACCTGGCACTTGCAGATCCAAAAGACGGCAAGGCAACACGCGTTGGAATCAAGAAAAATGACGATGGCAAAAATGTTCGTTTTGCCAAACGTTCAGGAGACCTGATCGATGGCTAATTCTGATCAAGAGCCACGGCTCAAAAAACATTATAACGACAATGTCCGCAAAGCGATGCAGGACAAGTTTGGTTATAAGAACCCAATGCAGATGCCTAGGGTTGAAAAGATCGTTCTCAACATGGGTATCGGCGAATCCACTGCCGACTCCAAAAAAGCCTCTGTGGCTGCTGAGGATCTGACTTTGATTGCTGGCCAGAAGGCCATGGTAACACGGGCCAAGAAATCAATTGCTGGTTTTAAGGTTCGTGAAGAAATGCCGCTGGGTGCCAAGGTTACCCTGCGTGGCAATCAAATGTATGAATTTATGGATCGTCTTGTGACTATCGCGCTGCCGCGCGTGCGTGACTTTCGCGGTCTGAATCCCAAAAGCTTTGACGGTCGTGGCAATTTTGCCATGGGCGTGAAAGAACACATCGTGTTTCCGGAAATCGACTACGACAAGGTAGATCAGATCTGGGGCATGGACGTCATCGTCTGTACGACGGCTGAATCGGATGACGAAGCTCGCGAATTGTTGCGTGCATTCAACTTCCCGTTCCCCGCACCAAAGGAAGAAGCCGCTTAAGGCATTTTCCAATGATGCGGTCTGGCATGGTGCCCGGTCGTAACGGCAAACGAATAGAAGGACAAAAACATGGCTAAGGTTTCTGCCATTGAAAACAATAACAAGAAAAAGCGTCTTGTTAAAAAATACGCAAAGAAGCGGGCTGAGTTGAAAGCAATCATCTCAAACCGTGAATTGCCAATCGAAGAGCGTTTTAAAGCCCAGCTGGCAATTGCTGAATTGCCCCGTAATGGTGCTAAAATCCGCCTCCGTAACCGTTGTTCGGTTTCCGGTCGTCCCCGCGGTAATTATCGCAAGCTGGGCGTCTCCCGCATTGCGCTGCGTGAATTGGGCTCTAAGGGCCTGATTCCCGGTCTCGTCAAGTCAAGCTGGTAAGGAAGGATCTGGATTATGTCTATGAATGACCCTATCGGCGATATGCTGACACGAATTCGCAACGGCTTGATGCGCGGCAAGGGCAAGGTGAATTCACCTGCGTCCAATCTGCGTGCGAGCGTATTGGATGTGCTTGAAGCTGAAGGCTATATCCGCGGATATACACGCACCGACCACGACAACGGCAAGGCAGACCTGGAGATTGAGTTGAAATATTTCGACGATGCTCCGGTTATCCGCGAAATCACCCGTATTTCGAAGCCAGGCCGCCGCGTTTATTCATCGGTCAAAAGCCTGCCTCGCGTTGCCAATGGTCTTGGTATCTCGATCCTGTCGACACCAAAGGGTGTTATGGCAGATCACGATGCCCGCGACCAGAATGTTGGCGGTGAAGTGCTTTGCCAGATCTTCTGATTGGCAGCAGATCAACGGATTGAAACAAATTGAACGCTCTACGATTTAGAGCATGAAGAACAGGCGAGAAGACAATGTCACGCATTGGTAAAAAGCCGGTCACCGTACCTGAAGGTGTTACTGCATCGCTGGACGGACAGACCGTCACCGCAAAAGGACCGAAGGGCGAGTTGACTTTCGTAGTCAACGATAACGTTCTGGTTGAAATGGAAGAAGGTGTTATCACCATAAATCCAAAGGACAATTCCAAGACGGCTCGTTCGTTTTGGGGCATGACACGCACAATGATCGATAACATCTTCACCGGCGTGAAAGATGGCTATTCGAAGACTTTGGAAATCAATGGTGTTGGTTATCGTGCCGCCATGCAAGGCCAGAATGTTCAGCTGTCGCTGGGCTTCAGCCACGAAGTGGTCTATTCACCACCAGCTGGTGTGACCATTGCGTGCACAAAGCCAACCGAAATCGTGATTTCGGGCCATGACAAACAGGTTGTTGGTCAGGTTGCAGCTGAAATCCGGGCATACCGTCCACCTGAGCCCTACAAAGGCAAGGGCGTCAAATATGCGGACGAATACATCTTCCGCAAAGAAGGCAAGAAGAAGTAAGACACCATGGCAAACAAACTTTCTACCAAGCAGCGTCGCGCTGCACGTGTTCGCCGCAGTTTGAAAAAAGTTGCTGGCGATCGTCCTCGTTTGAGCGTTCACCGTTCCAACGCCAATATCTATGCTCAGATCATTGATGATTCCAAAGGCCACACTCTGGCTGCGGCATCAACCCTGGACAAAGAAGTCAAAGGCAGCGGTGGCAACGTCGATGCGGCTGTTGCAGTTGGCAAATTGGTTGCTGAGCGCGCCGCTAAAGCCGGCGTTACAGACGTGGTTTTCGACCGTGGCCCGTTTCTATTTCATGGCCGTGTTAAGGCTGTGGCAGATGCGGCCCGCGAAAGTGGTCTGAATTTCTAATATTGCGTTGGGGCCGTTTGCGGCCCCTTCGAATTAAGAGGGCAAAAGCTCCATCACCGTCGACAGTTTTAATCCGCCAGAAGGCGGAAATTGGATTGCCGATTAATATTTGTGCTACCGGAAAAAAATAAGGAACAGGATATGGCACAGAAACCAGAAAGAGGCGGACGCAACAACCGTCGTGAAGAGCAGGAAGACGATGGATTCGTCGACAAGCTTGTTCATATCAACCGTGTTGCAAAAGTTGTAAAAGGTGGCCGCCGTTTCGGTTTTGCTGCACTTGTTGTTGTCGGCGACCAAAAAGGCCGCGTTGGTTTTGGACACGGTAAAGCCCGTGAGGTTCCTGAAGCAATCCGTAAGGCATCGGAAGCTGCCAAGCGCGATTTGATCTTTGTACCATTGCGTGATGGCCGCACCTTGCATCATGACGTCAATGGCCGGCACGGTGCCGGTAAAGTGATTTTGCGTTCTGCACCTCCAGGAACCGGTATTATTGCCGGTGGTCCAATGCGTGCGGTATTCGAAACCGTTGGCATGTCTGACGTTGTTGCCAAGTCCCTTGGTTCATCGAACCCTTACAACATGGTTCGTGCAACGTTTGACGCTCTGAAACACCAGATGCATCCAAAGGATATTGCAGCTCAGCGTGGCATCAAATATTCAACCTTGCAGGAACGCCGCCGCGATCTTGTTGGGGATGAGGCTTAAAGGAACGGAACATGGCTGACAAAAAGACAGTTACCGTCCAGCAAATCGGATCGCCGCTGCGTCGTCCTAAGGACCAGCAGCAGACCTTGATTGGCTTGGGCCTGAACAAAATGAATCGTCGCCGTACACTGGAAGATACGCCTTCCGTACGCGGCATGATCCGCAAGGTTTCTCACCTCGTTCGCGTCGTTGACGAAGCCTGAATTCGGAGTTAATGTTATGAAACTTAATGGTATTTCCGACAACCAGGGTTCGTCTCCATCGCGTAAGCGCGTGGGTCGGGGTATTGGTTCCGGCATCGGTAAAACTGGTGGCCGTGGTGTTAAAGGACAGAAGTCCCGCTCCGGTGTTTCCATCAACGGTTTTGAAGGCGGTCAGATGCCAATCTACCGTCGCTTGCCAAAACGTGGCTTTTCAAACGCTCAGTTCACGTCTGATTTCAATGAAGTGTCTATTGCGCGTCTTGAAAAAGCTGTTGAAGCAAAGCGCCTGGATGCAAAAAAGGTGATTGATGCAGCCGCTCTTAAAGAGGCTGGTGTTATTCGTCGCGAGCGCGACGGTGTCCGCATTCTTGGTGGTAGCGAAGCAAAAACCAAGTTCAATCTTGAAGTAGCTGGTGCCTCTAAAAGCGCCGTTGAAGCTATTGAAAAGGCGGGCGGTTCTATCAAGATGCAGCCTGCGGCTGAAGCTCCAGCAGCTGACGCCTAAACAATATTAAACAAGGCTCCGGGAACGATCCCGGGGCCTTTTTTCAACTTGGGTTCTGGTACTTTCCAGACCAATGCCCATATTGTTGCAAATGGACTCCGGCTCATCAGGAGCCGTTGTTGTTACGGGCCCGGTTTTTTGCAAAATCGTATCCCGTTTTACCTTTGCGATTTTTAGTTGTCTGCCGTAAGACAGACAGCGAATATTATTTCGGCCGCAGGATTCAGATTCAAGCGGTCTGATGGGAGACGGAAATGGCATCTGCCGCCGAACAATTAGCCGCAAATCTCAGCTATTCGACTTTTTCGAAGGCGACTGACCTTAAAAAACGCATATGGTTCACGCTGGTTGCGCTGGTGGTTTATCGTCTGGGTACCTATGTTCCTGTGCCCGGGATCAATCCCGATCAGCTGGCCGCTGCATTTCAGCAGCAGAGCCAGGGTGTTCTGGGGCTGGTCAACATGTTTGCTGGTGGGGCTGTGGAGCGTCTGGCGATATTTGCGCTTGGCATTATGCCGTATATTTCCTCGTCGATCATCATGCAGTTGATGACATCGGTTGTTCCGAAGTTTGAACAGCTGAAAAAAGAAGGCGAGCAGGGCCGTAAGGTCATCAACCAATATACCCGTTATGGAACCGTCGTATTGGGAACTGCGCAGGCTTATGGCATCGCTGTTGGTCTTAACGGTGCTGAAGGAATGGTGCTGAACCCGGGCTGGTTCTTCATTTTGACCACCGTCGTCACTCTTGTTGGCGGCACAATGTTCCTGATGTGGCTGGGTGAACAGATCACCGCACGCGGTATCGGTAACGGCATCTCATTGATTATTTTTGCAGGCATTGTTGCAGCGCTTCCCGGTGCCCTTGCGCAATTGCTGGATGCCGGTAGCACCGGCGCCATTTCCACACTGACTATGCTCGGTGTGTTGATCTCGATTGTCGCCCTGATTGCTTTTATCGTTTTCATCGAAAGGGCACAGCGTCGGCTGTTGATCCAGTATCCCAAGCGTCAGGTTGGTAACAAAATGTTCCAGGGAGATTCCTCCCACCTGCCGCTGAAGCTTAATACTGCCGGTGTTATTCCACCAATCTTTGCTTCCTCACTGCTGTTGTTGCCAGCGACCATTACGGGCTTTTCAGCCGCCGGAACACAATCCGACTGGGCCGCCACTATTTCGGCCTTTCTGGGACGTGGCCAGCCCGGGTACCTGTTGTTTTATGGTGCGATGATCCTGTTCTTCGCCTTCTTCTATACCGCGATTGTTTTCAATCCCAAGGAAACCGCAGATAACCTGAAGCAGCATGGTGGCTTCATTCCCGGTATTCGCCCAGGCGAACGCACTGCGGAATATATTGATTATGTGCTGACCCGCATCACGACCTTGGGTGCGCTGTATCTCGTATTTGTCTGTCTGCTTCCCGAAATGTTCCTGACTGGTCTTGGAATTTCCGTATTCCTTGGTGGTACCTCTCTGCTGATTGTCGTGAGCGTTACCATGGACACGGTGCAACAGGTTCAGAGCCATCTGTTTGCTCAGCAATATGAAGGCCTGATACAGAAGTCGAAGTTGCGTGGCTCCAAGGGTGGAGCAAAGGGCAACGGCCGCGGTGGTACTCGCGGCGGCGGAAGAGGGGGAAGACGTAAAAAATGAGACTTATTCTTCTAGGCCCTCCGGGAGCGGGTAAAGGCACACAGGCCCAACGCCTTGTCGACGGTCATGGAATTCCACAACTTTCAACCGGTGATATGCTGCGTGCAGCTGCAGCTGCTGGAACGGAAACCGGTCTTCGCGCCAAGGCGATTATGGATGCTGGTAAACTGGTGTCTGATGATGTGGTCAATGCGATTGTTTCTGAACGTATTGACGAACCGGATTGTGCAAACGGGTTTATTCTCGATGGTTATCCACGCACGCTGGCACAGGCCGATGCGGTTGAAGAAATGCTTAAGGCCAAAGGCAGAGCGCTAGACGCGGTTGTCGAATTGCGGGTCGATGATGATGCGATGGTGGAACGGATATCCGGTCGCTATACCTGCACAAGCTGTGGCACCGGCTATCATGACACGTTGAACAAACCTGAGGTCGAAGGCACGTGTGACAAGTGCGGTTCACAGGAATTCAAACGTCGTTCTGATGACAATGCCGAGGCCATGCGCTCGCGCCTACAGGTCTATTACAAGGACACTTCTCCGCTTCTTGGTTATTACTATGCCAAGGGAAAATTGAAGGTTGTAGATGGCATGGCATCGATTGATGGCGTGAGTGAAGAGATAGAAGAGGTATTGGGGAATCTTTGACGGTTTTTTAACCGGACATTGAATCGTGTTTCCCTGTTGACGCGCGGTTGGATTGGGACTAGTAACCCCCAACAATTCGCGACAATTTTGCGGTCGGATTCGGGCATCGAAACGGATGCTCGGAACGGTCGCTTTCTGGTGTAGTGCCAATATTGCACGATGGTATGAATTATAACCGCTTATTTTGGTGTTTGGCCGATAAGCATGAGGCAAGGAGATCAGCGTGGCTCGTATCGCTGGCGTAAACATTCCAACTAACAAGCGCACCGTTATTGCGCTTCAGTACATCCACGGCATTGGTCAGAAAAATGCTGCTGAGATCGTTGAAAAAGCGAACATTCCTCTGGAACGTCGTGTCAATCAGCTGTCTGATGCAGAAGTTCTGCAGATCCGTGAAATCATCGACCGTGACTACATGGTTGAAGGCGACCTGCGCCGCGATGTTTCCATGAACATCAAGCGCTTGATGGACCTCGGTTGCTACCGCGGTCTGCGTCATCGCCGCAGCTTGCCTGTTCGCGGCCAGCGCACACATACAAATGCGCGTACCCGCAAAGGTCCTGCTAAGGCAATCGCAGGTAAGAAAAAGTAATTTTGCAGCTTCACACAAGTGAAGCTGTGAATTGGGTTTAGCTGCCGGAGGCGTTCAGCGTCGTACGGCAGTGCTAGAAATCAATAAAGGATAGAAAATGGCAAAAGATGCCACCCGCGTCAGAAGACGTGAGCGCAAGAACATCGCTTCCGGCGTTGCGCATGTGAACTCCACATTTAACAATACCATGATCACCATCACCGATGCACAAGGCAATACAATTGCCTGGTCTTCAGCCGGTGCTCAGGGCTTTAAAGGTTCCCGCAAGTCGACGCCTTTTGCAGCACAGGTCGCTGCTGAAGATGCCGGCAAAAAAGCCCAGGACCATGGCATGAAAACGCTTGAAGTCGAGGTTCGTGGACCGGGCTCCGGGCGCGAATCTGCACTGCGTGCATTGCAGTCAATTGGATTTGTAATCACATCAATCCGCGATGTGACTTCTGTCCCCCACAATGGTTGCCGCGCTCGCAAACAGCGTCGCGTCTAAAACCATATCCGGCCCCGAATACCATCCTGCGGGGCTTAAACGTTTGTTGTTGCGATTGGATGGCGACAATTCATTCGGAAGGATTTTTCCATGATTCATAAAAACTGGCAGGAACTGATCAAGCCCACCAAACTTGACGTTGATGTGACCGGCACCAAAGGCACGTTGGTTGCAGAACCGCTTGAACGCGGTTTTGGTCTTACTCTTGGTAACGCCCTGCGTCGCGTTTTGCTGTCGAGCCTGCAGGGCGCTGCAGTGACCGCCGTACAGATCGACGGAGTTCTACACGAATTTTCTTCGATCCCGGGTGCGCGCGAAGACGTCACCGACATCATTTTGAACATTAAAGAACTCGCCATTCGCATGGAAGGCGACGGACCCAAGCGCATGGTTGTGCGCAAAGAGGGAGCCGGCCAGGTTACCGCCGGTGATATCCAGACAGTTGGCGATATTGAAATTCTCAACCCAGAACTTGTTCTATGCACGTTGGATGAAGATGCTGAAATCCGCATGGAATTCACGGTCGATACCGGCAAGGGCTATGTTGCAGCCGAGCGTAACCGCCCGGAAGACGCACCAATCGGCCTGATCCCTGTCGACAGCCTGTATTCACCGGTGCGCAAGGTTTCTTACAAAACCGAAAACACCCGTGAAGGCCAGGTGCTCGACTATGACAAGCTGACCCTGACTGTTGAAACCGACGGATCAGTTGGTGCCGACGACGCTGTGGCATTTGCCGCACGTATTCTGCAGGACCAGCTTTCCATCTTCGTCAACTTTGAAGAGCCTCAAAAAGAGGTTGTTCAGGAGCAGGTTACCGAGTTGGCATTCAACCCGGCATTGCTCAAGAAGGTCGACGAGTTGGAACTGTCAGTGCGTTCAGCAAATTGCCTGAAGAACGACAACATTGTGTATATCGGCGATCTGATCCAGAAAACCGAAGGCGAGATGCTGCGTACGCCAAACTTTGGCCGCAAGTCGCTCAACGAAATCAAAGAAGTGTTGGCTACAATGGGGCTGCATCTGGGCATGGAAATTCCTGCCTGGCCGCCGGAAAACATTGAAGACCTGGCCAAGCGTTACGAAGACCAATATTAATCTAATCACAAACCCCGGGCTTAAGACCTAGGCCGGGGTATTTCCTGAAGGAGAAGGCATATGAGACACCGTAAACAAGGGCGCAAGCTCAACCGCACACAAAGCCACCGCAAAGCCATGTTCATGAACATGTCTGTTTCGCTGCTAACCCACGAACAGATCGTGACGACTCTGCCAAAGGCCAAAGAATTGCGTGCCGTTGTCGACAAATTGATCACCTTGGGCAAGCGCGGTGACCTGCATGCACGTCGTCAAGCTGCCTCACAGTTGCAGAACAATGAAACAGTGCAAAAACTGTTCTCCACTCTGGCAGAACGTTACAAGGAACGTCCTGGCGGTTATACGCGCGTACTGAAAGCCGGTTTCCGCTACGGTGATAATGCACCTATGGCGGTCATTGAACTTGTTGATCGTGACGAAGATGCCAAGGGGAAAGCTGACCGTGAGCGTATGGAAGCTGAAGAAAGTGAAGAAGCGACAGCCGATGCCGCTGCTTAGTCCCGGCGCTTGATTTAGAGTTTAGAAACGGCGACCATTTGGTCGCCGTTTTTGTTTGTGCCCCAGACATCAAAATTAATCACAAAGGCCACAATGGCTGTATACATTTTATGACGGATCATGCGATTCAATACGATAGGGCAAAATGTTGGAGGGCCAATGACCAAAGCAAGACTGACCACACCACTGGCGATATTGCTGATTGTATTCTGCGCAGCATTCGCTCGGGCTGAAGATCAGGCGAAATTGCGCCAAGGTCTGGAGACGCTGCGCCTGGTGCCTGAAAATCGCGAGCAAATAAAATTCTCCTATGCACCTTTGGTAAAGTCCATCGCGCCTGCGGTGGTTAATGTTTATGCCGCCCGACAGGTACAGCAACGGCGATCTCCATTTGCGGGGGATCCGTTTTTTGAACGCTTCTTCGGCCGCGACTTTGGTGGACGGCCTCGCCAGCGCATATCGCGCTCGCTTGGTTCCGGCGTCATCATCGGCAGTGACGGCATTGTCGTTACCAATCATCACGTCATCGAAAATGCTGATGAGGTAAAAGTCGCTCTGTCGGACGGGCGCGAATATGAAGCACGTATTGAGTTGATCGATAAAAAGTCTGATCTGGCAATATTGGTCATTGAACCTGACGAAGAACTGCCAACGGTGGAACTTGGTGATTCTGAGGAATTGCAGGTCGGAGACCTGGTGCTGGCGATCGGCAATCCCTTTGGTGTCGGGCAGACGGTCACCAGCGGCATTGTGTCAGCGTTGGCGCGCAGTCAAAACAGCGTCAATGACTTTGGGTTTTTCGTGCAAACCGACGCCTCGATCAATCCCGGCAATTCCGGTGGGGCGCTGGTTGATATGGATGGAAGGTTGATCGGTGTGAATACAGCGATCTTCACGCGTTCGGGCGGCTCTAATGGTATTGGCTTTGCCGTCCCGTCCAACATGGTGCGGGTCGTTCTGGAGAGTGTTCGCAAAGGCAGCGATACTGTGTTGCGCCCCTGGATTGGCGCCAAGTTTCAGTCTGTCACGTCTGATATCGCAGAATCTCTGGGAATGGCGCGCCCAACCGGTGCACTGATCGCTGGACTGACTAAGGATGGCCCCGCCGAACGGGCTGGATTGCGTATGGGGGACGTCATCCTGTCGATTGATGGCAAGCCGGTGCCGCATATGGATGCGTTGGGTTACCGTCTTGCAACGGCCGGCATTGGGCGGGTCATTGAAATGACTGTCATGTCGCAGAATGCAACCCGCAATATTGAATTTGAGCTGTCTGTGCCACCGGAAGTGCCATTAAGGGATATTCGACGCCTTGGTGGTCGATCTCCCTTCACAGGCGCCACTGTAGCCAATCTGTCTCCACGCCTAGCGCTGGAATATGATTTAAGTTCTGATGACCTGGGTGTGGTTGTTCTGTCGATTGATCGACGTAGTCCGGCGGCACGGTTCGGCATTCGGGCCAAGGACATCATTGTCACTGTGAATGATCAGAACATTGTTGATACCGCAATGCTGGATGAAATGACCCGCAAACGCAGCAATGGCTGGAGTTACGTTATCAACAGGGGCGGTAAATTGTATCGCCAGTTTGTGCGCTAGAGAGGAAGCCGATGTCTGATCTGTTCGGCTCGGATAAGGGAGCAGGAAATCAATCAGATTCGTCGTTGGTGCGGGGCTATCGGCCACTCGCCGACCGTCTGCGCCCGGCCCAGCTTTCCGAGGTGGTCGGACAGGATCACCTGCTCGGGGAAAATGGTGTTCTGACGCGCATGTTGAAGGCATCGACGCTTGGCAGCCTGATTTTCTGGGGACCGCCCGGTACCGGAAAAACAACGGTTGCAAGACTGTTGGCCGATGCCAGCAATCACCACTTTGAGCAGATTTCGGCAATCTTTTCGGGTGTTGCCGATTTGAAGAAAACCTTTGAGGGGGCGCGTATGCGGGCGTCGAACGGCAAGAAAACTTTGCTGTTCGTGGATGAGATTCACCGCTTCAATCGGGCTCAACAGGATTCCTTTTTACCAGTGATGGAAGACGGCACAATAACGCTGGTCGGCGCAACGACGGAGAACCCGTCTTTTGAACTCAACGCCGCGGTTTTATCGCGCGCACGCGTGCTGACCTTTCATGCCCATGATCATGAAAGCCTGTCTGCTCTGATGTCTCGGGCTGAGCAGATCGAGGACCGTCAATTGCCGCTCGACGACGAAGCACGTGAAGTATTAATTCGAATGGCAGATGGAGATGGGCGTGGAATACTAACGTTGGCCGAGGAGGTTTGGCGCTCAGCACGGCCTGACGAGTTGTTTACCGCCGATACTCTGCAGGAATTGTTGCAACGCCGTGCTCCTGTTTATGACAAGAGCCAGGATGGTCATTACAATTTGATCTCCGCACTGCACAAAGCGGTGCGCGGTTCCGATCCCGATGCTTCGTTGTATTATCTGGCGAGAATGTTTGATGCCGGCGAGGATCCACTTTATCTGGGGCGCCGATTGGTCAGGATGGCCAGTGAAGATATTGGCATGGCCGACCCCCAGGCTCTGGTGATCACCAATGCCGCCAAGGATGCCTATGACTATCTGGGGTCGCCAGAAGGTGAATTGGCCTTGGCCCAGGCATGCGTTTATCTGGCGACCGCACCGAAATCAAATGCGCTCTACACGGCCTTCAAGGGAGCGATGAGAACTGCAAAGGAAGCCGGTTCTCTGCCACCGCCAAAGCATATCTTGAATGCTCCGACAAAGCTGATGAAAGAGGAAGGCTACGGTGACGGCTATCTCTACGACCCTGATCAGCCGGATGGATTTTCCGGCCAGGATTATTTCCCGACCAAGCTGGGGCGTCAGAAATTTTATGATCCCGTTGACCGCGGATTTGAACGCGATGTCCGCAAGCGCCTTGAGTACTGGTCCCGTTTGCGGGCCGAGCGCCAATACAATCAGGATCCAGAATAAAGCACAAATCCAAATGCGATTTGGTTAGCGGTATGCCACTCAATTGGATGGCTCGATGCCCTAAACCGTGTGTTCAAGAAATGCTCTATCGGAGTGGTTGGTGGACTCATGCATGGGCGGCACTTAAACTCGAGATTGGGCAGCGGAATTTGGGGTCATTTGCATGGAGAAGAAGCGGGTTACCAGACGTCTGGCAGCTATCGTCGCTGCGGACGTTGTTGGGTATTCGTCGCAAATGGGCCAAGATGAGGAAGGAACTCTGCGACGCATCAAGCAGTTGCGAACGGAAATCCTCGAGCCCAACGTTACAAAGAATGACGGCCGGATAGTAAAGACCACCGGCGATGGAACTTTGATAGAATTTGCAAGCGCCGTAGACGCAGTTGCCCATGCAATTGATGTGCAATCGGATTTGGCAAAAAGAAATGCTTCAATGCCTGATGAACAACACATCGTACTGCGAATGGGCATAAATTTGGGCGACGTAATCATTGAGGATGACGACATATTCGGTGACGGAGTAAACATTGCCGCCCGCTTGGAAACCCTGGCCAATCCTGGCGGCATCTGCATCTCTTCGAGAGTATATGATTTGGTGGCCGGCAAATTTGACGTGGATTACGACGACCTTGGCCCACAAGCTCTCAAGAATATCACCAATCCCATCGTTGCTTACAATCTGGAATTGGAGCGCGGCGCAAACGAAAAGCGCGAAGATTCGGGTCGTCACAATTTGCCGCTGCCCGACAAACCCTCCATTGCCATTTTGCCGTTTGACAACCTTGGAGGTGATCCTGATCAGGATTATTTTTCTGATGGAATGACCGATGACATCATCACCGATCTTTCCAAGATCCCCGAATTGTTCGTCATCGCGAGAAATTCGTCATTTGTATTCAAAGGCCAGGTGGTGGACGCCAAGGAAATCGGTCGTCGTCTGGGGGTTCGATACCTGCTGGAAGGAAGTGTTCGGCGTGTCGCCTCCAAAATACGTATCAACGCCCAACTAATCGATACGGCAACGGAAGGGCATGTTTGGGCCGATCGGTATGACGGCAGTCTCGATGACATTTTCCTATTGCAGGATGAGTTGACCGGAAAGATTGTCAACGCGCTGGAACTGGCCATTTCGAAGCCCGATCAAGGCAGCTCAAAAACGAATCCTGTCAGCGGTGAATCTTACGATTTGTTTTTGCGGGCTCGGAAATATTTTTACCAATTTACACCCGACAGCCTCGCGGAATCGCAAAGGCTTTTGCACGAAGTTTTGAAATTGGACCCTCAGCTGGCTGATGCATACAGCCTGCTTTCCTATTGTCAGTTCGTTGAGTGGAACATTTATATGGGAGACAACAGCGTTCTGGAAGGCGCTTTGAACCTTGCCACCAAAGGCGTTGCGCTGGCTCCTGAATCAGGTTCAGCCCTTGCACGGCTTGGTTGGATCTATTGTTTCATGCAACGCTATGAAGAAGCATTGGGCACATTTGAGAAGGCCGCGGAAAGGTCTCCTAACGATGCCGACGTATTTGCCTATTATGGCGAGGCACTCAACTACGCTGATGAGCCTGCAAGAGGGCTGGAAATGATTGAGAAGGGGATCCGTCTTGACCCCCTTGGACCATCCAACTGGGATTTCCATCGTGGTCATGCGTTGTACAAGTTGGACCGAAGCGATGAAGCCATCGCAGCGATCTCTCAATCGATCAATCGGGGCCCTAATTTTCCGGTTCCGTATTTGTATCTGGCAGTTCTACATGTGGAGCAGGGCCAGCAGGAAAAGGCGGAAGCTGCTGTGAAATCTGCACTTCAGCACAATCCTCTGTGGCGATTGGAATCAGTGGCTCGGGTTATACCGCATCGTTCTGCCGAAAAGGATCGGTTTTTAGATGGTCTGAGAAAAGCCGGTCTTCCTGAATGAGATTTCAACTCCCGTTGATTATTGAAAAATCGTAACTACCCAGCTACCCCAACCTGATGCTTTTATAGACGGCCCATCAG
>JAALLE010000055.1 GCA_011087605.1 Hyphomicrobiales bacterium
AATATGGCGCATTACGACGCCGATGGTGCAGGAGCCATCCACACCATCCGCATGGCAATGTCCAGAGCACCAACACCCAGTCGGCCAATCGTTTGAAGCTGTTTATTGGCAAATGCATTGAATGATGCTCCAGCGCCAATTTTTTCACCAACCATACCCTTTGCAACCGACGCTACCTGGGCGAAAATTGAAGGGCGACCGCCCATATGAGCAACATATTCCCCGACCCCGCTATCGCTGATCAATCGAATTGCAAAAGTCGGCATCTTTGCCGTCGCACCAATCTTGTACATGAGCTTTCCGGTGCGCGGATCGCGATCAGCGTTTGGCACCGCGTAGTGAAATTGCACAAGCTCCACTTGGGTAATTGTCGCAATCGACTGCGCATCCTGCGGTTTGCTCAGGGAATCCAGCACCTCAACCGCCCTTCTTGACGTCGGCGACCACGCGGGCAGCAGCCTGGGCCATCAGCTTTGCATCGTTCAACACAGTCACAAGTTGAAAGCCGTCATCAATCATCCGGTTTGCAAAATTGGCGCTGCCACAGTGAATGCCGGCAATTGTTCCCGCCGCTTTACAGGCATCCAATATTGTTTGAATCGCCGCCTTCATTTCAGGCTGGTCGGGCTCAAAGCCGGGAGGAAAACCGAGATTCAAGGAAAGGTCAGCCGGCCCGATATACAGTGCGTCAATGCCCTCAACCTTTGCAATGTCGGCGACATTATCCAATCCCTCCCACGTTTCGATCATCGCGATCAGTGCGACATTGTCATTGGCCGTTGCCGGATAATCGTCACCGGAATAAAGCATCTGCCGATGGGGGCCAAAGCTGCGGTCACCGTGAGGGGGATATTTTGCTGCACGAACGAAACGCTCAGCGTCCGCCACGCTGTTTACCAGAGGGCAAATGACCCCCATCGCCCCCAAATCCAGTACACGAACTATGTCGACTTCGTCGAGCTTGCGTACCCGCGCCAAAGGCGTGACCTGGGTGGTCGAGATTGCCTGAAACTGTGTTGTTGCGATGGCGTAGTCCTGGAATCCATGCTGCATATCAACGGTTAACGCGTCAAAACCCTGATGTGCCATGAGCTCTGCGCCGTAGCTATCAACCATGGAAAGAAAGCAATTGAGAACCGTGCCGCCTTCACGCCAGGTCTTAAGCAATTGATTTTGTCTCATTCGGTCCTCCAACAGGGTCTGTCGCCCCACGGTCTTTGAATAATTACCTTATGCCTTGACTGCGGGAGAAAGAAATGACTTTTTGTGGCATAGAAATTCGATAATGGAATAGTCATGAAGATCCGCCAAATGGAAGCTATGCGTGCCGTTGTACGAAGTGGCACTACGAAAGAAGCCGCACCGCACATCCTGTTAACGCAGTCAGCAGTCAGCAAGCTGATCAGTCAACTCGAAGACGAGTTGAATGTGAAATTGTTTTCCCGTCAAGGCGGCCAGATGTCCCTGACACCGGAAGGCAGAATGATTTTTGAGGACGTGGACCGTGTCCTGAACATTGTAGATGAATTAAGAGAGAAGTCGCGCGACACAGGCGCCTTGCGGGCCGGAAAACTCCGCATAGGTGCAATGCCCGCTCTTGGCCACGGTTTGTTGCCGCAAACGCTTTCCGCTTTACGCGAGCGCTACCCAAATGTGACAACTGTGATCGAAGAACAGCAAGGGCGGACACGGATAGAAGAGCAGGTTCTTTCCGGATATTACGACTTGGGACTTGTCACTCTACCGGTGCGAAGCGAGAAGTTGACGGTGACAGAACTGGGAACCGTTCAGGCAGTATGCGTACTTCCGCCAAACCATCATCTTATTAAGAAGAGCGTGATTGACGTTGAGGATCTTGCCGGTGAGCAAGTAATTTCAGTCGACCCGGAAACACTGCTTCGGCACAAAACGGATTCGGTTTTTGGCGAAGCAAGAGTAAGACGGAAACTCTCCGTCCAGACCCAATCCACTTTGCTGGCCTGCCAATTGGTTCGTTCAGGCATTGGCGTTGCGATTGTTCACCCGCTTATCGCCAAGTCGTCAATGCCGGCCATTGAGTACCGCCCGTTCCGACCAGTCATCGAACTGAAATACGCGATCATTTCGAATGAATCAGAGGCGTCGCGCATGGCCCTGGCATTTACGGCCCTTGCGAAGGAGATGCTGGACGAACTGCTTTCAACAGACCCGTGATAGTTGGCATGTCTATTCCATAAGGGAATTCCAAATGGAAAAGTTTGAATTTTTTTTTACGATTGAAGCAGCCTAGCCTAGTGCACATTAAATGTTCGGTTGCCGAATGTGACCGGCTCTACCTTCTAGGGAGGACACCATGAAGAAACTTGTTGCTCTTGCAATGGCGGGCATGGGGGCCACACTGGCCCTAACCTCACCAGTATTTGCAGAATATCCCGCAGACCAAACTGTTAGGATTGTTATCCCGTTCCCACCCGGTGGAACAACGGACACAGTGTTTCGGACATTGCAGCCGTATTTTCAAAAAGCGCTGGGTCAGAACATCGTCATCGTCAATATGAAGGGTGCCGGTGGCGCCGTTGGCACGCAAGCCGCGATTGACGCAAAGCCGGATGGATACACACTTGGTACTCTGCAGACCAATACGATGATTGCGCAGGCCGTTGGCCTTGGTGATTACACCGACGAAGATTATGTGCCCGCAGCTTCGATTGGCTTCATGCCGCTGGCAATTACGGTCAAGGGTGACAGCCCAATTCAGAACCTCCAGGAATTCAAGGCAGCAGCAAAGGCCGCCCCAGGTGAAATTGGAGTTGCAATGGGTGTTGGAACGCTTGCTCATTTTGTTGCCCAGATGACAGAAAATGCGCTTGGAGAAGACCTCAAATTGATCAATGCTGGTGGTGGCGCCAAGAAAAAAGCAGCCGTGCTCGGTGGTCACTCTACATCGATGATTGACCCGCCTCCAGGTGTTCTTGGTCTCCATAAATCGGGCGAGGCACGAATTATTGCAGTGTTCGGGCCTGAGCGAATCGGGCCTCTGCCTGACGTTCCGACTGCCAAGGAACAGGGTGTCGATCTCGAAGCATTCCAGATGAAGGGCTTCTTTGTACCCAAAGGAACACCGGGCGATGTGATCCAGAAAATTGGAAACGCCTTGTGTAGCCTGGGTGACAACGCCGAACTGCAAGGCAAACTTGCTGCACTCGCCGTGACCTGGCGTTGTGAGATTGGCGGAGACTATGCCACATGGGTCGATGACACACGCGGTGACGTCAACTCCCTGGCCAAGCAAATGGGCTACTAGAACGTCGATACAATTTATCGGGCGTGGCGATCATCGCCACGCCTTTTTTTTGACCACATACGAGATTTTTGAATGTCCAAAGTAGGATTCATCGGAGCCGGAAAGATGGGCGTTGGAGTAACGCTCAACCTGCTAAAAGCCGGGCACGACTGTACCGTATTGATCCGTCAAAACCGTAAGTTCGCTGACGAACTCGCCCAGGCCGGTGCAACTCTCACAAACAACCTCAATGATTGCATTGCAAAGCAAAACGTCATTTTTCTTTGCCTTCCAAGCATTGAGGCATGGCAGGAGATCACGGCATCTATCGGCGAAAGGGCGAATTCCGGGTCGGTCGTAGTCGACCTGACATCGGCACGGCCAGACCTGACGGTCGACTTGGCAAGATCACTGGCTGAACAGGAAATTGGCTTTGTCGACGCTCCGATGCTGAAGGGACCACCAGCGGCACGGGCCGGCACTATCCAACTGCTTGTTGGCGGTCAAAATAAAGACGTGAATACGGTCATGCCACTGTTGGAGGTGATTTCTGAAGCGCAGCATTTAACGGGCGGATCAGGTACAGGCCACGCTTTGAAGCTGCTCAACAATGCGGTAACTCTTACCAATTCCGCCATCGTTTACGAAACATTCGCCCTGGCCGCGACCATGGGGATCGACCTGCCGCTGGTGCACACCGCGATGCGCGAAAGTGCTGCTGGCAGCAAACGTTTGGATGCAATTGCTCCCGTACTCATTTCCGGTGAGCACCCACCATCTTTCGACATTGGGACGGCGTTGAAAGATCTGGAATTATATAACGATATGGCACGCGCTGAAGGTACGTTGACATTCGCTGGAGGCGGTGCGCGATCGCTCTACAAAATGGGTCAAATGCTGGGGTTGGGCGACACGCCGGTTACCCGGCTTGGGGAAATGCTCTTTGACCTCAACTCCGGCAATATCGACAATGTCGGCTTGCCCGGATCCATCAGTAAATCTAGCAAAACTGCAGGGAGTTCAAGCGATGCTTGACCTTGAAACACGCCAATCCATCGTAGATTCCTTGATGGAAGCACATCGCACAAAAGTTCAAACCACCCGACCTTCGGCGTTGCATTCCGACATCGAAGTTGAAGACTCTTATGCAATTTCGGGAATGGTTGCCGAACGGTTTCAGCAACAGGGTGCCAAACTCATCGGGCATAAGGTCGGACTGACGTCGCTGGCGATGCAGCGATCCAGCAAGATCGATGAACCCGATTATGGCTATCTACTGGACAATATGTTGATCCCGGACGGCGCGAAAATCCCGCGCAGTAACTTTGCCGTACCGCGCGTTGAGTTGGAGTTGACATTCGTACTCGGTAGCCCCTTGCAAGGGCCTGGCATTGGTTTGATTGATGTCATGCGAGCGACGGAATACGTTGTCCCTTCGATTGAAATTATCGACGCGCGTGTCGATGAGCCACGACAGATCTACGACACGGTTGCAGATAATGGCGCTGCGGCAGGCCTGATCCTGGGTGGTACGCCGGTGCGCCCCCATGATGCTGATCTTAGGACAGTTGGAGGAGTTCTCTACCGCAATGCCGATATTGAAGAAACTGGCCTCGCCTGTGGCGTATTGGGTCATCCGGCAATGGGAATTGCCTGGCTTGCCAACAAGATTGGGCCACTTGGTGTAACCATGGAACCGGGTCATATGGTGCTTTCCGGATCGTTCGTTCGACCGGTTTGGGCTGAAAAGGGCGATACAATTCGCGCCGACTTTGGCGACCTTGGCAGCGTGGCGGTGCAATTCGTATGAGCCGTCTTGATGCCCCAATAAACGTCTTCAAACAGCGACTGCTGGCCGGTGAGCAACTCATCGGGATCTGGAACAGTTTGGCCAACCCGATCGCTGCAGAGGCGCTGTCACTGGTGGGCTATGATTGGATGCTGTTTGATACGGAACATTCACCAGTTGAAATCGCTGGCATACTGCCATTGCTGCAGGCCGCTGCGGTTGGATCAGCAGCCCATGTTGTAAGACCCGCATGGAACGACCCGGTCTTGATTAAACGCGCGCTTGATATTGGCGCACAGACATTGCTGATTCCGTTTGTTCAAAATGCTGACGAAGCGCAAGCAGCCGTGTGCGCCATGCGATACCCTCCCAAAGGCCTGCGGGGTGTAGCTGGTTCCACGAGAGCCAGCCGATTTGGCCTGGCACCGGACTATCTCGGCTCTGCAAACGAACAGGTCTGTTGCCTGGTACAAATCGAGACCGAAGAGGCGTTGACCAACCTTGAAGAGATTGCGCAAACCGAGGGTGTAGTCGGCGTTTTCATAGGGCCGTCTGATCTTGCTGCATCGCTTGGATATTTGGGTGAACCGGAAAATCCGGTCGTTCAAAATGCGTTGGAAGATTGTGTGAACAGGCTGAAGGACATCAACGTACCGGCAGGAATACTGGCGACCAACACAGATGCAGCAATCAGATACCGAAAGTGGGGATATCAGTTTGTCGCCGCCGGTGTCGATACCTCGCTGCTTGTGAGCGGAGCAAAGACAGTTCTTCAAACCGTGGTTTAGGCAAACCTGGTGGGTTAAAGAACGCGGCAAAACTGGTTCGTCTGCTACTTGCCATTTCTGTTTCCACGACATCGATTCAACAGGCATGGCAATACTATCCGCGATCCAGAATGTGGCCGCGTGTGGAGACACCTGACTATCAGGTTTTCAGTCCTGGCCAATTATAAACATCGTTTGTAAGCCCCCTGCAATTGCTGTCAGATTAAGAACATTGAAACATAATATGCCAAGTCGAAATGCCAGCCATTTCGACTTTGGACAATGCCATTCAATGTCCGCAGTGGGTCTAAAGTGACGTCGGGCCGAGCGCCATTGCATTCCATCCGCGACAAGGCCGATTCGGTCAAAGTGGGCTCGACGCGGCCGTTGATTAATTTGAAACTCGCTTATTTACAACGTCTGATGCGACGAATTCGGCTGAGGCGATTTAAAACGTCCTAATGGTCGCATTCCCCATTATTTACGAGATGCTGGCCCCCAGCTTTCGTTTAGAAAATTTTTCAAGTTTGCTTTTTTGACGTGACCGTAGGTCGATTGACAATAGCGGGCGTAGCTCAGGGGTAGAGCACACATGCCAAAGCCCTTGGCTTTGAGCAACTTGCCCTGTTGGGAATTGTGAACAGAACTGTGAATCAGGCTTTGGGCTGTGGACGGGCCACAGCTACGACTTGGATGCAAGTTTTTGAAAAATTGGAGCGGGCGATGAGATTCGAACTCACGACCCCAACCTTGGCAAGGTTGTGCTCTACCCCTGAGCTACGCCCGCTCGAGCGGCCGACATTTTGCGTCAGCGCGCTGTATATGCGCCAAGCATGAGGCCATTGCAAGGCGTAAGTTCAGGAAAATTTCGCGAATTGGGGGTTTGGTGAACATCGTCACAACTCACCAGCCAAATTCAGTCAAATCCCATAACCTTCATCAAGCATTCGCCCAAAATTCAACCCGCGGCGCCAACATTTTAGATTCAATGTTGAACGCCGCAGCCACATTGTCTATGCGTGACACCAAACGTGACCAAACGGCCAATTGCCTGTTTCATTTTGGCTGGTTGCAACCAGACCCGGAAACTTCATGATGTCTGCCGAACTACCCGAAACACCCGTCTCTCGCGAAACCCTGTTGGCCTATCTCGATGCCTGTGCATTCGATACGCTCACTTTTGACCATCCCGCATTGTTCACCGTCGAAGACAGCCAAAAATTGCGCGGTGAAATTGAGGGGGCATACCAAAAACCTGTTTTTGAAAGACAAAAAGGGCAATTATTTTCTCCTGACGGCCCAGGAAGATACTCAGGTCAACCTTAAGACACTGCACAAACTGTTGGGTGGATCAAGCCGCTTTTCCTTCGGCAGTGCAGACAAGATGGAGGAATTTCTTGGGGTCACGCCCGGCGCGGTGACGGCATTTGGCATTATCAATGATCGGGCTGGCGATGTGACTTTCGCTATTGATCAGCGGCTGCTGCAGCACCAGAAAATCAATTGCCACCCACTGGTCAACACGGCCACAACAACCATATCATCACAAGACCTTCTGAGTTTCGCGGCGGCCAGTGGCCACGACCCGATTATTGTCGATTTGAGCAGTGAAATTTAACCGGCTCAAATTCGGGCAATGTTTTGCTGAAAGGTTGCAATTTAGCGGCCTTGCACCGACATATAGTAGACAATTAAAGACCGAACTGTCAGGACCACAGCGATGAGCAATATTGATAATCCCTATGCCGGATCTGCGGCTGGTGGATATTCCACAAATGCCTCCAGTCAGGGCCAGGCATCGATGCCCGCTGCGCCGACTTATCAACCACCAGGACCGGTTGCAGACGACACCGTCGTCAAGGATGTGACCAATGAAAGTTTCATGAGTGATGTGATCGAGGCATCACGGTCGAATCCGGTCGTTGTTGACTTCTGGGCGCCCTGGTGCGGCCCTTGCAAGCAATTGGGGCCGATCATTGAAAAAGTCGCCGCCGAGACCAAAGGGGTTGCCCTGTGCAAAATGGATATCGAGCAATATCCGGAAATTTCCAATCAGATGGGCATTCAGTCGATCCCAGCCGTCGTCGCCTTCGTTGATGGACGTCCGGCCGACGCCTTCATGGGAGCCAAGCCGGAAGGCGAAGTGCGGCGGTTTTTCGAAAAAATTGCCGGCAAGGTGAAGCCCGATGCCGAGGCACAGGACATGGCCGCCGCCATGGAACAGGCCAATCAATTGATGGTTGACGGAGATCACGGCACGGCTGCAGAAGTGTTCAGCGCCATTCTGGCCAGGGAACCGGGCAATATCGACGCATTTGCCGGCATGGGCCAATGTTACATTGCGGTCGGTGAAATCGACATGGCGCAGATGCTGGTCGACAAGATCCCCGAAGAGCATCGCGATAAGGGGCCGCTAATTGCCCTGATCAAGTCAATAGAACTGGCCCGACAGGCGTCCGACCTTGGTGGTCTGGCTGAACTTGCAGCGGCAGTGGAAGCCAATCCAAACGACCATCAGGCCCGCCTCGATTATGCCGTCGCACTGAACGCAGAAGGTGAGCGCGAGGCTGCTACAGAGCAGCTCATCACGATTGTACGCGCTGACCGCACATGGCAGGACGATGGTGCGCGCACCCAACTGCTAGAATTTTTTGAGGCTTGGGGAAATATGGATCCGGCCACTGTTTCGGGCCGCCGAGCCCTGTCGTCAATATTGTTTTCGTAGCGGGGCCTTCCCGCCACTGTGATCGCAAAGCTGCGTTAGGAATACGATCATGAAAGCCGGCAACGCCGTCTATAGCCAAATCTCCGACCTGCCGGACAGCGTCCCGCTGTTTCCGCTGTCTGGAGCCCTGTTATTGCCAGCTGCAAACATGCCGCTCAACATTTTCGAACCGCGCTATCTGGCGATGATCGAAGACGCCATGGACAGCCATCGCATGATTGGCATGATCCAGCCACAATTTGACCAGCCGGATGATGAAGCAGACCCGGCCTTGTGCGACGTTGGTTGCGTCGGCCGTATTACTGCATTTCAGGAAACCGGTGATGGCCGTTTGGTGGTAAATCTGGCGGGGGTATGCCGGTTTCGCATTTTGGAAGAAACCGCCGGCGTCAACGGTTACCGCGTCGCGAAAATTGGTGGATTCATGGATGATCTTGAAGAAGATATCGAAGCCGCCAAGGCAGTCGACCGAGACGGCCTGCTGCGTACTTTCAAACAATTTCTAGAAGCCAATGACATGGAGGCCGATTGGGACGGGGTGAGCGAAGCAGGAACCGAGACTTTGGTCAATACATTGTCAATGATGAGCCCCTATGGACCGGCCGAAAAGCAAGCATTGTTAGAGGCGCCAGATTTGAAAACCCGCGCGGAAACACTCGTGGCGATCACCGAAATCATGCTGGCAAGGGAGGCTGGTGATACGTCGGGAACTCTTCAATAAATTTAGGACCCGCGCCATCTGGAAGTGACATGAAAGACAAGTCCCTGCTCGACATTAAAATGCTGGAACTTCTGGTTTGTCCTTTGACAAAGGGCAATTTGGAATTTGACGAATCGGCCCAGGAACTGATTTCAAAGAAAGCCAAGCTGGCCTATCCGGTGCGCGATGGAGTCCCCATCATGTTGATCTCCGAGGCACGGCCGCTGGAGGATTGAAGGAACCTGCCAATTCAGCAGGCAGATGATCCCAAGTCGTTGTGCGTTGGCTCAAAGCGAATTGCGGATCTTGCCTGCTGCAACTAGACGTTGACCACCAAGCTGTGCGAATAAAGCTTACTGTTTTCTGGAGCTCAAGTTGTGACGACATCATCCGACGACACAAAAAACAACGCCATATCCAAACCGCGCAGGGAGCTTGTTGATCCGGGGTTCCCACGTGAATTGTTGGGAGGCTATGCGCATTTTCGCAAAAACCGGCTGCCCCGGGAACGCGAGCGTTATGAGCAATTGGCAGAACTTGGTCAGAAGCCGAAGACGATGATCATCGCCTGTTGCGATTCCCGTTCCGCACCAGAAACCATATTTGGCGCTGCCCCCGGGGAAATGTTTGTGGTGCGCAATGTGGCCAATATCATGCCGCCCCACACTACCGATGGAGATATTCACGGGACTTCCGCAGCGCTTGAATTTGCTGTTCAGGCATTGCGGGTCAAACACATCGTGGTAATGGGCCATGGCCGCTGCGGGGGCATCAGTGCTTTCCGCCAACAGTTGACCGGTGAGGCCAGCGATCCGCTGTCGCCGGGAGATTTTATCGGCAAATGGATTTCGCTGTTGGATCCCGTGGCACAGAAAATTCAGCGCGTCAGTGGCGAAACTGCAGAAGAATTACAGGGCAAGCTGGAAGCCGAAAGCATCCGACAGTCAATTGAACATTTGAAAACCTTCCCTTGCGTCTCCATCTTGTTGGAGCGAGAGCAGATTGGACTGCACGGTGCCTGGTTCGACATATCAACCGGTGAATTGTGGACGCTCAATCCCGAGACAGACGAATTCGAACAACCTTTCGGCTAGGAGCCCGGGCGTGGCCAAACGCAAACTGACGACAATATTCTGTGCCGACGCTGTCCAGTACGGTTCATTGATGGCCACCGATGAGGACGGCACGCTGGCCCGTCTGCAGGAATATCGCGATGTGATGAACGATCTGTTCGGTCGCTATGAAGGTCGGGAGATTAATACCTGGGGCGATGCCGTCATCGCTGAATTTGACAGCGTGGTCGAGGCGGTGCGGTGTGCGGTTGAGATTCAAACCGCGTTGAATTCGCGCAATGACCTGCTGTCCGACAACCAAAAATTGCAGTTTCGCATCGGCATCAATCTGGGCGATGTGATCCACCAGGGGGACAATATATACGGCGATGGGGTCAATGTTGCGTCGCGGCTGGAGGCGCTGGCCGATCCCGGTGGCATTATGGTATCGAAGTCGGTGCATGATTTCGCCGCTCGGCAACTGGCCGTCGGTTTTGATTTCGGCGGCAAGCATGTGGCAAAGGATGGTGAGCAGGCCATCGAAAGCTATAAAGTGCGCATTGGAGGTGGCAATGCCGGGCCATCAATGGATGAGGCTGAAGCAAAGCCCGGATCGCGCAAGTCACAGGGCTCCACACCGCCACCTTTTGCCGATGATGCCCGTACTTTTGCCGATACGGTTCAGTCCCTGCCCACCGTTTCATGGATGCGTAGCTGGTATGCAATTCAGTCGAAAAAGGTCAAGTGGTCGGCGCTGGCAATTGCCGGCATGTTTATAATCAATCTGCTGTTTAGTGGTTTGGCCAATCCGTGGTTTATCATTCCCTCTCTACCATTTTTGCTGATTATCTGGCTGGGTCAGAAAAAACCTGAATCCTGATCCGACTTAAATTCGGACCGGTTTAGATAGCCTCGCCATTGAGCAAAGCCGGATTGCTGGGACCACGGCCTGCGGCCTGATTGATAAAGCTCTTTTTCAACCCCGGCAGGCGATCTACAATGCCGAGCCCGACGGTACGCAGCATCCGTAGGGGGCCAATGTCATTGCTGAACAGACGATTCAATACGTCGGTTACAACACCCATCTGCACCGTATCGAAGCGCCGCCATTGCTGATAGCGCTCCAGCGCAGTCATCGTGCCAATATCCAGTCCCAACCGGTCGGTCTCAACAATCACCTGGGCCAGTGCCGCGGCATCCTTGAACCCCAGATTGAGGCCCTGTCCGGCGATCGGATGAATACCATGAGCCGCATCACCAACCAGGGCGAAGCGGGGCCGTACATAATCGCGCGCCAAAGTCAGGCCCAGGGGAAATGCCTTGCGGGGACCAGCCACTTCGATCTCCCCCAATTTGTGGCCAAAACGTTTTTCCAGCTCCAGTTCAAAGGTGAAATCATCCGCTGCCATTAACCGGTCGGCATTTTGAGTGGGTTCAGTCCAGACCAGCGATGATTTGTTGCCCGGCAATGGCAGGGTGGCGAACGGACCACCGGGCATGAAGTGTTCTTCGGCCCTTCCATGATGGGGGCGTTCATGGGCTACCGTTGTGACAATGCCCATCTGGTCGTAGCTCCAGTGCACTGTCTTGATACCGGCAAGGTCGCGCAGTTTCGAGCGGGCACCATCGGCCGCGATCAGCAGGCGGGTTTTCAGCTCTCCACCTGATTTTAAACGAACAGCAGTTGCGGGATCACCATTCTCAAAACCGAGCACCGCATCTTCATGGACCAGCTCAATATCAAGTTCCTTGGCCTTATCGCGCAGCGCGGTGACCAATGCACGGTTGGGCAGCATGTGGGCAAACGGCTCTTCGCCGCTTTCGTCGCCGTTGCTTTCGTCGCTAACCCCTTTTTCGCTGCCGCCGCCGAATGTCAGGAAGACCGGGCGAACCGGATCAGATGTTCGGCTGTCGGTGACGATCATTTCATTGATAGGTTGCGCGTGTTCAGCAAGTTTTGCCCACAGGCCAAGCTGACCAAGCATCCGGCTGGCGGCTGCGGCGATTGCCGATGCCCGTTGATCGTTGAGGATCGCCTGTTCAGGAGCCGCATCTATCAGGGTGACGGTCAGATGCGGTGCTGATGCCTTGATGGCCACCGCAGTTGACAGGCCGACATAACCGCCGCCGGCAATAATACAATCAATAATGGGCCCTTGATTTGGCATGATGGCTCCGTTTTGGCCTGTTCCAGCAGACCAGGTTTTTGATAGACTGTGATCAACACTTGATATGGAGACTAGAGCCACTCATGGCCAGCCCTGACAGCAAAACAAATACCGCAGTTGAAGAACTGATTGGCATTCTCAACCTTGAACAACTGGAACACAACCTGTTTCGTGGTCGCAGCCCGAAGACCGGCTGGCAGCGGGTATTTGGTGGTCAGGTGATAGGTCAGGCTCTGGTGGCCGCGCAACGCACGGTTCCCGCCGAGCGGCAGGCACATTCGCTACACGGTTATTTTCTGAGACCTGGAGATCCGGAAATCCCCATCATCTATGAGGTCGATCGTATTCGAGATGGCGGGTCCTTCACCACCCGGCGTGTTGTGGCGATTCAACATGGGCACGCCATATTCTCCATGTCAGTGTCTTTTCAGATCCATGAAGAGGGGTTGGACTTCCACATGGATATGCCCAATCAGGCCGACCCGGAATCGCTGATGAGCGAAGCCGAACTGAAGCAGAAGTTTATGGAACACGCTTCCGAAGCGGTAAAAACCTATTGGAAACGCGAGCGGCCAATTGAAGTCCGCGCCACCTCGTTTGAACATTACCTGTCGGACAAAAAACTGCCGCCGCAACAATATGTCTGGGTTCGCGCCACGGGTCCAATTCCCGATGATCCGGCCTTGCAGGCAGCGGTGCTGGCCTATGCTTCCGACATCACCTTGCTGGACACGGCATTATATCCCCACGGGCGCAAGGTATTTGACAGGGATTTACAGGTCGCCAGCCTGGACCATTCCATGTGGTTCCACCGCCCGATCAACATGAATGAGTGGCTTTTGTTTGCCCAGGATAGCCCCAATTCAAATGGTGGAAGAGGTCTGACCCGCGGTTCGCTTTACACAAAAGACGGGGTGCTGGTGGCCTCTTGCAGCCAGGAAGGTCTGATCCGGCTGCGCGATCCCAAGCACCGGCCAGAATCTGGAATGCCTAAAAAATCACCATGATTGATAAAAAGGCACTTATTGCATAATATTTAGGCAATATTGACCATTCGTAGCGCTGAAACTTATTTTTAATGTTATAAAACAGTAGCTTACCAAACTGGCATGCTCCTTGAAACGCATCCCGTGACCCGAGGTTTACTGCCTTGGTGATGAAAGGCTGGCAGATCTGCCGGTCTGTAAGATCAGACGGGATACTAACATGAAATTAGTCATGGCAATCATCAAGCCGTTCAAGCTTGACGAGGTGCGTGATGCCCTTTCTGCCATCGGGGTTCAGGGGCTGACGGTCACTGAAGTCAAAGGCTATGGGCGGCAAAAAGGACAAAGCGAAATTTATCGCGGTGCGGAATATGCGGTGCATTTTGTTCCAAAACTCAAACTCGAAATTGCAGTTGATTCAGAACAGGCTGCTCAGGTGACCGAGACTCTTCGCGATGCCGCTTCAACCGGTCAGATCGGTGACGGCAAGTTGTTTGTTCTGGATATCGAACAGACGATGCGCATCCGCACCGGCGAAACCGGTGCCGAAGCTCTCTAGCACCCACATATTTCAAAAGGTAATTCAGGTATGAAAAAGACACTCAAAAAGGGTGCAGCATTAACGGCAATCTCCGTCGCGCTGGCATCCCTCACCACAGCCGGTTTCGCTCAAGAAGCATCCACCGCCGATGTCGCGAAAGAAACGGCCTACATCTTCAACACATTATTGTTTCTCATCGGTGGCTTCCTCGTCATGTTCATGGCGGCTGGCTTTGCCATGCTGGAAGCTGGCCTGGTGCGATCCAAAAACGTCTCCATGCAATGTTTGAAAAACATCTCCCTCTATTCCGTCGCCGGCGTCATGTACTGGCTGGTTGGCTACAACCTGATGTACACCAATGTCGACGGTGGCTTTATCGGCTCTTTCAGCTTCAACTATCTGTTTGATGCCGTTGGCTCCGGGGCAGATGGCAGTTACTCCACCGCGTCCGACTGGTTCTTCCAGATGGCCTTCGTTGCAGCAACCGCTTCGATCGTTTCCGGAACAATTGCTGAGCGCATCAAATTCTGGCCGTTCATCATATTCACGGTCATTTTGACCGGCATCATGTATCCGATTTCCGGATCCTGGAAATGGGGTGCAGGCTTCCTTGGCGCGGCTGGGTTTAACGATTTTGCCGGATCGACCATCGTCCACTCTGTCGGTGGTTGGGCAGCCCTGACCGGCGCAATCATTCTCGGCGCGCGCAAAGGCAAATACGGCGAAGATGGTCGTGTGGTCCCGATGGTTGGTTCCAACATTCCCCTCGCCACACTGGGCACTTTCATCCTCTGGCTCGGCTGGTTCGGCTTTAATGGCGCATCGCAACTGGCGATGGGCACAATCGGCGATGTTTCCGACGTGTCACGCATCTTTGCCAATACCAATCTTGCCGCTGCTGGTGGAACAATCGTTTCGCTGATCATCATGCAGTTCACCTATGGCAAACTCGACGTCACCATGGCCCTCAACGGCGCCCTGGCCGGTCTTGTGTCGATCACCGCTGAACCGCTGACGCCTTCACCGGCGATGGCAATCCTGATCGGTGGTGTCGGTGGTGCGATTGTCGTGTTCGCGGTTCCGCTGCTCGACAAGTTCAAAATTGATGACGTTGTCGGTGCCATCCCGGTTCACCTGCTGGCCGGTATCTGGGGAACCGTTGCAGTAGTACTCACCAACGACAGCGCCAGCCTGTTGGCCCAGCTCTATGGAATCGCCGCCTATGGCGTGTTCACCGTGATCTGCAGCGCCGCCATCTGGTATGCGCTGAAAGTAACGATTGGCATTCGGGTATCGGAGGAAGAGGAAGCCGGCGGCCTTGACCGCAGCGAGGTCGGCGTTGAAGCCTACCCGGAATTTGCTTTCGGCAGAAGCTAACCTCAAAATAACCGGTCCGCTGCCAATAGTAAGCGGGCCGGTATCGCACACCCCGTCAATTCCCGTAACGGGAGGCGACCTTCGAGGAGCAACCTGCCTGTACAAATATCAGGCAGGTTGTGGCGGTTCTGCACAATAATTAGGCATTTGCCGCCTGTTGATGCTCCCTTTAGAATTTTTACTATTTTATATCAATAACTTACCGTCTGGCACGTTACTTGATTGTTCCTCAGGTGAAAGCGTCGGTCTGAACCTCACTGCGGAGTTTTGGATCAATACAGGCGCTCAAACAACTGAGTATCCATTTTGTCGGCCGCCGCCGAAATGATGGAAGCCTATTACGGGGAATTCAAATGGGTGCAGATGTCTTTTTCGTCCTGATTGGGGCGATTCTTGTTTTGCCATGCATGGTGGTTTTGCTTTTCTGGAAGTCGGAACCGTTCAGCACAAGAACCAGGTCAACGCCCTGGTCAAAATTCTGGTCGACTTTGCCATTTCAACAGTCGCCTATTTCTTTATCGGCTATTTCATTGCCTATGGCGTGACATTCCTGGTCAATGCCAGCGTTCTGTCAGGCAATGGTGGTGGTGAGGTTTTCGCCCCACAGGGATTTGCACTGGTGAAATTCTTCTTCCTGACAACATTCGCTGCAGCGATTCCGGCAATCATTTCCGGTGGCATTGCCGAACGGATGAAGTTTTTGCCGCAATGTCTGGCAACGGTTGCCATTGTCGGACTTGTCTATCCACTATTTGAAGGCATGATCTGGAACGGTAATTTCGGCTTTAACGGATGGCTGGAAGCCACTTTTGGTGCAGCATTCCACGATTTTGCCGGTTCCATTGTTGTCCACGCCGTGGGTGGCTGGATTGCTCTGTCCGCCGTGTTACTGCTCGGGCCGCGCTTCAATCGCTATCGCGAAGACGGCAAAATTCAGGGCATCCCTCCTTCTTCCATTCCGTGGTTGGCAATGGGGTCATGGATGCTTTGCGTAGGATGGTTCGGCTTTAACGTCATGTCGGCCCAGTCGCTTGAAGGAGTGACCGGACTGGTCGCCATTAACTCGCTGATGGCGATGGTTGGCGGCATTCTTTCCGCCTTGTTTATCGGTCGCAATGACCCGGGTTTCGTCCACAACGGCACCTTGGCCGGTCTGGTTGCGGTATGTGCCGGATCCGATCTGTTCCATCCAATCGGTGCCTTGATAGTCGGCGCAGTTGCGGGCGGAATTTTTGTCTATGGATTTACCTGGTGTCAGAACAAATTGAAGATTGATGACGTACTCGGCGTCTGGCCATTGCATGGCATGTGTGGCCTGTGGGGCGGTATTGCTGCCGGTATCTTTGGCACCGAAGCCCTGGGTGGCCTCGGCGGTGTCAGTCTGATGTCGCAGATTGTTGGCAGCCTTGTTGGTGTAGCCTACGCAGTTATCGCCGGATTGATCGTCTACGGCGTGCTGCGCAGCATGGTTGGCTTGCGGATGAGCGACGACGATCAGCGCATTGGTGCTGATCTGGCAATCCACAAGATTGGCGCCAATCCGGAAAGCGACATGCTTCGCTGACATCTGTCTCGGTAATCGATCTTTGTGATCACGCATTAAAAGGTCGCTGGTTTTCCAGCGGCCTTTTATTTTGCGTTCAAGACCCGTCCCAACATGACCCATGGTTAACAGGCCTTTAACCATCCACCGCCTAAACTTGTCAGCAAATCGATTGCTTTGTGCCGCCGACAGCCGGGACGAAAGCCGTCATCCATTTTGGTCAGGTTGAAAGTTTTATGAGTATGCAAGCGCCAGAAGTTGTCCTTTCCCCGTCAAATATGGGCTCTTCGACTGCCCATCTTGACGAGCCAACTCCCCGCAAAGTGACGGTTACCATCCCGGTAATGCCAGCATTCATACGGCGCTGGATCGTCAAGATTCAGGGCATCGTGCTTATCGGCATTGCCTTGCTGGGGGGCGTTTCGCTGGCCACATGGACAATCAGCGATCCGAGCCTGACTTTTGCCAACGGATCAACCGCAGAAAACTGGCTCGGATTCTGGGGTGCCAGTTTTGCCGACTTTACCATGCAGTTTCTTGGGTTTGCTGCCATTGCGTTGCTGCTGCCACCTTTGGGATGGGGCATTCACAAACTGGCCCAGCGCCAGATCAACCATCTCTTTGCCCGCCTTGGTTACTGGATTACCGGCCTGTTGTTTGTTGCAACCGCCCTGGCATGTTTGACGATTCCGGATGGCTGGCCGCTTCAGGTTGGCCTTGGCGGGGTCATCGGGGATGCAATACTGGGCGTCCCGCGCGCCTTTATCGGCTCTTACCCCAGCGGCATATTGGCAATAATTCTGTGCGCCCTTTTTACGGTACCCGCGGGATGGTTGATGATTCGCGCCTGCGACCTTCAGGGTGGCATCACGTTGCGTGCACCAAAACCCAAACGGGTCGTTGATAAAGAGCTGCTGATGGAACAAGAATTGATGGATGAGCCTGGAATGGTTCATGCATCAACCGAAGATGGGGGTCGCGACTGGGGAGCTTTTCTGGCCGCTCCGCTCGGCATGATGATGCATCTTGGATACAAGTTTTCCGCCATGTGGCGCAACAAACGCGCCGCTGCCCGCGAAGCTCGCAATTCCCAATATGGACAAGGCTGGGTCGAACCGATGATTGATGCTGCCGGTCTGCCAGAAACAATCAATGGCTCGGTAAGTCAAAACTCTTATGATTCTTCAATTGATGACGCTCCTGCCTATTTTGACGAGACAGCGGCCGACTTTGCCGATGATTCCATTGAATTCACCGAAGCGGAAAATCCGGCGATCCTGGCTCGCGATGCAGCCGATGCTGCTGCATTTCGAGACGAGCCGATCCCGCACACTGACGCGGCGCAACCGGAACCTCATGTCAGGCGCGCAACAATTGCCCGGCGCAACAAGCCAAAGTCTTCCAAAGGCCGCTTCATTCTGCCGGCAATCGACCTGCTGTCAGAGCAAAAGGCCGTGGTTGAAGATGCTTCCCTGTCAAATGAGGCTCTTGAGGAAAATGCCCGCTTGCTCGAAGGCGTGCTGGAAGACTTCGGCGTCAAGGGTCAGATCCTCAAAGTCCGTCCCGGCCCTGTCGTCACACTCTACGAGTTGGAGCCGGCACCGGGCGTCAAATCCTCTCGCGTTATCGGCCTTGCAGAAGATATTGCCCGCTCAATGAGCGCCATCGCCGCCCGCGTCGCGGTTGTACCGGGACGCAACGCCATCGGCATCGAACTTCCCAACAAGCGCCGCGAAACAGTTTACCTGCGCGAGCAATTGTCGAGCCCGGAATTTAAGAAAACCAAGGCCAAATTGGCCATGTGTCTCGGCAAAACCATTGGTGGCGAGCCGGTAATCGCCGATCTCGCCAAAATGCCTCACCTGCTGGTAGCAGGTACAACAGGCTCCGGTAAGTCGGTGGCGATCAATACGATGATCCTTTCATTGCTGTACCGTCTCGGCCCAGAAAAGTGCAAACTGATCATGATCGATCCGAAAATGCTGGAATTGTCTATCTATGACGGTATTCCACATCTTCTGACACCGGTGGTGGTCGATCCCAAAAAGGCGGTTGTAGCGCTGAAATGGACCGTTCGCGAAATGGAAGAGCGGTACAAGAAAATGTCAAAGGTCGGAGTCCGTAATATCGACGGATTCAATACCCGCATTGCCGAAGCCGCAGCCCGCGGTGAAGTCATTACCCGCACCGTTCAGACAGGTTTTGACCGCGACACGGGCGAAGCAATCTATGAGCATGAAGAACTCGATCTCGAGCCAATGCCGTTCATCGTCGTGATTATCGACGAGATGGCCGACCTGATGATGGTCGCCGGCAAGGACATCGAAGGCACCGTCCAGCGCCTGGCGCAAATGGCCCGTGCCGCCGGCATCCATGTCATCATGGCCACCCAACGTCCCTCGGTTGACGTCATCACCGGCACAATCAAAGCTAATTTCCCGACCCGGATATCCTTCCAGGTCACCTCCAAAATCGATTCCCGCACCATTCTTGGTGAAATGGGTGCAGAACAACTGCTCGGAATGGGTGATATGCTCTACATGGCCGGTGGCGGTCGCATCACCCGTGTTCACGGCCCGTTCGTCGACGATCAGGAAGTTGAAGACATCGTCAATCATCTCAAGGCTCAGGGTGTGCCACAATATCTCGAAGCGGTCACTGAAGAGGACGAGGAAGAAGAAGCAGGCGGCGCTGGCGGCGGCGGCGGCGGCAATATGGGCAATTCCGATGATCCCTATGATCAGGCGGTGGCCATCGTGTTGCGCGATCGCAAGGCATCCACGTCTTATATTCAGCGGCGTTTGTCAGTTGGTTATAACAAGGCTGCTTCGTTGATTGAACGCATGGAGCAGGAAGGGCTGATCAGCCCTGCCAACCATGCCGGCAAACGCGAAATTCTGGTGCCTGCCGAAGATGAAACAATATAATTGGCGCCAATCATACTGGTGCCAGAATTGCAAACTACAGAACTGAACTGCTATCCCGGATACAACGGATCAATGTTGTGATTCTATAAAACTGAAGGTCGAATATCTGATGCAAAGTCTCCGCACCCTGTTCATCACAGCGCTGACCCTGATCGTTACCGTGATGTTCGGCACAATGATCGCCACGGCCAAAATTGGCAAAAAAGATGCCAAAACCGTCGCCAAGATTTCCAAACATTTTTCCAGCGTACCCACAATGATGGGAGAGTTCGTGCAGTTTGGTCCCAATGGCGAGCAAACCGGCGGTCGATTTTTCATCAAACGCCCCGGCAATGTGCGGTTCGACTACGCCAAGCCATCCCCCATTCTGGTCAAGGCTGACGGCAAGACGGTTGGCATTCACAACCGCAAGTTAAAGACCTGGGATTTCTTCCCGTTAAGCAAAACTCCCCTGAAATTGTTGTTGGCCAACCGTATCGACGTCAATGACAAGTCGATCAAGAGCGTCAAGACCGAACGAGACCTGACCACAGTCATTCTGGGCGACAAAACGATCTTTGGAAATTCAAAAATCACGCTGATGTTTGATCCCAAATCCTTTGACCTGCGCCAATGGACCATTACTGACAATCAGGGTAAGGACACGTCGGTGATGATTTTCAATGTCCAGCGCAACGTCAAGTTGAACCAACGCCTGTTCCGCATGGACCAGCGCGCCATCCTGCGCAAACAACGCGGCGAAGACTAATCGCAGCGTAGGACGAGCCACCGCTGCCTCGCCGCTCGCCGCTCGCCGCTCGTCGCCGCTGCCGCTGCCGCGGGCCGCAAACTGGGGAAAGCATCCTCTCACCGCAGCTTTGATCTTGTCCCGCCTCGGTCAGCGGTTCATGGTATGGAGCTTCACGTGATCTCTATTCCGGCAGTCCCCCATGGCCTCAAATTCCTTCAAACTCGCCACATGGAACATCAACTCGGTGCGCCTGCGAATTGGCATTGTCGGTGACTTCCTGCAGACCCATCAACCTGACGTGCTGTGCCTGCAGGAAATCAAATGCCAGAATGACCAGTTCCCGCTCAAGGCGTTTCACGAACTCGGCTATGAACATTGCGCTGTGCACGGCCAGAAGGGCTATCATGGCGTTGCCACCGTCTCAAAGCATCCGCTGAAGGAAATTGCTTCCACCGATTATGTCGCCATGGGCGATACCCGTCATGTGGAATGCATGATCGACACAAAACGCGGCCCTGTCCGGGTACACAATTTTTATGTCCCCGCTGGCGGTGACGAAGCCGACCCTAAGAAAAATCCCAAATTTGATCACAAATTGAAATTCATCGATGAGATGAAAAGCCTGCCCAGTGCCACCGGCAATGTGCCCAATATTCTGGTTGGTGATCTCAATATCGCACCGCTGGAAACCGACGTCTGGTCCCACAAACAATTGCTGAAGGTTGTCAGTCACACACCTGTTGAAACCGACGGTCTGATCGATGTCATGCAGAAAGGCGGCTGGACCGATCTGATTCGCCAGCACATCCCACCGGAAGAAAAAATCTATACCTGGTGGAGTTACCGCTCCAAGGACTGGAGCGCCGCTGACAAGGGGCGCCGCCTCGATCATGTCTGGTCTGCGCCGGAACTGGCGGAACATTTGACCGACCTGATGGTTCTGCGCGAAGCGCGCGGCTGGGTAAAGCCGTCCGACCACGTGCCGGTGATGGCAACATTCGGGTTTTAGAGCCGTTCAACTCCGGTTGCGCGTCAAAAGCTTCGGTCTATTTTTCGTCTTCAGTATTGGCGCTCGTTGCACTGGTGGCACTTTTCGTTCTCGCCGCCGCCTTGGCTGTGGCCGCTCGGTTGGCAAGATCGCTGGCATGGTCAAGCTTCGCGCGGATCCTGTCCAGCTTATCAGCAAATTCATTGACCGAATCGGATATACGTTTTTGCAAAATCGCAGCTAGCTGCGGATATTCATTGAGCATCCGCAAAAACAACGGGCGGGTGATCTTCAGCACTTCGGTATTTTCTGTCGCCACCGCAGTTGCTGCATGCATGGTTTCGGAAATCATTGCCATTTCCCCAATCAGCGAACTGGCACCGTGGGATGAAACTATGCTGTCGTTGAGGCCCGATGTGAGATCGACATTGCCGCGCACAATAACATAGCCGCCATCCGAAGGTGTATCCTGGCGGTACAATATTGTGCCCTGGCCCAGCGCGCGGGCCTCCGCGCCGAATGCCAGCAACCGCAGGTGGTCGGCATGAAACCCATCAAACAGCCGAACTCGGCTAAGTAGTTTGATATCGGTGTCGAGGCTCAAAACAACTGTCCTACGGCATCAGCTTGTAGCCACCGCTTTCGGTGACCAGCAATGTAGCATTGGACGGATCTTTCTCGATTTTCTGACGCAACCGGTAAATGTGGGTCTCCAGCGTATGCGTGGTGACGCCGGAATTATAACCCCAGACCTCTTCCAGCAACACATCGCGGGTAATCACCTTTTGGTCGGCGCGATAGAGATATTTGAGAATGGCGGTTTCCTTTTCAGTCAAACGCACCTTGCCGCCATCTTCTTCCACCAGCAGTTTCTGCGCCGGACGGAAGGAATAGTGGCCAATGGTGAAAACCGCGTCTTCGCTCTGTTCATGCTGTCGCAACTGGGCCCGGATACGGGCCAGCAGCACGGCAAATTTGAACGGCTTGGCGATATAGTCATTGGCGCCGGCTTCCAGCCCCAATATGGTATCGCTGTCAGTATCGTGGCCGGTCAGCATGATAATTGGCGACTTGAAGCCGCCTTTGCGCAGCAGTTTGACCGCTTCGCGACCATCCATGTCAGGCAGACCAACATCCATGATCAACAAATCGGTATGGCTGTCACGGGCCGTTTTGATGCCTGCCGCCGCGGATTCCTCCTGGGTAATGGCAAACTCATCATAAAGGGCAAGTTGTTCGGTCAGCGCCTCGCGCAAATCACTATCATCATCAACCAGCAGAATGGCGCGTTCGGTCATGGTATTCCTCACAGGTGTTTACCCCTTTTTGCGGGGCGAATACCCCCATCTAGTAACAAAAATCGTGGCGTAAACTTGCGCCGCCGGGAATCACACGTGATTGTGAAATTCTGTTCAATATTGTGAGCCAAATGAGCAAAAAGTGCAAAATTATTACGGTTCCACGCTAAATTTTTTAAATGTAACAACCCGGCCCGGCTACAGGGATCAAGGTTTGCTGAGCGCGGGTGGCCACACACTAAGATGTGCGCTTGGCCGTTCCGGCATCGGCATCAAACGGGGAGAGGGTGACGGCATCACACCACGCGGACAATTTCGCCTGCTCAGTGCCATGGTTCGCTCCGAACGGGTTTCCTTGCGAAACGCCGGTATCAATCTGCACAGCATAGATGCCGGCGATGGCTGGTGCGATGCCCCCGGCGACCGCAATTACAATCGTCCCGTTGGCCTGCCCTATCCCGCAAGTTGCGAAAAACTCGCTCGTGATGACCATCTTTACGACATCGCCATAGTCCTGGATATCAACATCTCCCGCCGCATGACTGTCGGTGGCAGTGCCATTTTCTTCCACCTTGCCCGCGACGATTATCGAGCAACCGAGGGCTGCGTCGCCATTTCCCGCCGCGATATGCTTTGGCTGCTGCCCCGCATCGGCACCCAAACAAAAATGTTGATCACATAGCGGCGTTGGATCGGAGAACTCGGCCAGAATGATCGATTTTGCTTAGCATCCAGACTGGACTGATTTAGTTTGCATCAATCGATTCCTTTACTTCTGAAAAGTCCGAATACGTGAGCCAGCTAGCCTTTCAAATTCACCCCGATGTGTTGCAGAAATTTCCATCCATGACCGTTGGGGCATTGGTGGTCACACTCGATGATCCAGCCAGTCTCGACCCGCTGATAGAAAACCTTACCGCAAAACTCCCCGAAATTGCGCGACACATCAATGAAGCCGACCCGATCACCAGCCTGCCGGCAATTGCTTCGTGGCGTGAAGCCTATGCGGCCATGTCGGTCAAGCCTTCAAAATTCCATTCCAGCATCGAAGCGCTTTTGCGGCGGGTTAAAAAAGGCGATGATATTTCTACCGGCCTGCAAGTCGTTGATCTCTACAATTTGATATCGGTCATTCACGGCACGCCCATGGGCGCCTACGATCTGGATAAATTGCCCGATGGCGAATTCACCCTGCGCCTCGCCGATCCGGCGATCGACCGGTTTGAACCGCTTGGAGGCAAAGCAGCGTCGTTTCCATTGAACGAAAATCTGGTGGTCTATGCCGCTGGCTCGAAAATCCTGTGCTGGGGGATCAATACCCGTGATTCGGTCAATTCCTGTGTCGATGACCAAAGCAGATCAATTGTCTTCATGTCGGAGGCGACATCTGGCGCAATGGCTGGCCTTCCATTAACGGCACTTTCAAACCTCGCAGAACTCGCCACCGCTGCAAGTGGATCAGGTATAGTTGTAAACAAGGTCCAGATTGCCGATCAATCCTGTCCCCAAATCAAATTGTAGAGTTTTTCAAGCGCTTATTTCGAACTTGTCATCGCTTCACCCCTACACATCATAGGTCGCGCAATTGTATTTCTTTGACCCTGCCCGGCGCTTCAGTTCCTGTTCGGCAGACTTAATCTTATTCACATATTGATCGCTGACATTCATATCCCGCTGCGTCGGTTCAATGGACCGAACAAACCGGTTCAAAACTGAGTCAAAAAAATTGGGCAGGTATTTTTGAGCGACGATGTTCATGGCGACTGTTCCTTCTTTGCGTTCCACCACAGTGACAGAGCAGAAGGCCACGCGCTTGAAGATTGGGTTGCCAAATCAGTTCGGATTGCTTGAGATTGCTAAAGATGGCATGAATTTTTCATGAAGTTTGCTTTTGGGCTCTACACGTTGGACACCGATCTGGTCGAGTTACACGGTCCTGATGGGCCGGTATCTGTGGAGCCTCAGGTATTCACATTGCTGTCCTATCTGGCCGAAAACTCCGACCGCGTTGTCAGCAAGGACGAGTTGATCGAAAATGTCTGGCAGGGGCGGATTGTCAGCGATGCAAACCTCAACAGTCGGGTTAATGCAGCAAGGCGGGCGGTAAATGACGATGGCAAGGCTCAAAATGTCATTCGCACATTTCCGCGCAAAGGGTTTCGATTTGTCGCCGAGTTGAACGACGCTCCAGAAACGAATGATGGATCACCAATAACGGAACAACGCGCCCGCATCCTGATATTGCCCTTTCAGGTGCGCTCCAGTGATCCAGAGCTTCACCATGTGGCTGATGGGTTGGCAGAGGACATCATTCTTGAACTGAGCCATTCCAAACAGTTTACGGTGCTTTCACGGTCGGTCAGTTTTTCATTCAAGGACCAGATTGTCGATTTGCCAAAATTAAGCAAAGAACACGCTGTGCGATACGTTGTGGAAGGCAGCGTAAGGAGTGCGGGAGACACGCTGAGATTGTCGGCAACCTTAACCGATACTCAAACATCAGGTGTGCTTTGGTCAGAACAGATTGACGGAAAGGGTGAGGATATTTTTCCGGTTCTTGACCATATAACAAGGCGGGTCGTAGCTGCCGTTGAGCCAACGGTCAAACGGATGGAACGGCGGAATGCCTCGAGCCAACAAACCAACGAGTTGAGCGCCTGGCAATACTATTTGCGTGGCAGTGCTTACCTTTTCGACCGTGGCATTATCGGTCAGACCGATGTCTCTACCAAAGCCATCGAGGAATTTTCCAAAGCCATTGAACTCGACCCAGATCTCGCGGAAGCCCATGCCGGGCTTGCAACGGCAATGTGGCACCTTGTTGGTTTTTCGTTCGAAACAGGCAGGGCGGAACGGCTGCGGGAAGCGCTGAAACATGCCACACTTGCTTCAGAAATTGCCCCGAGTAATTCCGAGGTGCTGGCAGCCCTTGGCACCATACTGGTTCATCTTGGCCAGACAGACGCAGGTATTAGCGCGTTGCGGCGGGCAGGTTCAGTCAATGACAGTGACGCCCATACAAAGCTGTATATGGGAATTGCCCTGGTCAGCAGCGGCCAGTTCGATGAAGCCAAGAATATTCTGAATTTTGTAATAAGCTCAGGCAAACAACATGCCAGTCACGGAGCCGCGTCTGCCTGGACTGCGCATGCCCTGAATTTTGAAGGGAGATTTGAAGAGGCCGAGTCCCATGCCCGCGACGCGGTAGCAAATCCGCATACGCAATTCTGGGCAAATGTGAGTTTGATCGTTTCCCTGCACAACCAGGGTCGCTGCGAAGAAGCAGCAAATGAATTGCGCAATATGCGGCAATTCAGACCGGAGTCTTCCTGTCAGGGGCTGGCCGAACTCACACCAGTTACCCATGCACCTTCACTGAAACTGCTGCTCGATACGATGAAAGCAGTTGGCTTGCCGGAACATCCCGAAACCTCAGCCTAGACAGCGGGAGACAAGCGGGGAAGAAACGTCGCCCCCGCCATCACCCGTCGGTGATCCTAGTAGTAAGGTGAATTACACTGACGGCGTCTGCCATGATAGGGCTGATACGTGTTGTCTCTGGCTCTGTAAGAGCGGTAACGGCTGTAGCACCAGTCAACATGGGACCGGTCCCGGCTATGTGAGCGGTTGCGAGAATCAGCTATAATACCGCCAATAATCAAACCACCGATAATGCCCGCTGCAACGCCCGCACCACGATTTCTACGGTGACGGTGCCGCCGGACACGATGACGGTGACGACGACGTATTCTATGGGCGGGGATCACAACACCCTGATGCTTTGCCAATTCAGGCGCTGCTCTATAGGAAGCCGCATAGGACTGCATGGGCGTTGCGGAAAGCATCGCCACACCAAGAACTATTGCGACGGTTTTTGAAAAGTTCTTCATAAGGGTTCCTTTTCGTATTTCACAATCTGGCTGATTGCGCCTGAGTGTTGCTTTTCGTAACTACCCAGCTACCCCAACCTGATGCTTTTATAGACGGCCCATCAGA
>JAALLE010000056.1 GCA_011087605.1 Hyphomicrobiales bacterium
TTTCAGGTGTCAGATTTTCGAGTTTCATCCTCGCAGTCAAACACCAAAATGAAAAGTGATGAACCGAAGTAATCTCCACCCTTCGCGGCTGCACCGGTTCAGGTGTCTCGCCCCAAATCCCCAGATGCCCCAAACAGCGCAGCAGACCATTTTCAGCCGCATCTGCGATTTCCGGATCGACGCCACCTCCCCCACCCAGTTCGGTGGCAATCATCGGGATGGCCGCCCGCTCAGCTGCAGCATTTACCGACCGGTTATCGTTGTGAGATCCAAGCTCCCAGATCAGTGGCAGTCCAAAGGCGCGCGCCAGCGCCAGGTTTTCGGCTCGCAATTTTGGATCCGCTGTTTGAGTCGCCAAAGCTGAAGGGGAAAAAAGGAAGCCTTGCCACCTGAATGCAGGTCGATTGCCGCATCGCACAGGGGCAGCAATTCAGTTTCGACAAAATCCGCAATCATCGCCGTTGGCCCGCCATCCGGATCACCGGGAAAGGCGCGATTGAGATTGGCGCCGTCAAGCGGCGACACCCGTGACGATGCTGATAGGGCTGGCGCATTTAACGCTGGTATCAGGATCACCTGACCCTTCAACTCATCCGGGTTAAGTTGCTGAACCAATCGCATCATCGCGGCAGGGCCTTCAAATTCATCCCCGTGGGTCGCACCCGTCACCAACATGACCGGCCCGTCGCCGCCCCGGATGCTGATGACCGGAATCGGGTGATATCCCAGCGGGTTTGAATTGTCGGACCACCGCAACATCAGATCACCGATTTGCTTGCCAGGTGCTTTCAAATCCAGATCCAGAACCAATCGGCTGGTTGGCATAATGTCTCTCCTTGGTTAGGACATTTGGGGGTCAGAGCGTCTCCATTTTTGATTGCCAAAGGCCACCAATTTGATTTTTCGCAACCCCGGTGGTTATCACCATCGCCACGATGGTCCCTGTAATCACCGCACTGGCCACGCCAAGCCAGACGCCAATTTCGTCAAAACCCAGAATACCGACAAACAACCAAATGAAAAATGCAATACCAAAGGTCTGTCGATAGAGGTTGATCCACACGGTCCATATTGGGCGCTTAAGTGCTTGAAGAAACGAATTTATTGCAAACAACGCCATATATAACGGCAATATCAGGCTGTCGACATACAAATAGGCCAGACCAACGCGAATCACTTCCGGATCATCGGTGAAAAGGCTCATGAAAAACTCTCCAAAGATCCACAAAACCGGGCAGGCAATCGCCGTCATGACGAAGCCCACTTTCCAGCAATAGAACACCGCCTGACGCACCCGATCAAAATCGCGCGCGCCAAAGTTCTGGGCAGCGATTGGCAGCAGGGCCAGAGTGACGCCCTGGACCGGAAGAAGAAGTATCTGTTCCAGCCGGATGGCAATGCCAAACCCGGCAATGGCATGTTCACCAAACGATTTCAGCGCAAACTGAACAACGAAACCTGCCATGAATACCAGCAACCAGGACATCGCCGTGGGGAGTACCTGCAGCGAAATTTCGCCAAATTTTGTTAGCCGTGGCAAAAAGTTTGCTGCGCGCAGCCTGGCCATGGTGCGAAGCCTGCGTACCCGCTCGATCAGATACAGCATGACCCCGGTCTGGCTGATCACCGTCGACACCGCCAGACCGTCAAAACCGATGCCGTTCCAAAGTCCCGGCACGCCATAAATCAGCAAGGGGTTAAGGACGATATTGGCAAAAAATGCAACGATCAGTGCCCGTTGCATTGAGCGGCCATCTCCGTGTGCCTGTAAAATTCCGTTACACCCGAATGCCAACAGAAAACTGGGCAAGGCGAGGGACAAAAGGAAAAAATAGCGGATGCCCGCATCGCGGTATTCGCCGGGCTCTGAAACCAGACTGATCAGCTGCGGCCCGTACCAGAGACCTGCCCCGGCCAGCAGCAATGCGGCGAGTACACCGAAACTTATGCCCTGTGCGGCCAGTCTGCGGGCACTGCGTTGGTCTGCGGCCCCCAGAGCATTTCCAACAATTGACCCCATGGCGGCGCCGAGACCAAACCCCACCGACATGGCAATAAAAAACGCCTGATACCCAAGCGCCAGTCCGGCCTGTGCGCTGGTTGACAACAGACCCGCATAGAACATGTCAACAATATTGTAGAGCGTGGTAAACAACATTCCCAACGCCCCTGGCACGGCCAGTGTTCGAAAATGTTTGGCGATAGGGCCGCGGGTCAGATTGTGGTCAATCGCGAGCGCCATAGGGTATCACGATCGCTCGGCCTGGACTGTCAGAAATGTAAATTCCGGAGTGATAACCTCCACAAAACCATGGTTGAGTTCGGCATCCACGCTGATACTGTCGCCGGTTGAGAGCGTTATTCGGTTTTGTCCATAACAATAGACGGCTTCACCTTCCAGAACCTGGACGAAGACCACCCCGTGCCCGACATATGTAGGGGGATGTCCACTGTCTCGCAGGAGAGTAACCCGTCGTGCTGAAAATCTCAGGTCCTGGCGGGCGTGCATAGAGAGATTTACATATTCATGGCTGTGGCCATCGGCTATTCTGGTTGACTTCAACCCCTCGCCATGACGCACCAGACTGTAGTCAGTGTGTTCTGTGCGGGCTTCTCGAAACAGCGAAACGATCGGCACTTCAAGAGCCTCTGCCAGGGCCGCAAGTGTGCCAATTGATGGGGAAACCAGTCCATTTTCAATGCGGCTTACCATGGCCGCGGATATACCAGACTGCTCTGCAAGCCAACGGGCCGACTGCCGACGTTGTTGGCGCAGCCCCTTCAGTGACGCACCGATGGCCTGGTCAATCTTTCTGTTCGCAGGCTCCTCAGTCATCGTGCCCATCCATCACTCATCCTTGTAATAACCCACGACGTCGCCATCGGTGGTGACCCCCAAACCGTTCAATGACCGGTTGGCGTAGTTGAAGTAACAAATGATCTGGTTGATCTCGAGAATGGCACCGTCATCCCAGCCGGTATGTTTCAAAGCGTCCAGATCGGCTTTCACAATCTCACCGGGAGTCAGGGTCAGTTTTTCGGCATATTGCAGCGCCGCCAGTTGAGCGCCGTCGAAAGCGGACTGTGGCTGCCTTGCTGTCAGAGCTGCCTCAATTTTGTCGGCCCGTTGATCCTCGCCGATCAGGTGGCGGGCATTTGCCCAATGGTTGGCATAGGAATAGGGGCACGAATTTAAAGTAGACACATAAGAGCTGATCACTTCCTGAAACCAGGCGGGCACCGTGTTTGCTTCGTCGTGCAGGCAAGCCCGGTATAAAACCACGTGGCCGTTCATCGTGTTGGGCCGCAGTGAATGCACCCGCATGACGTTGTCGACGGTGCCGTGAGGGGTGCGGGCCATGTCCAGCGCCGCCCGCAAAGAATCATCGGCATCTTCATCAGAAATCATGGTGATCCAGGCCGACATTTTGATCTTCTCCGTTAAATGGTTTGCTCGTCTGAAATTCAGCGATAGGCTGATTTTTCAGAAATTAATTGACGAGTATTGCGCATTACGCAACAATATTTAATGATGTGCAACAAAATTCGGGGATATCGAGCCATTGTCCGTTCAAACCGCACAACTGCTAAACAGGGGAAATGTCCGCAACGGGGGCATTTTTAAGCCTGTTGCCCCGAATTCGCATAGCGGTGGTGTCGACGCACTGGATAACAAAGATCGCCTGCACCGTCTCGTTTCCGATGGGCAAACTCTCCATTTTGCCGATTTGCAATCGGCACATCAGAATTCGGAGCGCTGGTCATGAACCAACAGACGCCTATTATTGAGGTTGCCAATATTGATAAATTCTACGGCAATTTTCACGCCTTAAAAGATGTCGACCTGACGGTTCGTCAGGGAGAAAAAGTTGTGATCTGTGGCCCATCGGGTTCGGGGAAATCCACGCTGATCCGGTGTTTCAACGGTCTGGAGTGGCACAATTCGGGACGTATCGTGATCGACGAAATCGAAGTTCACCAAAACGCAAAACGCATTCGCGAACTGCGCCAGGAAGTTGGCATGGTGTTCCAGCAGTTTAACCTGTTTCCGCATTTGACGGTCCTGGAAAATCTCACGATCGGTCCAATGAAAGTGCGCAAGATTGCCCAGGCTCAGGCGGAAGAAACGGCGCGGGGATATCTCGACCGGGTTCACATTCCCGAACAGGCCGACAAGTATCCGGCACAACTGTCTGGCGGCCAACAGCAACGCGTTGCTATTGCCCGGTCCCTGTGCATGGAACCGCGGATCATGCTGTTTGATGAACCGACCTCAGCGCTTGATCCGGAGATGATCAATGAAGTGCTCGATGTGATGGTCGAACTCGCCGAGACCGGGATGACAATGGTCGTTGTGACCCACGAAATGGGATTTGCCCGTAAAGTTGCCGACACGATGGTCTTCATGGAAGAGGGCCGGATTGTGGAAGTGTCTCCGCCCAATAAATTTTTTACTGATCCAGACAGTGACCGCTGCAGATTGTTCCTCAACCAGATATTGGAGCATTGATGTAACGATGCAGGATGCAACTGCACTCAAGGGCCAACCCCTCTCCAGCCCGTCACCGGTGCAGCGGTTCTTTGAGTCTACGTTCGTCTCGGTATTGATCTATGCCATCGTCATCGGACTGATTTGCTATGGCTCCTACGCCGGAGCCCAGAACATGGGCTACAACTGGCAGTGGCACAGAGTTCCGCAATATCTCTATTCGTTCACCGACGACGGATTTCAGCTCGGCGAAATATTTTACGGTCTGGGCACAACCATCGTTTTGTCGCTGACCTCGTTTTTGCTGGCCACATTGATTGGCCTGATAATTGCACTATTGCGGCTGTCAGGCCTGGTGATAGGATCTGCCGTTGCGGTTGGTTTCCTGGAATTTGTTCGAAACATTCCCCTGCTGGTACTGCTCTACCTGTTTTATTATGTGCTCGGACCAATATTCAAATTTGACCGTTATACAGCGAGCGTTCTGACGCTCGCAGTTTTCCACTCAGCGCTGATTTCAGAAATCCTCAGGGCCGGAATCAACGCCGTTCCCAAGGGACAATGGGAAGCCTCAAAGTCAATCGGCATGAGTTCCGGCCAGTCCTATCGATATATTATCTTGCCTCAATCTGTACGCTTCATGCTGCCTCCGATGACCGGCGAAGTCGTGCACCTGATCAAGTCATCGGCGATTGTCAGCGTTATCGCGGTCGCTGAGCTGACGACAATAGGCCGCAACATCATTTCAGATACGTTCATGAGCTTTGAGATCTGGTTCACCGTGGCGCTGGTTTACATGGCTGTCACGTTAATCCTGTCGATTGGCGTTTCACATCTGGAGAAGAAATACATAGTCGACCAATAGAAATTATTGAAAATCACCACAAAAGGAGAAATGCGATGAATTTAACACGAAGAATGTTTGGCGCGGCACTTGGTGCCGTCATGGCTGCCAGTGTGGCCCTGCCCGCTGCGGCTCAAAATGCCGCAAGTGTTATTGAAACAATCCAGAAAGAGGGGGTTATCCGCATCGGCCTGTCATTGTTTGTGCCGTGGTCCATGCGCGACAAGAACGGCGAACTGATTGGCTATGAACTAGATGTCGGGCGACAGCTTGCAAAGGATATGGGTGTTGAAGCTGAATTCGTCCCGACTTCCTGGGACGGGATCATTCCAGCGCTCATTGGTGGCAATTTTGACGTCATTATTTCGGGCATGTCGGTTACCGCTCAAAGAAACCTGACCGTCAATTTCACCGACCCTTACGCCTATTCGGGCCTGGCGATATTGACCAACAAGAAAATGACGGAAGGCATGTCTCTGGAGGATCTGAATTCACCAGACGTTACTTTCACCGGTCGGCGCGGAGCCACTCCGGCGGTGGTGATTGCCAAGCAGTTTCCAAAAGCCAACTTGCTGCAGTTTGATGAAGATGGTGCAGCAGTTCAGGAAGTGCTGAACGGTAACGCTCATGCGACAATGGCGTCGCAACCAACTCCCAATCGTGAAGCATCACGTAATCCTGATATTCTCAGCGTTCCGTTTGAAAATCTCTACGATCCCAGGGGCGAGGCATTTGCAATTCGCAAAGGCGACTCCGATGCATTGAACTATTTCAACAACTGGATCGCCCAGCAGTGGCGCAGTGGTTGGTTGAAAGAGCGTCACAATTACTGGTTTGCCACCGAAGAATGGGCAGATCAGGTCGCTCAATAATTCCGGCAATAATGACCGCTCCGGGGCAGTAATTGCCCCGGGGCATCCGGACAGCAAGGTGTCGCACGTGACCAATTCGATCAAACAACTGAAATGGCCAGATTATCTGATCCTCGCGATTGTCATCGTGTTTTTCGGATATATCTGGATTACGATTGAAGGCACGCTTAACTACAAGTGGCGCTGGCACCTGATCCCAAATTACATTGTTGGTTGGCATACGGGGCGTGAAGAATATTTTGCCAACCTGTTGCTTCAGGGCTTGGGTGCAACATTCCGCATCAGCATTTACGCAAGCATTCTGGCATTGATACTTGGAACCCTGCTGGGCGTTGCAAGATGTTCGAGCAATCTGACCATCCGCATGCTGGCCCGAACCTATCTGGAATTTCTGCGCAACATCCCACCAGTGGTTGTGGTCTTCATTTTCTTTTTCTTCTTGTCCCAGCAATTGATCGATGCACTCAATCTGGAGCGCTGGGCGCGGGGTATTGCGCGGCAGGAAAACAATGAAATCTGGGTATTCTTTTTCGGTGAAATGCGTCGTTTTCCTTCCCTGATATCCGGAGTAATTGTTCTGGCACTGTTTGAAAGCGCCTTCGTTGGTGAAATCATCCGTGCTGGCATTCAGTCGATACCCAAAGGTCAAAGAGAAGCCGCACGTTCAATCGGCATGAACGGCTTGCAGGAACTTCGATACATTGTTCTGCCCCAGGCTTTGAAAAAGGTCGTCCCACCGCTGGCCAACCAGTTCATCACGCTGATCAAGGACAGTGCTATTATTTCTCTGATTTCGGTGCAGGAGCTGACATTTAAAACAGTGGAACTCGTCGCCTCGTCCCGGATGATATTTGAAGCCTGGATTACAACGGCTGCGTTTTATTTCATCGTCTGTTTCAGTCTAAGCCGGGTATTTGCCCGCCTTGAACGCAACAGCCAGAACAACTGAAGAATCCCCCCCCAAACTCTACCGGCCTTCAAGTTCAACCTGCAGGTTTGGGATGATCTGAAACATCGGCGTATATTCACGCTCGGCTTTTTTAACCTCCATCTTTGGGTACCGGTTGGCCAGTTGAGCTACTGCTTCTTCAACTTCAATATTCGCCACAAACTGGCCGAGACAGGAAAAGGCGCCGCCTCCAAAGTTCAGATGGGGTGGCATTTGAGGTCTAGATGCATCAAACCGATGCGGACCCTGAAAAATATCGGCCTGGCGGTGAGCTGCCCCGAAGCTGGCGAATACAGTTGTTCCCGCCGGGATCGGAGTTCCGTTCAATTGCGTGTCGATCAGAGCCACGCGGGAGGTGGATATGGATCTGGGCCACAGGCGCATGGTTTCCCACACCGCCGCTCCTGCCAGAGAACTGTCTTTGCCAATGGCCTGCCAGACGTCAGGCATTGCCGTTAGCCTGTCGACCGCAATCGTGATCTGATGAGCAGTATTGTCAGTGCTGGCTTCAATCAGCATGACGGCAAAATCTTCCAGCTCGTATTCGCTCAGTCCCCCCGCCTCGCGAATCCTGATCAGCCGGGACAAAAAGTCATCCCCCATATCGGCGCGACGTTTTTCCAGCTGGACTTTTGTGTAATCAAACAACCGATCATAGGCCGCAACAATGCTTTTGGTCAGACTTGGGTCACGCCGAAAAATCGCCAACACCGCCTCAGAACTGTCGGCTACAAACCGGGCATCAGACAGGGGTGCGTCGACCCAGCGACAATAAACTCCGGCAGGCACCAAATCGGCAAAATCATGTTTCAAATTGATCGTCGAACCGGAAATGCCATCCAGTAATTTGGACACAACATCGGCTATGTCACGACGCAGTCCACCTGCCTGCGCTGGGCCTATTAGCTGGACCAGACTATTTCGTATGCGCTTTCTGGTATCGCCGCGATTTTGAGTCAGCAACATGCGACGCTTGAAGTCCCGCGCCCGACTGTCAGGCAGGCCCATCTTCTCGACCAGATTTGCATGATCAGTGCCAAATGCCCGATCAATCAGAAACTCCCGACAAAGCTGATAGTCTAGAATTTCAACGCCCCTTTCGCTGCGCGCCAGTTTTAACTTGCGGGCCTTGTCAGCCAACCATCGAAAGGGATTCTCCTGGTATTCAGGGTCGCTGTAGTCGACGAAGGGAAGTTTAGAAACCTGGCTCAAGTTCTGTTTCCTGTGTGGTTGGTATTAGGAGCTGCCACCAAACCACAAATTGTTTTGGTGCAGTTCATAGAGATGGGTGGCGCAACGAACTATCACGCCGCTGCATGTATAAATCAGAAGCGAATTTTCTTCAAAAAATCAATTCGGAAGAACCGCTATCAGTCAGGCCTGGACGAAACGGTGATGATCTCCACATGGGACCCGTCGATCTGTGAAAATCCGTGGGGTTGTTTGGCGTCAAAGCTCAATGTGTCGCCTTCCACTATTGCAAAATGTTCTGAGCCGCATCGATAGGTTGCCGCGCCGGAAAGTACGTAGATGAATACATAGCCTTCGTGTTGATAGCTCGGCAGCGTTCCGGCTTCGTCGCGCTCAATGCGAATACGCGCCGCCTGAAAGTTTCCCCCGGGCCCCCCGTGCTTTCCCAACAGCAAATATTCATGTGCATGATTTTGCGCCAGACGATGCGATGGCAACCCCTGGTCAGCTTTAACGTGAAACACATCAGCAGTTTGCTCCGTCTCCGCCAGCAACGCCATCACCGGTACCGACAACGCCGATGCCACGGCTGATAAGGTCGCCAGCGACGGAGACACCTGTCCATTTTCAATCCGACTGATCATTGCCTGGGAAACACCTGCAGAGGCAGAAAGCCCAGTAACCGTTATCTGGCGTTCCAGTCGCAACCGGTTCACAGCCTTTCCGACGGCGACATCAATCCTGGCTTTTTCGGTCATCGGTTCATCCATATCGCGACTGATCAGCGGGCAAAACTTGCCGTAATTCGTTCGACGAGCACTTGACCTTATATTACTAATAATAAAATATATGTCCATCATGCAAAATTATTCTATCGCTTCCCTGATCCGGCATGGGCTGAACAAACACACTGGCTGGTCCCGTGCCTGGCGCAGCCCGCCGATTAAGGACAGTTACGATGTGATCGTCATTGGTGCAGGCGGACACGGTTTGGCCACTGCCTATCATCTGGCCAAGGAACATGGCATCACCAACGTTGCAGTGCTCGAGCGGGGCTGGCTTGGGGGCGGCAATATTGCCCGCAACACTGTGACCATTCGTTCAAACTACATGCGCGACGCGTCGATACCCTTCTATGTCAAGTCGGTGGAGATGTATGAGAACCTCACCCGTGCGCTCAACTTCAACCTGATGCATTCCAAGCGAACCATGGTTGACGTGGTGCAAACCTATCCAAAGATGCGCGAATTGCGGCGACGCCAGTTGACCATGGATATCTATGGATCGACTTACGAACAGATTTCAGAACCTGAGCTTCGGCGGAGAATACCGGCGCTGACCGGAGGCGGGCCGAATTCGAGATTACCGATCATCGGCGGCATGGTGCACACGGATGCAGGAGTTAATCGCCACGACGCCGTGGCCTGGGGCTATGCCCGCGCCATCGATTCCATGGGGGTTGAAATTCACCAGCAAACCGCTGTGCAAAGCCTGATGCGCAACAGCAACGGTGCCATTGAGGGGGTTGAAACCAATCGCGGTACAATCCGGGCCAAGAAAGTCGCTGTCGCCGTTTCGGGTCATACCACAACGCTGACGGAGACTGCTGGCCTCACCCTGCCCCTTCGAACAATGAACCTGACTGCGTTTGTTTCCGAACCGATAAAGCCGCTGGTTGATGTGGTCGTTAACTGCCCCGATTCAGGATTTTATTTCAGCCAATCAGACAAAGGTGAACTGGTTATCGGAGGAGCGCCGGATCCGGGGCAGAGTTTTCGGCGTGATATCAAACAGCATGTCTTTGAAGACACCGTAACAGCCATGCTGTCGCTGTTTCCTTCGTTCAAAAAACTGAAGCTGATGCGCCAGTGGGGCGGGCATCTGGACATCGCTCACGACGCGTCTCCGATCATGGACGAAACTGACGTGAGCGGGCTTTTCATTACCGCAGGCTGGTGGGGTGGCTACAAGGCTATTCCCGCTGGAGGCCTGACGCTTGCCCATCTGATTGCGACAGGTCAACGGCACCCGTTGATGGCACAATTCAGTCTCGATCGCTTTCGCCACCTTGACTACATCATGGAATCCGGCACCACCACCGCCCGTTAGGAACAGCTGAAATGTTGAACATCCCCTGCCCTTTTTGCGGCCAGCGAAATGAAAGCGAATTTGCCTATGGTGGCCCGGTAAAACCTGACCGGCCACAACCCGATAAAGTTAGCAATGACCAATGGGTTGACTACCTGACCCAGGTTCCAAATCCTCTGGGCCCGGTTGAAGAGCGGTGGTGGCATGTCAAAGGTTGCGGCACCTGGCTGACAATCTGGCGCGACACTCGAACCCACGACATTGTAGAGGAGCCAGGCGATGCAGGTTGACCGACTGGCCGCAGGTGGTCGTATTGATCGCGGTCGACCCCTCAGTTTTACTTTCAACGGCAAAGCGTATCAGGGATTTGCAGGCGACACGCTGGCCTCGGCATTGTTGGCTAACGGCGTGCGGCTCACGGCACGTAGTTTTAAGTACCATCGGCCGCGGGGTATCATCGGCTCGGGTGTAGAAGAACCTTCTGCACTGGTTGAACTGACAGGGGATGATGCTTCTGCCAATCAGCCTGCCACCACGGTGCAATTGCGTGATGGTTTGCAGGCCAAGTCTGTTAATTGCTGGCCGTCCCCAGTTGTCGACTTCGGTTCAGTCAACCAGATGATCTCCAGATTCCTGCCTGCCGGATTTTATTACAAGACATTCAAATGGCCCAACTGGCACCTCTATGAACCATCGATTCGAAAGGCCGCCGGCCTGGCCGCGGCCCCTCAGAACCCACCGGCAGGTGGCCATTTTGAGAACCGCTTTGGCCATTGCGACATATTGATCGCAGGAGCCGGTCCGGCTGGTCTGATGGCAGCGCTTGTTGCAGCGCGTGCAGGCAAGCGAGTTATGATTGCTGATGAGGGGCGTGAAGCTGGCGGATCGTTGCTCAATCGACGTTTGACGATCAATTGCAGGGACGCCGCACATTGGGTTGCCGAAACAATTGCCGAGCTTAACACTTTGGCCAATGTTACCCATTTGCAGAATGCAAGTGTCTGGGCCTATCGCGAGCATAACTACCTGATGGTGACAGAGCGGACTTCCGACAATCCAAGTCTCATTGAACGCAACTGGCGGGTTCGGGCGGGACATGTAATTTGTGCCACGGGCGCCATCGAGCGCAGCCTGGTCTTTGGCAATAATGATCGCCCCGGAGTCATGCTGGCATCGGCGGCTCAGTCCTATGTCAATCGCTATGCCCTTCGCCCTGGCAAGAGGGCTGTGATCTTCACCAACAATGATTCAGCCTATGCCGTGGCAAACGATCTCGCGACCGCCGGAGTTGACATTGCTGCGATTGTCGACAGCCGAAATGAGGTCCCGCGGGAAGTCCGTGCCACCATACAGGAAACAGACGTCTTTGCCGGCCATGTGGTGACCACCACAAAAGGTGGCCGCAAGCTGCGCGGGGTAGAAGTCGCACCGGTTGAGGGAGGAAAAAGTCAGCAAATTTCCTGCGACCTGCTGGCCATGTCGGGCGGATGGAATCCAGCAGTTCATTTGTGGTCGCAATCGCGGGGAACGTTGCGGTATGATGATCAATTGGCTTGCTATGTGCCTGATCAACCGGCGCAGGCTAGCTCAAGCGTCGGCGCAGCTGATGGTAAACTGACCCTGAAGGAAGCGATGAAATCCGGAGCCGATGCCGCAGCCAGCTTGTGCGCAACTGGGCCTGCGGCGATACCGCAATCCGATGACATAGATTATTCCATCTCACCGCTCTGGCGAGTTGAACAGGCACAAGGACCAGCCTTTTTGGATATTCAAAATGACGTAACGGTGGACGATGTGCACCTCGCCCTTCGCGAAGGCTACGACAATATCGAACATGTCAAACGCTATACGACCGGTGGTATGGGACTGGATCAGGGCAAAACCGGCAACATAAATATCGTTGGAACAGTGGCGCTGCAAAAAGACGTCCCGCTGCAAGATTTAGGACCAACCACTTTCCGATCACCCTACACACCGGTTTCCTTCGGGGCCATTGCAGGCATCCGCGAAGGAAGTGTCGTCCAGCCATATCGCCATACACCGATCACCGAATGGAACCTGGATCGGGGCGCCTTCATGTATGAAGCCGGGGCTCGTTGGCGAAGACCTGGCTATTTTCCCCGCGACGGCGAGAGCTTTCAGGACACGGTCAATCGCGAGTGCAGAACTGTGCGCAACGGTGTCGGTGTTTACGACGGATCGCCTCTGGGAACGTACGAACTCAAAGGACGGGACGTCGGACGTTTTCTGGATCACATCTACAGCAATATCATGTCGACACTGAAACCCGGACAGGGACGATACGGGCTGATGTTGTCAGACGACGGGCTGATCCTGGACGATGGTGTGGCGCTGCGGCTGGATGAATACCGCTGGATCGTTTCCACCTCCACCGGCCATGCTGACGCCATTAATTCGCATATGGAGGAACTGTTGCAAACTCAGTTCCCCGACTGGAATGTGTTCATCACGACCGTCACCAGCCAATGGAACAACGCAACGATCTGCGGCCCGCGCGCACGCGATGTTTTAGCTGCTCTGTCAACGGATATCGACACTTCCTCCCAAGCACTGCCGTTTATGACATTTGCCGACGGTCAAGTTGCAGGCCTGCCGGCTCGGGTGGTGCGGGTCAGTTTCACCGGTGAGCTGTCGTTTGAAATTAACGTTGCTCCGCGGCACATGCGTGAACTTTGGGCAAAGATCATGGAGGCCGGAGCACCACATGGAATTGAACCGATTGGGTCGGAAGCCAACCATGTTTTGAGAGTTGAAAAGGGTTTCCTGTCTCTCGGCCACGAAGTGGATGGCACGGTTGATGCCCATGATTTGGGCATGGGTTGGGTGATGTCAAAAAAGAAATCCGACTATCTCGGCAAACGTTCGGTGAACTTACGTCGTGAAGGCGAGGCCGTACGGCGGGAACTGGTGGGGTGATTGCAGAGCCAGACCAACAGATACCGGAAGGGGCTCCGCTCACACCACAGGGAGATCGCAAGCCAACGGAGGGTTTGGTCACGGCCTGTGTCTGGAGCGTCGTTCAGGAACGCTGGGTCGGTTTGGCACTGTTGGAAAACGGCCATAGCCGACACGGTGAAACCGCCCATGTTCGGTTGCAGTCGCAGACAATCCCCGTGCGGATTACACCGCCGATCCACTATGACGCCAAAGGCGAAAGGCTGAGGTCGTGACATGCCTTACGATGTATCCATAGAAAGACTGCAACTATTTTCGCTCTTCGATCTGAAAGGACCCCGGCAAGGACTGACCGACTGGGCCGGCGACGTCTTGAACCATTTGCCGAAGGCACCTAATCAACTTTCCCGCGAGGATGGGGTGGAATTGTGCCATACCGGCGCCAACCGCTGGCTGCTGCGCGCCGAGATAGGGATGGAAACTGATCTGGAGGCCAAGTTACGTTTAGAGACCGCTCCCCCGGAAATCAGCATCGTCAAAATATCTGACACGATGACGTTTTTCCGGGTAACCGGAGAAGACGCCATCCAGGTGATGAGCATCGGGTGTCCGCTGGACCTGCATGCGGATGCATTTGCTGCACAGGCAGTCAGCTTTACCGAGTTCTTCAATTGCCGTGCACTGGTATTGCGCTGTAGAGGAGGCTTTGATGTGGCTGTTGAACAAAGCTTTGCCGACATGATTGCCGACTATCTTGATCGCGCAACAATCTGAAAGGATCGATCCAATGGCCCGAACCCATATCCACAAATATCAAACCCGCTACCATGCGCAGGCGACTTATTCCAAGGCGATCAGAGCAAGTGGCGACATCGTGGTAATGCAGGGTCAGGTGGGCACCCTGCTGGACGGCACCGTGATCGGCGAGGGAGATCCCGGCAAGCAAGCCGATCAGGCCTGCCGCAACATTGCGCGATGGATGGAAGAGGCCGGAGGCAGCCTGAAGGACGTGATCAAGCTGACCGTCTATGTCACCAAAGTCGACTACCGCGGCCCGGTCTATGAGGCGATCAATGAATGGTTTGAAGGCGTACACCATTGTTCCACCGGGGTGGTCGTGAGTGCTCTTGCCGATCCGGCCCTGCTTGTTGAAATCGACGCCATGGCAGTCATCGACACGGACTAGTCAAGCAACCTGTCAACGCGCAGCCCCTTCACCCCTTCACCACTTCACCCCTTCACCGCTTCGCCGCATCGCCGCATCGCCGCATCGCCGCTTCGCCGCCGGGTCGTTGTCGGTTTATGCTTTCAGTTTCACCTGCACCATGCCGTTTTCAACCCGGCTTTCAAATGTTCGCATTGGCCGCGTAGCAGGCGCCGACACCGGCTTGCCATCCCGCACATCGAAGGCGCCCTGATGTAGCGGACATTCAATAACATGGCCGTCAAAATAACCGTCACACAGATCGGCTCCACCATGGTTGCACAGCGCCAGCGAAGCGTAGACCCCGCTTGGCGTGTCGTAGATGGCAAGTTTGCGGGATCCCAGTTCAACCCGGGTAACCCAGTTGTTTTCCAGCGCCGTCAATTCGATCACATCGTGCCATCGATGCTTCATGTTCTTGCTCATTTCCCAACAGCCTCTGTCTTCTTAAAAAGCTGTCGGATTATCTCACGATGGGCACCGAAATAACCGTCCGGTTCCACGTGAATGTGATCTTTCAGCTTTTCATGAAGCCGCGGCAGGGCATGATATGGAACCGATGCGACGTAGTGGTGTTCTGCGTGATAATTCATATTCCAGCACAGGAATGCCCAGGGCGCGGACACCAAATTGGTGCGAGTGTTTTCACTCATTTGCGGCACGGTGGGGCGCCCCACATGTTCGGTCATTCTGACAAATCGCATCACCGGTTCGCCCAAGAACAGCGGGATGATCCAATACCAAACCAGCCCCCACCATCCGGTGACCGCCATCGCGATGAAAATCAATCCATATATGCCGAGCATCCAACGGGCATCTCGATAAACAGCTGCATGCTCAACTTTTGGTATAAACCGCAATTCCACTTCGCTCAGTCGGCCGCTGGCATGGCGAAATATTTCGGTAAATTTACCACGCCAATAGGGTATCGCGCTGATGTAGTAGAGATATTCGCCGAGCGATTTCGGCATCGGGATAAGCTCGGGATCTTCCCCATTGATTTGAGTATGGGTGTGATGATCGCAATGTTCGTAGCGAAAGAAACGATGCGGCAGGATGATGATCAGGCCACAAATCTGGCCCACCAGATCATTCAGCCAACGGGTTCGAAAGACAGTATAGTGGACGCATTCATGCTGGATCGAAAAGTGATGCACCAGCACGATGCCCTGCACAAACATTGCCGGCCAAATCAGCCAGCTGTCCCAGGCAAGGGCCACCAGCGTTGTGGTTATGGTGAGAATCAGGACCCAGACTGCCAATCTGCGCAGCGACGGGGCATCCGAACGCTGCATAAATGATTTGAGTTCCTCACGTGTCAATTTGCCTTCTGCCAAGGCCTGAGTCAGCGGCGTGACGATTGCTTTTGTCATGTGTTTATCCGTTAGTTGCCGGTGTAGGCCAACTCGGGCATTAAATCACCGGCGCCGGAGACGGGAGTGCTCCGCACCATGAGTAGCTGCTTGTTGCAGGCTCATTGGGTCTGAGTTTAATCGGGCAAAACCGATTGATCAAGGCTCGCGGTAATCTATCCTGTGGCGCGAATTCCAATATCAAGATCGGGCCGTTCAAACAAAGATGCTGCACAGGCATACTTGGACAAAACCGCAGGACCGACTGGCAATCGTTCGGCATGGAATGCTCCTGATTCCCAATACGTAGTGCCGTCGACCACGATAGTCGGGTCAATAACATTCCAGCTGACTTCTCCGGGAGCGTATGCGCCGCAGGTGTGGAAATGCAGGATCCGCGGATTACCGAATGCTGCACCACCCCAGCGTTCGTAATTGTCACGCATATCCCACGGATAGCCGCAGCCCGGGTGAATTCCCGCGTGCCAGGAGTGAACAAAATTCCGATCAATCTCGAACATGTTGGCAACCCGGTCGTAATGCGCCTCTGCACGTTCAATATTTCTGGCTGTGCCTTCAAATTTGCTCAATCGGCCATCTTCAAGGATTGCAAATACCGGCTCATCAAACTCAATCGTATAGCCGTCATAATATCTTGATCCCGTCCCGGTCAGAAATTGCATCGCCACACGGCCAGAAAAGGTATGGGCGGGAACCGGCGTGAACACCGACATGGGGAAACGCAGAATTGAGGTATCCCCTTCCGGTTCCAAATTCATTTCCGGACGGCCGCGCACATTGGTTCCAAGCGGACAGGTAATCAGCACTTCGTCGGCAGTATCCATCACCGAATTGACGCTGGACTTGATCGCCATAAAGGCGTCGTGGTGACTATTGCCAAATCCGGAGCCGAACAGTTCCCGGGTGACGGCAAAACTGACAATGATTTTCTTGCCTGCCGGCATTTCCGAGAACCGCAGTTGATCGCCCAACCGAGCGAGAAACAGGATGATGTCAGCGGCTTCAAAACGCGCCAGCAATTCTGGTGGCAGGTGGGGGTTATCAGGATTGAAGCCAACATCGACGACATCTACTTCCAGGCCCAGCGATCTTGCTGCATTCGACACGACGCCAACCGATTCAGAATCGAAATAGCCATGTTCTGCAGGCTCAAAGGCAATCAGCAGCCGGTCGCCGGACGCAGCTTTGGCGCAATTTTCCAGCAGGTTTCGTGCTCCGCGTTCTGGCGTCATCTGGCTCATGAGCATTCCCGGGTTGGAGTTTCAGAAAAATTTACCACTTCCGCGCACTCCAGATCAATTTCAAAAAAATAATTGCAGCCATTAGGATGGCTAATATTATGCTCAATCCATCCTTCTCGGCTCAACGCACGATTGACGCGGTCTCGGCACCGCCGTTGGAAATAGTGCTTACTTATTCAACAACCCAAGCCGGATGGCCCCGGCCTGCGCCTCAATCGCCAATCGCATCACTGTGAAAGTGTGTTGCTGGGGGCAGGCTGTTTCTGTTCTGTTTTGAATATCGTTGAACAACCGAGAGAAATAGGGTGTACCGGCGTCTTTTGCGTCGTACCGCTTGCAGGTATCTCCATTGACAAGGAACACATGATCCGTTCCCTCCTGGCCTCCGATATCCATGTATTTACGGACCTCGATGAAGCCTTTGGTTCCCAGGATCGTCAGTCGACCATCGCCCCAGTTTGGGGCGGCATCGGGGGTATACCAATCAAGCCGGACAAAACCCTGGACGTCGCCTGCGGAAAAATTCATTTCGCCAAAGTCCTGAAATTTCGGGTGTTGGGGCGTATTAAAATTGCCGACCGTGGCCCGTGTTACCTCGGCGGTGTCGACGCCCGCGAAATGAAGAAACTGGTCGATCTGATGCATGCCGATATCGCCCAATATACCACCATAGAGACTGGGCTCCCAAAACCAGTCTGGACGCATTTGGGCGTTGAGGCGGTGCGGTCCCTGGCTCAAGATGTGCACGACCTTGCCAATTCGGCCTTCTTCCAGGAGTTGATCGGCCAGCGTGGCAGCCGGAACTTCGAAGCGTTCGGAGAAATTCACTGACCAGATACGTCCGGTTGCGGCGACGGTTTTTTGAACTTCAGCCAATTCTTCAAGCGTCAAACAGCCCGGTTTATCCAGCATCACATCCTTTCCGTGATGCATGGCCTCAATCGAGATGCGCGCACGATCCGCAGGCGGGGCGGCGATCAGAACGAGTGAAATGTTCTGATCGTTCAATATGTCATCAAGTTGATCACAACGGGGAACATCGGGGAACCGTTTGACAAATCCAGCCATAGGCTGCGGTTCACCTTCTGTCCAATAGCCTGCAAACTCACATCCGACATCGAGCATGCCCTGCGACATTCCGAATATATGACGGTGGTCCAGTCCAATTGCAGCGAAGCGGATCGTCATGTTTCAACCTCTATCTTTGTCAATGTTCCGTCTCCAACCGAACGTTCGATGGCGTCAATCAGACGGTGGACACGCAGCGCTTCGCGTCCGGTAATCCGCGGGCTGGTGCCGGTGCGGAGTGCATCGGCGAAATCGGCGATCAGATCGCGATGCCAGTCACAGGGGAAATCCATGGGATCGCCACCGCCACCAGTTCCCGTTATCTCGCCCACGGTTTCGGTGCGACCATCGCGCCAGTGGATCATCAGTTCGCCGGCAGTCAGGTGCAGCGCAGCGTGATCGCAATCAAGTATCAGGCTTTCGGCATCTCCGGGAAATGCCGACGTGGTCGCCACGATCGAACCAACTGCTCCGTTTGCAAAGCGCAAACCGGCTGTGGCGAAGTCTTCGGCCTCCATCTGGTGCAGCTCTGTGGTGCCGGAGAAAGCCGCGACTTCAGTCACAGGACCGGTTAAACTTAGCATCAGGTCGAGTACGTGTATTGCCTGCGTGATCAACACGCCGCCGCCATCGGATGCATAGGTGCCCCGCCCGGGTTGATCGTAATAGGCTTGATCGCGCCACCAGGGTAAGGTCACACGCACCATGTGAATCCGCCCGGCCTTGCCGCTCTGGATGACCTTCGCCAGGGCCTCCGCTCCGGCCCGGAAACGATGTTGCAAGACTATTCCCAGTGGAACGCCTGCAGTCTCACAGGTCTCAACGATCTTCGTCGCCCGGTTCAGGTCGCGCTCAACCGGTTTTTCCATCAGGATCGCCTTACCGGCTTTTGCCAAAGTGGCGACTAACTCGGCGCGCGCGTTGGGCGGAGTGATGAGGATTGCCCCATCAGCATTACTGTTTGCAATGTCATCGAGTGACTCAAATATCGGCCAGCCCCAGTCAGTTGCCGCTTCCTGACGACGCTCCGGCGAGCGGGCATAAAGACCGACAATTTCGATATTCGGCTCCAACTGTTTCAGCGCGGCAAGATGCGGTTTAGACGCCATGCCAAGCCCGATGACGGCCAGTTTGATCGGATGGCTATTCATCGCATTTTCGCCCATCTCCAGCCGACCCAGAATCGGTTCGAAACTGACTGTAATGAATTGCTCTCAGCACTTGCTACCCCGGTCGATCATGGTTGCCAAAACCGAGTCAGGGTCGGCCTTCCACCAGTTTTCAGATGAAAAAATCTCCACCTCGTTGAGCCCATCAAATCCGGTGGCTTCAACCTCGCTGCGGATCTTGGCTATGTCGATGACACCGTCACCCATCATGCCTCGATCGGTCAGAATATCTTCAGTCGGCACCAACCAATCACAGATGTGAAAGGCCAGCATCCGCTCCTTGCCTGCGCGGGCAATCTGGGCACTCAGATCAGGATCCCACCAGACATGATAGACGTCCATCGCGACGCCGATCCCCTCGCCCAGTTCATCACAAAGATCGAGCGCCTGCGACATGGTATTCACAACCGCACGGTCTCCGGCATACATCGGATGCAACGGCTCAATGGCAATCGGCATACCGGCCTTGCGTCCATATTCAAGGGTCCTGGCCAGTCCATCCCGCACGATCTGACGCGCACCTTCGATGTCACGCGAACCCTCAGGCAACCCGCCCACGACCATCACAAGGCAGGCGGCGCCAATGGTTGCTGCCTCATCTACTGCCCGGTAGTTGTCATCAAGTACGGCTTGCGTCAGCGCGCCTTCTGCGGTGTACCATCCGCCTCGACAAAGACCCGAGACGCCTATGCCCGCATCCCGAATGGCGCGGGCCGCAGCCTCAGCACCCATTTCCTGCAGTTTGTCGCGCCAGGGTGAAATGCCCCCCAAACCGTGACGGGCAACCCCGTCGATGCATTGTGCCAGTGTCCACTGCTCTTTAACCGTGGCAGTGTTGAGCGATATACGGTCTGCTGTCAGCATCTCAAATCTCCACCCCACGAGCGGCGAATACAGCACGGGCCCGTATGGCAGCCAGGTCCGGGTCCACAAACAGGCCCGATGCGTTCGCCAAGCGGATAGTTTCGGCCAAGTGTAGCGTCGAGCGAGCGCTTTCTTGACCACCGATCATTGTAAAATGATTTTGATGGCCGGTTAGATACGCCAGAAACACCACACCGGTTTTGTAAAAACGGGTCGGAGCACGAAAGATATGTCGTGACAGCGGAACGCTTGGGGCAAATGTCGCATGATAGCCATCGTGGTCTCCCGCACCGAGTTGCCCGAGCGCCCGTGCCGCTACTTCTGCAATCGGGTCGAAGATACCCAAAAGCGCGTGCGAAAATCCTTCATCGTCACCGGCGATAAGATCGGGGTAATTGAAGTCATCGCCCGTATACATCTTGACGCTCTCCGGCAGACGGCGACGCATGCTTATCTCTTTTTCAGCCGAAAGGAGCGAGACCTTGATCCCATCGATCTTGTCGGCGTTGTCAGCAATGACCGAGAGCGCAGTATCCATCGCAGCCATGTGATCATTGGAGCCCCAATAACCGGCCAGGGCCGGATCAAACATCTCTCCCAGCCAATGCAGAATAGCTGGTTGCGATAGCCCGCCCAATACATGGGCATAAACCCGCGCGTAATCGTCAGGGCCCTTGGCCGCCTGAACAAGAGCCCGACTTGCCATCAATATCACCGGGCTGCCCGCAGCCTCAACCGCCTCGCACTGTTCCTCGTAAGCGGCAATAACCTGATCAAGCGTTACATCTGGTCCGACCGACAGATGGTCCGTTCCTGCACCCGACGCGATCAGATGCCCACCGGCCTTGGCCAGAGCAGTAGAGCGCTGGATGAGCTCCAGCGCTGTGGGCCAATCCATCCCCATCCCACGCTGCGCAGTGTCCATTGCTTCGGCAACTCCGAATCCCAGCGACCATAGGTGTTCACGAAAGGCCAGGGTGCGCTCCCAGTCCATCGGACAATCGAGCCATGGGTCGGCCTCTGCAAGAGGATCGGAAACCACGTGTGCCGCGGCAAAAGCGGTCCTGTTCCAGGGCTGACCGGCATCCGGCGCTGGCCCGGCAGTCAAGGTAACCGCGCCACCAGGAAGATTCAGCCTGCTCATATCGACAAATCCTCAAGGTCGATCCAGCGACGCTCTTTCCAGCTTTGGTAGCCCGCCTCTGCCAGTTGAACACCTTTGGCACCTTCCAAAAGCGTGTAGTTCCAGGGCCCATCTTCAGCCACATGGCGAAGGAAGGCCTCCCACTGCACCTTGAAACCGTTGTCGTAATTTGTGTTGTCCGGCACTTCTTCCCAACCTTCATAGAAATCGAGCGTTTGCGGCTCGTCAGGGTTCCAGACGGGTTTGGGGGTGTTTACCCGATGCTGCGAGCGGCAGGAATGCAGTCCTGCCACAGCAGAACCATGGGTGCCATCAATCTGAAAGGTCACCAGGTCGTCGCGCCGTACGCGCGTGCACCAGCTCGAGTTAATATGGGCGACGACATCGCCCTCCAGAAGGAAGGTCGCATAGGCCGCATCATCGGCATCGGCCTTGTATTCCTCATCTGCCTCATCCCAGCGGGATGGGATATGAGTTGCACCCAGGCAGCTTACCGATTTGACGGGTGCCACAACATTATCCAGCACATAGCGCCAATGACAGAGCATGTCAGAAATTATCCCGCCGCCGTCTGCTGCCCGGTAGTTCCAGGAAGGACGCTGAGCAGGCATCCAGTCGCCTTCAAAAACCCAGTAACCAAACTCGCCCTTCACCGAGAGTATGCGCCCGAAGAAACCAGAATCTCTCAGCCGCTTGAGTTTCAGCAAGCCTGGCAAATCCAGCTTGTCATGGACAATGCCGTTCTTGACACCTTTTTCCACCGCATAACGAGCGATTGAAATTGCATCGTCCAGCCCTTCTGATACAGGCTTTTCGCAATATACGTGCTTGCCCGCGTCTATCGCACGACGCAACAGACCAGGTCGCAGCTGGGTCGATGCGGCATCAAAAAACAAAGTGTCATCCGGGTTTGCAAGCGCAGCATCAAGATCGGTCGTCCAGCGGTCCAACCCATGGGCCTTGGCAAGCGCTTCAACCTTCGCGCCATTGCGCCCAACGATAATAGGATCTGGGACAAGGCGAGACCCGTCTGTCAACTCCAGCCCCCCCTGATCGCGGATCGCTAGAATCGAGCGTATCAGATGTTGGTTCATTCCCATTCGGCCCGTGACACCGTGCATGATAATGCCAATTCGTTGTTCGCTCATGGTTCGGTCCTCTTCCTCAATTTGTTTGTTTTGGCGTTTCCGAGCCAGGGTCGATGCGCAGATAGCGCACCAACATTTCACCAGCTTCCTCTGCCTGCCGCGTCAGCCAGGCCGCATCAATTGGCACCTCGAACACAACGCGCAAAGTGTGACGGTTCGACACCGGGAAAAAACACAAGGAAGCCATCATCACATAAAGCTCTGCCGGGTCGATGCCGGTGCGAAACTGGCCGGCCGCCGCGCCGCGTTCCAAAATGTTGCGCAACTGAGCAATCAATGTGGATTGGATCTCAACCACATTCTCGATCTCGCGCACCGTTTCACCCTTCCGCAAATTCTCGGTGTTAAGCATCGTGATGAACCAGGGCTTTTGGACAAAGTGCTCCATAGTAAAACGCACCAGTTTGCGGATCGCTTCTTCTGGATCCATATGCTCGGTGGCAATTTCGCGTTCACCTGCGCGAATTTGGACATAAGCCTCTTTCAAAGCGGCCTTGTAGAGCGCGTCCTTATCACCAAAATAGCTGTAAATCATCGGCTTTGAGACCTCTGCTGAGGCTGCTACACGATCAACCCGCGCGCCATCAAAGCCATGGGTTGAAAACTCACCCAGCGCGGCGTCAAGGATGCGACGACGGGTGGCTCCGGCATGGCGGGGATGGGCGGTTTCGCTTTTGGTCATGTATCTGTCCTCTCGCGGCGGGGTTGCTCCAGACGGGCGACTGCCCGACGTACTGGCTTTAAGCCAGCGGCGATGGAAAGCAAGATGACGATAACAAAGATGGCCGAGATGGGGCGCGTAAAGAACGGGGTCAGGTCCCCATCAGTCAGAGTAAGCCCGCGACGCAGGCTCTTGTCGAGAAGTGCGCCCAAAATGATTCCCAGTACCAGGGGCGCCATGGGATAGTTCATCTGCCTTAGGACAAAGCCAATCAGGCCGAAGACAACCATCACCCAGATGTCAAACACCCGTTGAGTGAGTGCATAGGGTCCAATCACGCAAAGTGTAAAAACGACTGGCATCAGATACTCGCGCGGAATGCGCAACACCAGGATAAAGAGCCGTGTCAGCGACAGTCCATAAATCGTGATGGCCAGCGTAGCCAGCACCAGCATGGCGGCGACGGAATAGATAAAGGTCGGCTGCTCGATCATGATCATCGGTCCGGGCCGAATACCGTGCAGAAATAACGCTGCAATTAGGACCGCCGCAGGGGCAGAACCCGGGACTGCCAATGTCAACGCAGGAATCAACGCACCTGGCACCACGGCGGAGTTTCCAGTTTCTGCCGCCGTCAGTCCCTCTTTCGAACCCTTACCAAATTCGTCCTTTTCCCGACTGGTGCGCCTGGCAGCCGCGTAAGATGCCCATGCGCCAATATCTTCGCCCACACCGGGAATAATCCCGATCAAAGTTCCGATGACACCGGACTGCAGGATGGTGAATTTGTATTTGGCCAGATCCCAAAGTCTCGGTAACACGCGATCAGCCTTGCCTGTGCCACGCGACAATTCAGCCTTGCGTCTGTACATCACAGTCAGCACCTCGGCGAAACCAAAAGCCCCGACCATCGCCGGGATTAGCCCGATGCCACCGTTCAACTGGTCAAACCCAAGATTGAACCGCACATGGGCGTGGAGCCCTTCGGAGCCGATCATTGCCACCATCAATCCCAATAAACCGGCGATGTAGCCCTTGAGCGGCGCGATGCCACCTGTCAACTGACCCGAGATTACAATGCCAAACACCGCAAGCCAAAAGAACTCGAACGAGCCAAAGTCGAAGGCAATCTCGGCCAGAGGCGGGGCCAGCAGCACCAGCAGCAGGATCCCGACAAGTGTGCCAAACGCTGAGCCTGCGGTTGCAAGCCCCATTGCATAGCCTGCCTCGCCGCGTTGCGCCAAAGGAAAGCCATCCAGTGACGTTGCCGCCGAAGCCGGGGTTCCAGGAATATTCAGAAGGATCGCACTTCGCGACCCACCGTAAATGGCGCCTACATACATGCAGATCAGTACCAGGATCGCGGCGTCCCGCTCCAGCGTATAGGTCAGCGTGGTCAGCAGTGCGACACCCATCGTTGCCGTCAGTCCCGGGAGCGATCCCACGAAAATGCCCAACAGCGTCGCCCAGGCGACATGAAACAGGCTGATGGGTGTCAGCAAAGCCCCAAGCGCCAGACCGAATTGCTGTAATGCTTCCATCAGGGAAGCCTCACCAAAAAGCCGTATCTAAACAAAGTTGAAACGGCAACGGCGATGATAATGCCAAACGTTATGATGAAAAGTGCTGTCTTCAAGCGTTTTGCAACTGGCTTGGCGGGCAGCAGGAACCAGCCTGCAAAACCGGCCACATATATTGCGGTTGCGGCGACAAAAGGAATGCGGCTGACCAAAATAACGGAAAAGAAACAGCTCCACAGAGCGGTGAAAGCAAAACTCCTCCAGGAGCCTTCTTCGGCTTCCTTGCGCTCAACATCGTCGGCGTTCAGAGCCAGTAGAACCGCGCAAACCATCATGGCCACTCCGAGGATCATTGGCACAAGTCCAGGGATCGAAGCGGGATGAATCTGCCGTATTTCCAGGCGGTCCATCACGAACCCACCCCATGTCATCGCAGATCCCAGGGCAAGTAATGCGATGGCCATCACACGGTCTGCGGCTGCCGAATCAAAGCGCATCTGCAAATCTCGATCTAGAAGTGGGCCAGAATTTGGGGGCCCGTGAGGCGTAGATTGCCTGCGCCTCACAGGGATTCAGTTCAAATTGTGGCAGGCGTTACTCCGCCGGGCAAGTGATCCCGATTTCAGACGGATTCACCACAGCCTCGCCACGTGTCACGCGGGCACAGGCTTCTGCAATGACCACAGGCATGGCGCGGGCGCGGGCTTTGTCACCATAGGATGGGTCAAAGTCTGCACCGCGTTCCAGCGCATAAGCTGCCAATGCATCGGAGTTCATCACGTGGTCCGCCCAGACCTTGTCCATGGTGTCATAGACCTCCTGCGGAGCACCCGCTGGAATAAACACGCCGAAGTAATCGGGTGCCACCGGCATATCAGCCAACCAGTTGGTGATCGGTGGGATCGGGTCGATACCTTCAACAGTCAGTGCTTTGTCGGACAGAACGGCCAAGGCGCGCAACTTACCGGCCTTGATCATTTCGGTTTGTTCCACCGCCAGTTGTGTTGTCGCGACGACTTCGCCCGATGCCGCTGCCAGAACAGCAGGGTTACCGCCGTCATAAGTTACTGCGCGGGCCCCAAGTTCTCCGCCAGCAGCTTCTTTAATTGCTGCCAGAGCCATGCCACCAGATGAATTCACGCCGGCAGTTCCCACGGTCACATTGCCGCCCTTCATTGCTTCGAGCAATTCACCAAAATTGGCATAGGGAGCATCGGCGTTGACGCTCACCACCGGCACATTCGCGACGTGCAGGTAGATTTGATAATCTTCAATCGACGTATTCTTGATGAGACCGGTGACCGAATAAGTTGCATTGTTGGCAATCGCATTCGCCGTCCAGGTATAGCCGTCACGTGGTGCGTCGAGCGCTGCCTTGGTGCCAATAGAGCCTGATGCACCGGGCTGGTTGACAACCACAATTGATGTGCCGAGCGCTTTTTCCAGGATCGGCGCCACAACGCGTGTCACCTGGTCGGTCGAACCGCCGGCAGACCAAGGCACAATGATGTTGATCGGCTTGTCGGGCTTCCATTCAGCAAAAGCCGTTGACGCGGTGAGTGAGAGTGCAGCCGCACAGGCCGCAAAAGTAATGTGTTTCAGCATATGTTCCTCCGTAAAGTTACCACCTGGTAACTTACTAATTAGTAACTTCCCAAAATAATTGAGTCAAGCCGCTTGTGCCAAAGGGCTACGCGCCGTTGTTGAGCACGGACAAAGCCATAATGCGCCTCCCGGCGACGGGCACCGGCATGCCAAAGACGTCGCCGCCCGGAAACGCCAGCGAACATGGAAAGTATGGTGAGGATAGCGGCGAGGTGGCAGGCGGGATAAGTTTTTGCCATCAGAGGGATGCTTGCCGAGTTTTCTCGATTGTTGTTCCCGGAGCGGGCGTTGGACTGCACGTAATTATAGGATGGCGAACGACCGCCTTGAGCCGATTTTGATGAAAAAGGGTTTGTTCTAGCCGCTACTGGAAGGCTGCGGA
>JAALLE010000159.1 GCA_011087605.1 Hyphomicrobiales bacterium
GATGGGCCGTCTATAAAAGCATCAGGTTGGGGTAGCTGGGTAGTTACCTTTGTTTCCGAAATCATTCGCATCGACCTGGCGGCAATTCTGGTTCTCGTATTGCTTGGCATGCTCAGCTATTTGCCTGGCCTCTCCAATTTGGCTGACGTCAACCACTTGTTTGATGGCTTTGCCTCAAATGCGGTGATTTCGATCATTGCCGTCATGATTGTTGGCGCTGGTCTGGATAAGACAGGCATCATGAACAAAGTGGCAGCCACCATACTGCGGCATGGTGGCTCAACCGAACTAAAGATCTTGCCAATTGTCTCAGGGACTGTCGGCGTGATTTCAAGTTTTCTGCAAAATGTCGGTGCGGCAGCGCTATTTCTGCCCGTGGTGAGCCGTATCTCTGCGCGCACAAATATTCCGCTCAGCAGGCTTTTGATGCCGATGGGTTTTTGCGCAATTTTGGGAGGAACGATGACAATGGTTGGCTCGTCACCGCTCATATTGCTGAATGATCTGATTGCAACAGCCAATTCGGGGCTTCAACCCGACCAGAAAATGGAAGCTTTTAGTCTGTTTTCTGTTACTCCCATCGGTCTTGCATTGGTGTTGTCCGGCATCGCCTATTTTTTGATACTGGGCCGATGGGTATTGCCGAAAACTACGTCCAAGGTGGATGTCACTTCGGGAAGGGGATTGTCCGACTATCTGCAACGGGTTTATGGCCTGACCGCCAGTGTGTTTGAAGTGGACGTGCCGGAAGATAATCGGCTTATCGGCAAACAACTTGCCGATATCAATTTTGAAAACAACATCTACATCATCTCCACTTTCTACCGCGGTAAAGTATCTATGGTGCAGATTTTGACGGCCGAAATCGCCGCACCCTGCCGACTGGCAATAATCGGTCAGAAGCGTGATGTGGAAAAATTCTGCGACAGCAATGGTCTTCATATGCGCGAGAAACTGGACGCATTTTCCGAGGAGTTCGCTCCGACCAATGCGGGAATTTCTGAAATTGTCATCCCGCCGGAATCAAACCTGATCGGCAAGTCCCCCCGCGATCTGCTATTGCGGAAGACCTACGGGTTGAGTTTGCTGGCGATTCATCGAGGGGAGGACAATCTCAGCCATGTCGAGTCTGAGGACCACGAACCCACCGCCATAGGGTTAGAAAAATTTCAGGGTGGCGATATGTTGGTTGCCCACACGCGCTGGGACAACCTGACCCGATTGAAGCGGGATAGAGATTTCGTGGTGGTGACGTCGGATTTTCCCCAGGAGGAGTTGCGTCCCCACAAAGTTGGCTGGGCGTTGGTGTTTTTCCTTATTTCCCTTTCGTTGATCCTGTTCACCGATATTCGCTTGTCGCTGTGTCTTTTGACCGGTGCCGTTGGCATGTTGCTCAGCCGGGTGTTGAGCATAGATGAAGCTTATCGGGCGGTTGGCTGGAATACCGTATTCCTGCTGGCCTGTCTGATCCCCTTGGGGCAGGCGGTGCAGAATACCGGTTCGGCTGAATGGATTGCCCAGCAGATACTTACCATTCTTGATGGTTGGCCGATTTGGGCTTTGCAGGCCGGCGTGGCCGTATTGGCGACATCTTTCTCGTTGGTGATGTCGAATGTCGGTGCCACAGTATTGCTGGTGCCCCTGGCGGTTTCAATTGCGCTTGCCGCCGGTGGTGATCCTGCAATCTTCGCGCTGACCGTTGCTATCTCGACCTCAAATTCCTTTATAATTCCCACCCATCAGGTGAATGCTTTGATCATGGGGCCGGCTGGCTACAAGGTCGTTGACTTCGTCAAGAGCGGAGGCCTGATGACGGTGATATTCCTGATCGTTTCGCTGGTAATGCTCAATCTGGTTTTTTGAAGATTGCACTACGTAGGTCATTGGTTGCAGCGATTTCGAGATGAGTGAAATCTGCATAGCTCGCCTGCATTTTTAGCATTCGTTGATTTAGCCCGATGGGACTATAACAGCCTTGTACAACCCACCATTGCTTTGGGAGGAACCCAACTATGAACCCGTTTGCTATGACCAACCTGTTGCGCCCATCCATCGCGATGGATCATCGTCAGTCTCACCAGTCTGCTGCTGGGTCTGACATGGATTATTCCATGAGCCGCGCCGCATTTCGCCTGATTGACGCCGCCGGAAAATTCCTGGCGCGTTAAACCCCGCGATGCAACAACTCTATTGGCTGAGGCCCATAGGGCCCCAGCCATCCCATGCTGCGCTATGACCCCGCACTCTTGATGGTGCCGGTATAGTCGCAAAAACGATACTCGGCCACCATGCCAAGGCCAATCAGCCTGGATCTGTGGTTTGGATGTTATCCTTTAGTATAGATTGGGGCCTCTTGGGCCTGAAAGTAAGTATCGCTAAACCCATTTTATTGGTTGTAACTTGGGGGAATTCTCCAGTTTTCGAGTTGATACGCCTCATTTATACTGTGATGTTCAGGAAAAGCTTAAATTTAGGCTTTTGGCGTCCAATTAATTTCCCAGTTTTTTGATTCAAAAATCCCAGCCATAGCAATGGTTTGGCAGATAAAAACATGACAAGATGACGTATAGTAAAATTTTATATATGTTTATACATTGGTTTCAATGAGTCAGCGAAGTCAAAATCGATCTTTTGTACATTTGTAATGTTTAACGAAAACACTCTGGTGTTTTTAACTTTACATCGCTATGGTGCGACGGTCTGCGGCACAACGGGGTAAAACTATAAATGGCAGAGTCAGAAAATACTGCATTCCTAACGGAACTAACATCTGAGATTGTGGCTGCTTATGTCAGCAACAATCCAATAGCAGCAGCTCAGTTGCCTGAGCTGATTACATCAACATTTCAAACCGTAAGTTCACTAACTGCGACAGCGAACAGCACGGAACCTGAGCAAAAGGATCCAGCGGTTTCGGTTAAGAAGTCCATTCGAGATGATCATCTTGTTTGCTTGGAAGGCGGCAAGAAGTTCAAGTCACTAAAGCGTCACTTGATGTCACATCATGGTCTGACACCTGATGAATATCGCGCCAGATGGAACTTGAGATCTGAATATCCGATGGTCGCTCCGGCATATGCCGAGCGGCGTTCGAAATTGGCCAAGGAAATTGGTTTGGGTCGCAAACCAAAGGGTTCCTGATACCAAAGTCAAAAGCCCCGTACGACTGCGAACTGACAGATGGAGTAACTGTCAGCTGAGGGAAAACCGCTGAGGGTAGGGCATTTTATAAAGAAAGCGGGTTATGCCAGGCATGATCCGCTTTTTTATTGTGATTGCGCAATTACTACCGCATTGTTGCAATCCACCACATCTGCAAAATACACCAATCTGATCTAATGGGCGGCCAATCGATCCAGTGTTTGATATTGAATCAGTAATAGTTGGCGCCGGTGTGGTCGGGCTGGCAACGGCCCGCGCGCTCGCCATGCATGGTCATGAGGTGTTGGTGATTGAGCAACATCAGATCGTCGGCAGCGAAACCAGCGCACGCAATAGTGAGGTCATTCACGCGGGAATCTACTACCCGAAAAACAGCCTCAAGGCAGAGCTATGCCTGGAGGGAAAGCAACTGCTTTATTCCCATTGCCAATCCCACGGGGTTCCACACCAACGCATTGGCAAGCTGATAGTCGCTTCAAACCAACCGCAGATGGATGCCCTGCTTGCCATCAAGGTTCAGGCCGAAAACAATGGTGTCAATGATCTGATGGTTTTGGATCAGCACTCACTGAAGCAATTGGAACCCGCACTTGGCGCTGTGGCCGGTTTATTGTCCCCTTCGACAGGAATCATCGATAGTCATGCTTTCATGTTGTCACTGCAGGGGGATGCCGAAGATAACGGATGCCAGATTGCTTTCAACACGTCGGTTGTTGATTGGCGGAGGCTCGGACTGCAAGGATTTGAAATTCAGTGCGGCGATGAAACAAAATTGTCTTGCCGAAATCTGATCATGTGCGCTGGTCTGCACAGCTCAAATCTGCTTGGACAAGATCCAAACTTTGAGAATACAGGTGGCAAACCAACGCGCTTTGCCAAGGGAAACTATTTTCGTCTTTCGGGTCGGGCACCGTTTTCTCATCTCATCTATCCGGTGCCAGAACCGGGAGGATTGGGTGTTCATCTCACGCTGGATCTTTCGGGTCAGGCCCGTTTTGGACCCGACGTCGAATGGATCGACCAGATTGATTATGAAGTTGACCCGGCCCGTGGAGAGAAATTCTATGCGGCCATTCGCAAATACTGGCCCGGACTGGCTGATGGTATGTTGGAACCTGATTATGCCGGAATCCGACCCAAGTTGACAAAACCCGGAGAAGCCAATGCGGATTTTGAGTTCTGGGGGCCGCAACAACATGGTGTGGCGGGTCTGGTTGGGTTATTGGGTATAGAATCCCCCGGATTGACCGCCAGCCTGGCCATCGCGGAACACGTTCGAAAACTTCTTTAGCCCAGTGTTTTCCGGACTTAATCCGTCCCGCACTGACCTGTCAGAATTGTGCAGAGGCAAAGAAATAAATCGCGACGACCAACAGAACCTGCAGGAATAGTTTTCGAAACCGTTCTTCCGAGATGTGCCGACGCATTTTCTGACCAAAATAAATCCCACATACCGTGGGTAATACGGCAAAAATCGATAGAACGGTAACATCCTGGGAGATAAAGCCTTTTTCCAGAAATGCAGTTATCAGAGAAAAGTTGAGCAGGATAAATACAATCCCCAATGCCTGAACCAGCTGATCTTTTTTTGTAACTACTCAGCTACCCTATTTCTGCTGCCATTAGGTGCGACAATTT
>JAALLE010000160.1 GCA_011087605.1 Hyphomicrobiales bacterium
CAAATTGTCGCACCTAATGGCAGCAGAAATAGGGTAGCTGAGTAGTTACGAAAATGAACATATTGAATTAATTATATGCAATGCTGGCCAAATTACGATTGCAACTCTAAAAACCTGCCCTGATATTTACATTGCTGCCGGATTCGGTGGTGTCCTCGCTGAGCCGACCGACATAGGACAGGGCCAATGTGGCCGCCTCCGTCTGATTAAGCATTACCAAATGCATGCCTCGCAACCGACCCATCTCCTCAACCTGCGACACACCACGCAAGCCAACAAGACCAATCTGATCCGGCCCCTTGGTCATTGCTAATCATACCTGCTAGCATTCATCGCTGAAGGGGTTGCGCATGGATCGGCGAATAGCTGCTGTTTTGGTTACCGACGTGGTTGGCTATTCGCGCCTGATGGGTGTTGATGAGGTCGGCACGCTGGCCGCTTTGCAGCGACACCGTGATGAACTGTTTGACCCCTCGGTGGCCCAATATAGCGGCCGTATCGTGAAGCTCATGGGCGACGGCATGTTGATGGAATTTGCCAGCGTCGTTGATGCAGTGAGTTTCTCCGTCGACGTTCAGTCCGCCCTGTCGGAACGCAACCAAGGCCTGCCAGGGGACCGCCGCATTGACTATCGAATTGGCATCAATCTGGGTGACATCATATTCAAGGACGGTGATATATTTGGCGAGGGGGTCAATGTTGCGGCGCGGTTAGAGGCGCTGGCCGAACCGGCAGGAATCTGCATTTCGGGTACCGCCTATGATCAGGTGAGTTCGAAACTCGATTACGGATTCGAATTTATCGCCGAAAAGCAGGTCAAGAACATTCAGGAACCGGTGCGGGTTTACAAGGTCAATCCCGAAACCAAAAATTCTCTGAAAAACTCCGTATCAAGCAGTGCTGCGGTGGTGCGCCGAAAGCGTGTCTCGGTGATTATTCGAAAGTTCCGAATTCTTTTCGACGGCGAAGACTTAACCGAATATGTAGATGCATTTTGCGAGGATCTGGAGATTGCGTTCGCCCAACTTCGCACGCTTCAGGTATTGGCAAATTCCTTGTCTGCTGTCCAAGGAATGACCGGCGAGAGCGCAGCCGATTATTTGATTCAGGGGAGCATTCGTTCCAGGGGAGATAAAGTCCGCATCAATGCCCAGGTGATTCACTTGGTATCAGGCTTCAATGTCTGGGCCGAACACTACCAATGCGAGGCTGAAGAATTCTATTCAGGCGCAGAAGCGATCGTCGAATCTTTGGTTGCTTCAGCTCAGACTCAGATCTTGCTGTATGAAGGCACCCAGGAAAAGGATTTCCATGACGAGCGTGAGAGGGTCGAACACTTTGTCTCAAAAGCCTGGTCGATTCTTTACGGTCTGACGCCGGAAGCTCTCGATCACGCTGAGCGATTATGCAACGCAGCACTGTCACTGGACCCACGATCGGCACGGGCCCATCAAGTGCAGGCATGTGTTGCGCATCACCAGTTTTACCTGGGCTTTACCAATGACCCGGAACAGGTCTTGCGTTTGGGGCTGGAACAAATCAATCGGGCAGCAGAAATCAACGATGAAGACGAGTACACGCACTGGGTTCGCGGCAATATCCTGATTGATTTGCGCGAGACCAAAAAGGCATTTTCAGCATTCGACAGATCGCGTGAAATCAACCCCAATTTTTCACTGGCGGTTGCAAGCTACGGTACAGCTTGTGCATGGGCCGGCCAAAGCGCCAAGGCAATCGGACTTTCTGAACAGGCCTTGTCTGCAAACCCGAAAGATCCCTCCAATTTCTTTCGCTTTAACACAATCGCAGTTGCCCAGTTCACCGCTGGCGAATTTGAACACTCGTTGAAATGGTCCGAACAAACAATTGAACGGCGGAAGACGTTTCTCATCCCCCATCTGATCCGGGTTGCATCCTCGGCTCATTTGAAACTGCCCGATCTGTCGAGCAAAGTTGGCGAGATGCTGAATGAATTTCCGGCAGCGCAAACTCTTGGACTGAAACTGGCACCATTTACCCGTCAACAAGATCAGGACTCGTTGCGCATTGGACTGGAGCAAGCCTTCCAATAGGTTCAAGCACGAAACTTCTTGACCTGTTCGACTTCCGATTGTCGATCTGAACCATCCGCCGGGGCGCTTTGCCAAACCATGAAACACCGCCAACTTCAATCAATTGCCCATAATTTTGCCGCCTCCCTTGCGAGCGGGATGGGATTTGTCGTGGGTTATGTTCCGACACAGATTTTTCAGGAAGCTGCGTCAAGCAAGGATGGGAATCTCACCATTGATTTTCTGGACGGTCGAATAACTGACGGCACAGCTTCCAAGGATTTGAGAAAGGCAGTTGAACTTTATCGGGAGGCATTTTCCGAATTCTGCCAAAAGCACGGCGCGGATATATCCGACTTTCGTGAACTGTCGGTTCGCTTCCAGGCCGGTCAACTGAACAACCATTTCGCGATTACCATTGAGGATGCCAGCGGCAACCGTTCAGTCCGCAAATACAATGGTGCACTTGGCGAACGGGTTCGCGAACTCGACGACAGAGGGCGCATTCGGCCAAAAACCTCATAATGACGGGAGCCAGTGTCAGATGACAAAAATTTACACGGTAAGCCCGGGCGACGGTTTTGAATGGGTATTCCTGCACAATCATGAAGACTTTGAAGCCCTGCTGGAACTCGGCGTAGAACGGGTTAGCGAAAGTTTTCAACCGCTGTCCGCCTATCGCATTCTTGAAGATGAAGGCGAAACTTTTCGCCAAGCCGACCTGCCTTGGATTGGTAGCCACTTCCTTGTCATGCGCGACCACGTACGCGAAATACTTGAACCGGTTATGGCCGATAACGTCGAGTTCCTGCCATTGCAGACCGACGATGGTATTCAGCTCTGGATTACCCATACGCTGCGGCAAGTGCCGGTGCTGGATCTTGAGCGCTCCGAACTTAAGCGGTTTGCTTCATCTGGCAGGATCATGCGCATAGTTCGCCATCATTTTCTGCCGGCAGTTGTTAAAGCAGGCTCAGCCTTTCATCTGACAAACATGAAACGCGGAAATTTGTACCTGAGTGAAAAGGTGGTGGATGCTGTGCTGCAGGCTGACCTTACCGGCCCGAAATTCACCGAGATCTGGGACACGGAAGATAGTTGAATTTGGATGAGTGCTGGTTCGGCCAACAATCAGGTTCTACCGAGCCAGGTCAGATCACCAACTCCGTCAGGTAGACAACCAGTGGAATAGGCGCCACGGCTACCGCGATGGTGACAAAAAACTTGCCGGGTGAATAGAGCTTGCTGGCACCCGCCATCATTGCCAGGCCGCCACCGCCACCGAGCAATGAATTGCCCGGTAGATTCAAGATTAACGCCAGTGCGATATATCGGTTCTTGAATAACAGTTCGGTGAATTTGCCATCGACCTTAGATGCCACAAGCTTGTCAACTTCCATGTGGCTGGAGCCCTTCAGGTTTTTCACCCAGGCACCTGCGCGCTGCAGGCCCATAATGTTCAAAACGCGGGCCAATATCGACGGTGGGCAAAGCCGTCCCACATAATAGGCGAGCAGCAAGGCGCCGACCATGCATAAATAGACGCTTCCGGCAACGCTCGCACCGAACATCGCCAGCATCAAAAATCCAATTTCAGCACCCGGCACGAATGGAACCGCAGATGCGAATACATACACCAACATGGTGATCCCAAAAACGGCATGAATTTTAGTAGTTCCGAATTGATGATTTCCGGAACTGGTATAGTCGACCAAATAAGAACCCAGCACCATTCCGCATGCCACCAATCCGACATAGATAATCACAAACCGAAGCGGCAGTTTTTTCATGATTGCCCCCCTGGCCCAATTCAGAGTCAAGTTCCAATCAGGAATTTATGCTAGTTGCATCCCCCGTCTCGAGGAAGTTAGAGCACCTGACCGGCACTGGATCTAAACAAGCTAGCGGCTTTTTGCGTCGTTGGGAAATGCGCTCCAGGAGCACCAGTGCGGGCCGGTCCTCGTCTGCCGAGAAGCTGTTCGACCCAATAACCCGTCTAGCTATGGTTCCAATCATCCGGATCGTCCGACTTGTTAGGAGACAAACCCAATATGTCGCCGTCGGTTGAACAGCCCAATCCAAGCACCGTTCGGTTGGCATATCCAAAATAGGCCGACACCTGATTGATTTCGAGAATTTCACCGTCGCTGTAACCTGCTGCACGCAATCGAATGACAATGTCTTCGCTCATTCCTGCTGCGTCACGGGTTAACTGACGGGCGTATTCCATGGCCAGTTTTTGACGGTCATCCAATGGCGCCTGATCGATAACTCGACCCTCAATCGCTGCGCGAATGGCATCGGACTTTGCATCATCCTTCAACAGCCGCCTCAGGCCGGAAAAATGATGTTCTACACAGTAATTGCATTCGTTCAATGAACTTACCCAAACGCCCAGGGTTTCGAGAAACCACTTGGGGATCGTATTTCCGGTATGGTGCAGCACATATTTGTAGATCGCCATGTGGCCTTCCATGGAATGGGGCCGCAGCGAATGCATCATCATGATGTTGTCGACGTTATTGTTTGGACCTTTGACCCGGTCATAAAGTTTTTTGAGTTTTCCATCCGCGGCTTCATAAGGAACAGTTTCGATCCAGGGCATCTTGATTTCCTCATGAGGTGATAAATGCTTTATGTCAGCTGCTATGAGACTGACTGACCAAAAAATATCGTAACTACTCAGCTACCCTATTTCTGCTGCCATTAGGTGCGACAATTTGATT
>JAALLE010000161.1 GCA_011087605.1 Hyphomicrobiales bacterium
TCTGATGGGCCGTCTATAAAAGCATCAGGTTGGGGTAGCTGGGTAGTTACCTTTGAAGAGATTATGAACAAACAGGACGGTCCGAAAATTCAGGTCGTAACGATCAGCGGTCAGGGTGGCAATAAAGGCGCCAAGGAAGCGAAAAAGGCAAAGGCCGACGGCTGCACGCTTTTTGCGATCCACCAGAGTGCGATTGTCAGCTATCTCGCCGGTCGCGTGGACTTTACCTGGGACGCATTTGACATGGTTGCGCAGGTGACCTCAACGCCGGAAGTTGTGGGAGCCTCTGGTGATGCACCATGGAGCGACTTCAACGCAATGATTGCCGACGCAAAGGCAAATCCCGACACCATTCCACTGGGGGCAACTTTGGGCTCTACAAGTCAGTTCATGTGGCTGTTGATTGAGGAGCTTAATCCGGGAGCCAAGTTCAAATATATCCCGTTTGACGGCACCGCCCAGCGTGTGACCGCCCTGTTGGCTGGCACAATCAAGCTTGGCACAGTCAATATTCCAACAGCAGAGAAAAACGTTGCTCAGGGAACATTGAAAGCGCTGGCAGTTGCTGCGCCAGAACGGTTGCCGCAGTTTCCAGACGTTCCGACTTTGAAGGAACTTGGTACCGATATGACCTATTCTCTTGACCGTGGAATTGTTGCGCCCAAAGGCACACCCAAGGATGTGATCGAAATGTGGTCTCAGCGGCTTAAGGCGGCAGCTGAAAGCCCCGAATTGCTGGATAAACTGAAGGCAAAAGGCACACCGGTTCAATGGGTCGGACCCGCTGGCTATGCCGATTGGTTCCAAAAGGAATATTCGGCACACGAGAAAGTGGCGATCAAGATCGGCATGTTCAAGAAATAAAAACCGTTAAGGTTTTGAGGCTCGCAGGCTAGAACTTTTGGAGTTCAATTTGGCTTGCGGGCCTCTCTGTTGCGGCTGGACCGGAAGGCTATTTTCATGCGCGCCCTCGACCGGGATACGATCGTCTCGATATTGCTTCTCTTGTTCTGCGGGTTCCTGATCTGGTCCGGCACATTAATTCGCGACCCCCAGTTTGGAGAACTGTCCCCAGCAGCCTGGCCGCAAGGCGTATCTTACGTATTGACGGCATTCTGCCTGATCTATTTTTTTCAAAGTGTTATGCGCAACCGATCCGCCGATGCATCTGAATCGGCTGGTGAATCGGTGGACAAGCCGCTCGGGCCGATGGGCTGGTTGAAGCATTTCGGTAATCCGATTGCCTGTTTTGCACTTTACTTTCTGTTTCTGGTCACCTTGCCGTTTTTCGGCACCCTGATTGGAGGTTCATTGCTTGTGTTTGCCCTGCTCAGCGTGTTGGGCGGAATGGGGCCGCGTCAGCTAGTGGTACACGCTTTGATCGCCGTCATATCCGTTGGCGTAATGTGGTCGATCTTCACCTTCGGTTTAAGAGTGCTTTTGCCACGCGGCGAAATCATGCCTGGAATATGAGGGGCGAGCGGTCATGATTATTGAAAACACGCTGGCAGCACTGCAGGAACTCGCGACCTTCAAGACGATATTGCTGATGGTAGTCGGGGCGTCCGCTGGCCTGATAGCTGGGGCCATTCCGGGATTTACAATTGCCATGGCCGTGGTGCTGACCTTGCCCTTTACATTTGGGATGGAGGCCTCTCAAGGGATTGCCACGATGATTGGCGTCTATGTGGGTGGCCTGTCGGGCGGACTTATGTCGGGTATTTTGATAGGTATTCCAGGTACCCCTTCCTCGGTGGCGACGACTTTTGATGGATTTCCAATGGCGCGGCGCGGCGAACCCGGGTTTGCCCTGGGTCTTGGCGTCTGGTCTTCCTTTTTTGGCGGTATCATATCAACCGTCTTGCTGATCGCGGTTGCACCGCAATTGGCACGTGTGGGATTGGAATTTCAGCCGTGGGATTATTTTGCCCTGATATTCTTTGCGCTGACCGTGACCGCCAGTCTGGCCGGCGATAACATGATCAAAGGGCTGATATCCGGGGCTCTTGGACTGATTATCGCGACAGTCGGAGAGGATGATATCAACGGTGTGAAGCGCTTTGCCTTCGGCAATGACTATCTGGGTGAGGGGTTCGCCTTCCTGCCAGTGTTGATTGGCCTGTTTGCGTTTTCGCAATTGATGTCGGATGTCCGCGACAGAAGCGCCGCCCGCAAAGCATTGAGTGATATGCAAGAAGTTGACATTCGGATCGAGCATATGCGTGCGATCAAGACAATTTTTGCCGATTGGATCAACGTTGTGCGGTCATCATTCATTGGTGTTTTTACCGGGGTGCTCCCCGCCGCCGGATCCTCAATTTCTAATATTCTGGCTTATGACCAGGCAAAGAAAGCTTCCCCAAACCCAGAAAAATTCGGTACCGGTCATTCCGGTGGCATTATCGCTCCCGAATCCGCCAATAACGCAACCGCAGGCGGCGCACTGATCACAATGATGGTGCTGGGCATCCCCGGAGATGTTATCACGGCTGTGATGCTGGGTGCGCTGCTGATCCATGACGTAATTCCAAGCCCGGCCTTCATCAGCGAACAACCAAAGATTGCCTACGCGATTTTCATAGCCTTCTTTCTGGCCAATGTGCTGGTCTTGGCTTTGCAATCAGGCGCCTTGCGTGGATTTGTATTGATCACGAAAGTGCGCATGTATGTTCTGGCGTCCATCATCCTTGTCTATTGCGGCATCGGGGTATTTTCGCTGAACAATATCGTCAACGATATGTGGACATTGGCGATTTTCGGAATCGTTGGCTATGTGATGCGCAATCTGAAATTTCCGCTCGCGCCGATGATCTTGGGCGTGGTCCTTGGACCGATCGCTGAGCGTTGGCTTTCCAGGTCACTGGCGCTTTCCACGGATGTTTCAGAGTTTTTCACCCATCCGTGGTCATTGTTTTTCATAATTGTGAGCGTGTTTTCGATCGGCTTCAGCTGGTATCAAAATGATCGCGGCATCAAGCCCTGGACCGCCTGGTATGTTCCGCTGTTTCTGCTTTCTGTGACGGTGCCTCTGTTCATAATGGGTGGCTATGTTCGCCCAGTCATTGCACTGGTGTTGCTAGGGTGTTCTGCCTATCTCTTTTACAAACTGCCAAATTCGGTTCGGGTGTTGAAAAACCCAAACTAAGCGGCTGCGGCGGCGGCGGCGGAGGGGCAGCGGCGGCAAGGCAGCGATGATCGTCGTGAAATTTTCAATATGGCGTGGCTCATCCAACTTCATGTCCGTACTGAGCAAATTGCCGATGGCAAACGTTCCTTTGACTTTACAACAATTGTGAACGGCCGGAGTGTTTTTGCACGTTTACCGATCATTTTATTATCCATTTGGAAATAGTATCTATCCAAGCATGGTATTACATTTATTTTGAATAAGAATTAGGTTTTGGGCAATTGAACAGCACTGAGTAGATCAACTCACTAATCGACGCCACTCAACCGATAAGGAACATCGAAATGAAAATTCGTAATCTGATTGCAATCAGCGCAATTGCCGTTGCAGCAACTCTGGGAGCTCAACCTTCAATAGCTGAAATCAAAACCGTAAATGGGGTTGCCACATATCCTGATGGATATACAGGCACCCCGGTCCGTGCAGTCGCCGAAGACCCGTTTTTATCTCCGACGAATTCGGCATTGATCCTGATTGATTATCAACCTCCCATATTGCAGGGAGTCCGCAATATCTCCCACGAGGATTTGATCAACAACACGACCGGTCTGATCAAAACCGCCGTCCTGTATGACATTCCGATCATTTTTTCACACGTCGCTGTTGGGTTGAACGGATATGACCCGATGATCGAGGAACTGAGCAAGCTGGCCCCAAATGCGGTCTTCATTGATCGAACCAACGTGAATGCATGGGAAGAGCCCGAGTTTGTCGCCGCGGTTAAAGCGACCGGCCGCAAGAAACTCATCATGGGAGGTCTGTGGACCGACGTTTGTCTGGCCTATCCGGCGATTGAAGCAGAGAAGGCGGGATATGATGTCTATGTTCCCGAAGACACTGTTGGCAGCATGACACAGTTATCCCATGAAAATGGCATGAAGCGGATGATTGCTGCGGGTGTTGAACCGATAACCTGGAATGTGGTCCCAGCCGAATTGCAACGCGACCACGCGCGCCCAGATGTGCTCCCGGAAGTTACCAGGATCTTCATGGAATATCTGTTCAAGGTTGATCCAAACAAAGCATGGAACTAACAGGCGGGGTCTGTTGCTCCTCTTCAAGGACGATCAGTCGGATTGTAATTGAGCCTGACTGCCGCGCCACAACAGCATTTGCATTCGGTGTACTTTAGAAAACACCGAATGCATTTTCTTTGTCGTTCGCAGACTTAATCAGCGTACAAACTTCCAATGTTTATCCCAACATTGCTTTAAAATGGCACTTGCCCCGGGAATACTTGCATAATTAGGCAATATCGTTTGCACTGGCTATACGTCTTGATGACGTTACACGGGCAACGGGAAAATTAAATCTAAATCTGTGGTGCAAATGAGAACCCGCCAGATTTCTGACATTGACCTTCATCCTGAACCCCGAATGAACGGCACGTTCAGAACGCATGCATCTGTGATGATCTAGCTTTCAATCATCGAAACAAAGAACCATCGCCAAAGGGGAAATCAAATGTTCAGGGTAACTACTCAGCTACCCTATTTCTGCTGCCATTAGGTGCGACAATTTGATTC
>JAALLE010000057.1 GCA_011087605.1 Hyphomicrobiales bacterium
TCAAATTGTCGCACCTAATGGCAGCAGAAATAGGGTAGCTGAGTAGTTACAGAAAATGAATTGAGGTAAATCAAGGAAAACTGCGGCTGGCGACCACAAATTGGACATTACACGCCCCGTCGGTGCCGCCACCACCATTCAACAGATTATACAGCTACAGGATGAAATTAATGCAAATCGGCAGACTAGATCACGTAAACGTTCGCACCAGCCAGTTGGACAATATGATCGACTGGTACACCAATATTCTGGGCATGAAAAAGGGCGTGCGCCCCAATTTCTCGTTCCCGGGCGCCTGGATGTATAGCGGTGAGGATGCTGTGGTGCACCTGGTTCAGGTCGACGGCGATCCTGGAAGCGGTTCAGAAATTCCCTTGAAGCTGGAGCATTTTGCACTGGCAGCATCTGGTCGCGAGGTGTTTGAAGCACGCCTCAGGGATGCCGGTGAAAAGTTTGAAATCCTCGAAATCTCTGATTTTGGCATTACCCAGTACAATGTCTGGGATCCCGACGGGAACCACATCCACATTGATTTCACCTGATCGCCCCGTTGAATTTTTGCGATGATTTTGACCCAAATCAATGTGATGCAGGGTCAATAAGCTTAGTTTTCCTTCAAGGGTAGGCAATTTGCGCCAGCTCGCTGCGTCGCGGTTGCGCGGCCAGCGGAGGCAGCGGATTTTCGATCTCCCCGAGTGTAATCTTGAAAGGGACAGGTCGTGTTAAAATTGTCGAAATTCGTGGTTGCCAATGCCATTGCAGCTCTGATTGCAGGCACTTTGTCTTCTGCATTTGCTCAGCAAACCCAGCCGCTCTGGTTGGGCGAACTAAAAACGCAAATTTATCAGGATGAAGGATGTGATGCGAATTATTTTCTCAACCTTCATGAATACACTTTGGGTAACGACAAGGTGTATGAAGCGAAGGTCCAGTGTGTCGATGGCCGCCAGTTTGATGCAACCCGCACCGGTGAGTTTTCGCTGTTTGTCATTCGCGCCTGCCAACCGGTCGTTTGTTGAGGTGATATCTGCCTGACCGGCCCGGCAGGATAATTTCGCAGGCACAAATTTCTTGCCTTTGAACGCAACAAGTGGTGGCGCATAGCGCCGGATTTGTGCCATGGACAATGTCTCAGTATGAAGACACGGTTCTTTTAATGAATTCTCACCAGCCTTCGATGTTGAAAGCGGCGCTTTGGATGGTCGGCTGGCTCGCTGCGATGGTGACAATGGCTGTTGCCGGACGTGAATCCGTCAATCAGCTCAGCGCATTTCAGGTCATGGAATTGCGGGCAATTATCGGCCTGGTCCTTCTGTCGCCGCTGGTTTTCGCCGCTGGCGGTTTGTCGGCGATGAAAACCCAGCATCCATGGCGTCATATATGGCGCAATTCAGTCCATTACGTGGCTCAATATTCCTGGCTTGTGGCGGTAACGCTTATTCCCCTGGCTCAGGTGATTTCCATTGAATTCACGATGCCCATCTGGACAGCAATTCTGGCGGTATTGTTTATTGGTGAAAAACTCAATCGATGGAAGGTTTTGGCCATCGTGCTGGGATTGATTGGCGTTTTGATTATTGTTCGCCCGTCGGTTGATAATTTGGATCTCGGTCAAATGTATTCGCTGGCTGCGGCAATTGGCTTCAGCGTGTCAGTGATTATGGTAAAATCCCTGGTCCGAACCGACAGCGTCGTGCGCATCATATTCTGGATGCTGATCATTCAGGGGATAATTGGCGCCATTCCGGCAGCTATGTTCTGGCAGCCCGTTTCCACGGATTTATGGCCATGGATATTTTTGGTCGCGGTTTGCGGTACATTTTCCCACTATTGCATGGCTCGGGCGATGACCCATGCGGACGCAACCATTGTCGTGCCGATGGATTTCTTGCGGGTCCCACTGACGGCTTTGGTTGGCTGGTTGATTTATGCAGAAGCGATCGATGCCTATACGGCCACAGGTGCGGTTCTCATTCTTTTGGGCAATATTCTGAATATGAAACGAACTGCCTGAGGGGCTCAAGTCGACAGGTTTTGACTTATCGGGTTCGTCAGGCAGGATAATGCCAATGCGAAATCTGATTGCCATCTGGGTCATTGTGCTGCTGGGGGGACGAGCTCTGGCCGCCGATCATCCATGCGCATCAGGGACACAAATATCGGGTGAGTTGGACGCCATAGGTCGGGGTGGCACGTTTCGATTGGCCGGTGTTAAGCAAGACTTTGTTTTGGCTGACATCGTGGTTGAAGAAATCGGTGAAACCCTGGATTTGCCGGCCGGAGAGCTGGTTCTATTTTTTCTGTCCCGCAGTCTGGATCGCTATGGACGGCTACCGGTTCACGCCTTCCACAAGGGTGCCTGGATACAGCAGGATATTTTGCGCCGGGGTAAGGCATTGACCTTAATCGAGACCAATGATCGAAATTGCCGCAAGGCCCTGCTTGACGCCGAAAGCAAAAACACCGCAAGAAAGGGCAATTATTGGCGAGCCAAGGGCATTGAATTTCGAGCTACAGATCTTGACCTCCTGTCGACGAAAGCTGGGTATTTTGTTTTGGTGACAGGGGTTGTTCGGTCGATAGGAGATCGCAGTCGGCGGCTCTATCTTAATTTCGGCGAAAATTGGGCGCATGATTTTACGGTTTCCATCGCCAAACAGGGGGCTGGAAAATTCAAAGGAAGTATGGGTTTTTTGACCCAGTTGAAGGACAAGAAGGTACTGGTGCGCGGCGTATTGGAAAACAATCAGGGGCCGCTGATCCGGGTGATCGATGAGACACAAATCCAAATCATCAATTAATTGGCTTTGTTTGCTGGCATGCTTTGGCTTGTCGGCCTGTCAAATATTGTCCAGCGCCGATCAGATTGCCGCTACCGTGGACGCGACCGACCAGAACAAAACACCCATATCTTTTGATTCGGTTCGCGCTAAGGACCCGCAGTCGAGAATTGGTGCAAAAGGCCATCCAAAAGTGCTCAGCGCAAATGGCGGTGCCTATGAAAGTCAACAATTGGACGAGCTTCTGGCGGTGATCGTGGGCCGCCTTGTTACCCATACAAATGAGCCGGATCGGGCTTACGACATAACGGTTCTCGATTCTCCGTCGGTCAACGCCTTTGCTCTGCCGGGTGGGTATCTTTATGTGACGCGGGGTCTTTTGGCGCTTGCCAATGATGCATCTGAAGTTGCCGCCGTGCTGGCCCATGAAATGGCCCATGTTTCCTCAAACCATGGGGTGTTGCGCAGCCGTCAGGCCAAAGCGGTGGATATCGCTGACCGGGTTACCAGCGAAGTGGTTACAAATCCGATTGTTGCCAAAGTTGCCAAGGCATCGACTGAAAAGCGCCTCGCGACGTTTTCAAAAAAACAGGAACTACAGGCCGATGCTGTTGGCATCAAATTGCTGGGCGAAGCCGGATATGATCCGTTCGCTGCGGCCCGTTTTCTTGAGGCGATGGAACAATATGCAGCATGGGGTTCTGCGTCCAACAATGGCGCCAGTGACATGTCGAGTTCACACCCGTCAACGCCCAGACGCATAGAATTGGCGCGCCGCCATGCCCGGCTTTTTGGGCCGGAAGGAACTGGCGAACGAAAACAAGCCAGATACCTCGATGGTCTGGACGGTCTGATTTTTGGCGACCAGGGCGGAGATGGTGTGATTCGCGGAAAAACCTTTTCGCACGCCAGATTGGGCGTCACATTTTCGGTTCCTGAACAATATGACTTGATCAATCGCGACGACGCAGTGCTTGCCTCAGGGCCCAACGAGACCGCGATTCGTTTTGACGCGGAAAAGAAGGGGTTGGGGCTGACCACACCGGCAAATTATCTCAAGTCCGGATGGGTCAACGGACTGATTGAGAGCAGCGTAAAAAGCATGAAAATAGATGGCCTGGCCGCGGCCAGCGCCGAAGCGGTTGCCGGTGATTGGAAATTCGCCGTCACCGTCATCGATTTTCAGCGGCGTTATTATCGTTTCATTATGGCAGCGCCGAAATCGACCCCGAATATTGTCCCGATAAGCGCAGCAGTTTCAGGAAGCTTCAGAAAAATGACGGCCGCTGACAAGGCAGCTCTCAAACCACTTCGCTTGAAGGTTATCGACGTGCGCCCAGGAGATACTGTCGCCAGCCTGTCACGTCAGATGCAGGGGGTTTCCCGCCAAACGGGCTTGTTCAGAAGTCTAAATGGTCTCACTCGTGGACAGCAATTGGTCGCAGGCAGCCGCGTCAAATTGGTAGTCAATTAGATTCGCTAGATACTGCGGCATTCCAGCCTGATTAAAGCCTGAACGGGTCTAGGCGATTTTTGCTTTCAGCCGCGCCAGCGGGTGCGCAGATTCCACCAATTGCTGAAGTCGTTCCTGCAGCACATGGGTGTAGATTTGAGTGGTTGATATATCTGCATGTCCGAGCAATTGTTGGACGGATCGCAGATCAGCTCCGTTTTGCAGCAAATGACTGGCAAACGCATGACGCAGAACGTGGGGAGAAATTCGATTGCCCGGCAAGTCGGCCCGATTGGCAAGCGACTTCAGATCACGGGCAAAATGTTGCCGCGTCAAATGTCCCAAATTTCCCGATGATGGAAACAGCCAATTATTGTCGGCAACTTGATTCTTGGCCTTTGAACCAGACCTGCAGGCTGCCTGATAGGCCTCAATTGCCTGCTTGGCCTTGTCCCCGAAAGGCACGATGCGCTCCTTGTTGCCCTTTCCTGTGACCATCAGAAAACGAGCATCTTTGCGAGTAGCCGAAACCGGCAGGCTGACAAGTTCCGAAACACGAAGACCCGTCGCGTAGAGCAATTCCAGAAGCGCCAGCATGCGCGTGGCACGGACCCTGGCTCCTTTAGATGAGGCAGTGTCTGCCGCCATTTGCGCGGTCAACAAAAGTTTGTCGACGTCGGCCTCGCTCATAACGCTGGGCAGGGGGCGGCTGGTCTTGGGGCTATCAATGGGGCCGGTGGGATCGTCTCTGCGCAATCCTTCGGAGAACAGAAAACGATAAAATTGGCGCAAAGCCGACAGTTTTCGAGCTTGTGTGGCCGCCGATATTCCCGACTGTTCAAGGTCGATCAGCCATTTTCGCAGGTCGGTGGTGGAGGTTTGATCGAGGTTTGATTTTGAAGCCTGAAGAAATCTCGAGAATTCCACCAGATCATGCGAGTAGGCCGCCAGTGTATTGGCAGCAGCGCCCCGTTCGGCGCTCATCATTTCCAGAAATGAATCAATTAGCAGGCTGTCATTCATCTGATTACGTTACCCGAATCAGGTTTCAGATCGGTGAACAGCGGGGCTTGTTGCCAAGACTTCGCAGCGGATTGTTACTGATTGATCCGCTTGGATGGGATTTTTACGCGTATTTCCCGCTCTTCGGGTTCGACAAATGTTGCCAGTGCAAACATCCCCGCATAGACAAGCCCGCCGAGAACTCCGCAAACTATAATAAACCGAATGAGACTTGGCACGTTGTATTTCCCGCTCATTTATCGGGTGCTGGAAAGTAACCCAAACCCTCAACATTTGATTGTTTATGGAAAAGCTCGGCGGTAATAGCAAGGCAGATCGGTTCCAATCCGCTAAATCACCCCTATATGATGGTCTTAAACGCCCCTGCCACTTGACGCTGAGGCGATTTTGCGGTGTTTGGCTTTGAACACCAAAACAGACACTCGTAAAGAAGACAGAAAACAGACATCGTGAACACTGCATCCACTCAAGACATTAACCGCGCCGTCATTGCCGACCGCTCCAGCACCATCAGACGCGCCCTTGGCGGGCGATCCATTGTTCTGGTTGGTATTATGGGTGTCGGCAAGTCGACCATCGGCAAACGCCTGTCCCAATATCTGGATATTCCCTTCGTCGATGCCGATAAGGAAATCGAAAAAGCCGCTGGCATGGATATCCAGGATATTTTCGATCAATTCGGTGAAGAGGCTTTCCGTTCCGGCGAGAAAAAAGTCATCAAACGCTTGATGAATGAAGGTCAAAAAATTCTCGCCACAGGCGGCGGTGCGTTCATGAATGAGGATATTCGGGCCGATATCGCCGAATCGGGTGTATCAGTGTGGCTCAATGCGGACCTCGATATTTTGATGAAACGAGTTCAGCGCAGGGCCAATCGTCCATTGCTGAAAACCGAAGACCCCGAAGGCACGATGCAGGCGCTGCTGGACGAGCGGAATCCGGTTTATGCGCTGTCCGACATTCACATCGAATCGCGCACCGTCTCCCGAGACGTCATTGCTGGCGAAGTGGTGGATCTGTTGGCTGAAAAACTGCCCGCAATTGCCGAGGAACGGGACTGGCGCTGATGAGCAGCCTTTCTGCTGACCCGCAATCCATCACAGTCGATCTCGGTCAGCGCAGTTACAAAATTGAAATTGGCGACGAATTGCTGCCTCAAATCGGCGGCCGGATTGCTGAACTGCATCCTGGCAGCCGGGTTGTCATTGTGACCGATGAAACCGTGAATGGACTGCACGGCGATACGGTCAGACACTCTTTGGCAGATGCTGATATTGCGTCAGCGACTGTCGTGGTGGCGGCCGGTGAGAAGTCGAAAAGTTTTGCCGATCTTGAATTCGTCGTTGATGAAATACTTGCTGCAGGCATGGAGCGAGGTGACGTGCTTGTGGCGCTGGGTGGTGGCGTCGTTGGTGATCTGGCCGGGTTTGCCGCAGGCATCACCCGCCGCGGCATGAATTTTGTTCAGGCGCCGACATCACTTCTGGCGCAGGTTGATTCCTCCGTTGGCGGCAAAACGGGGATCAACACCGCGCGTGGCAAAAATCTGGTTGGACTGTTCAATCAGCCATCATTGGTTGTCGCCGATACGTCGGTGCTGAATACGCTCAGTGATCGCGAAATGCGTGCCGGATATGCAGAAGTTGCCAAATATGGATTGATTGATCGCCCGGAGTTTTTTGAATGGCTTGAAGCCAACCATGCACAGGTTTTTGCCGGCGGGCCAGCACGTGCCCATGCGGTAGCGCTCAGCTGTCAGGCCAAGGCGGATGTGGTCAAAGCCGATGAGTTTGAAATGGGCAGTCGGGCATTGCTCAATCTGGGTCATACATTTGGCCATGCACTGGAAGCTTCGGTCGGCTATGACAGCCAACGGCTGGTACATGGCGAAGGCGTGGCCATTGGCATGGTCCTGGCGCATGAATTTTCTGCCCGGATGAACCATTGCGGTCCAGAAGCCGCCGAACGAGTTGTTGCGCATCTCAAAGCCGTAGGTCTGCCCACCACAATTGATGAAATTCCCGGTGAACCTTTGCAATTGCAGCAATTATTGTCTGCGATCGCGCAGGACAAAAAGGTACAGCGAGGCGCGCTGACATTTATTTTGACCCGCGGCATTGGGCAAAGCTTTGTTGCAAAAGACGTTCCGGCCAGCGAAGTCGAAGCCTTTTTGCAACTCAAGCTGGCGGCCTGAACGGCCAGCGATTAGGGTAGGCGGAATGATCCGCCCAAAATCTGGATAGTTTGATGCTTCTTTCGCTTTGGATAATTGTAATAGCAATTGCATTCCTGCTGTTTCTGTCAGCGTTTTTCTCGGGCTCTGAAACCGCGTTGACGGCGGTTTCACGCGCCAAGATGCACTCCATGGAAAAGGCCGGAAACCGGCAGGCCAGCTTGGTTTCGAGCCTGCTCGGTACCCAGGAAAAGCTGATTGGCTCTTTGCTGCTGTCGAACAATTTGGTGAACATTTTGGCCTCGGCACTGGCGACCAGCCTGTTCATTTCTCTGTTTGGCGATATTGGCGTCGTTTATGCGACACTGGGTATGACCATTCTGGTGGTGATATTCGCCGAGGTGCTGCCCAAGAGCTGGGCGATTTCCAACACCGAACGTTTCGCCTTGACCGTCGCGCCAGCGGTCAATGTGGTGGTCATGGTTTTTGGCCCGGTCACCAATATCGTGACTTTTATCGTGCGTGCGGTTCTGCGGGTGTTCGGCATTAATCTGGATGAAAACTCGTCGCTCCTGTCAGGTCATGATGAATTGCGTGGCACAGTCGATGTGCTCAATCGCGAAGGCGTGGTGGCCAAGGATGATCGGGACCGGGTTGGCGGTGTACTCGATCTTCATGAGTTGGAGATCGAAGACATCATGTTGCACCGAACAGCGATGAGTTGCATTGACGCCGACGACAAGCCTGAAGAGATCGTTTCGCAGATATTGGCAAGTCCGCACACGCGAATGCCGGTATTCCAGGGCGAAAATGACAATATAATCGGGATCATACACGCCAAGGACATGCTGCGCGCACTGGCCGAAATTGACTACGATACCAAGGCGTTCGACATTCAAAAAACCATGGTTGAGCCGTGGTTTGTGCCGGAAACAACCTCACTTCAGGATCAACTCAACGCCTTCTTGCGTCGCCAGGCCCATATTGCCCTGGTGGTCGATGAATATGGCGAGGTGGAAGGTCTGGTAACGCTGGAAGACATTCTGGAAGAAATCGTTGGCGAGATTGCTGATGAGCATGATGAGGAAATATCTGGTCTGCACTTACAGGTGGACGGATCAGTCATCGTTGATGGAACTCTGCCGATCCGAGATCTGAATCGGGCCTTAGACTGGCAACTGCCAGATGAAGAAGCGACCACAGTCGCCGGTCTTGTGATCCACGAAGCCCAGATGATCCCGGAAGAAAAACAGACTTTTACCTTTTACGGAAAGCGCTTTGTTGTGCTCGGTCGGGAGAAAAACCGGATAACCCAGCTACGCATTCGCAATTTGAGTGCATTGCAGGTGCCTGCTTAGGCATCTAGCGGCATTCACTCGGTACCTTTTACATCAATTGCCAGGGCATGCAGACCGGCGGCGATTTCCTCAGCACAAATCTGATTGACAGCCCGGTGAATATTGACCCGGCTCATGCCGTTAAAATGGTCAGCCACCATGCGCACACGGATGTGGCTTTCACCGCCACCATCGAAACCGGGCTGATGACCGGCATGCAAATGGCTTTCATTGATGATCTCCAAAGATAGGGGATTGAATGCTTTGCGCATTTTTTCTTCCAACTGTGAGACCAGCGGACCTTTGTCGTTCATGGCGGATGTCCAATTTTCGGTTCAAGACTGGCTTTTTATACGATAATGCGCTATTAACTTGCACCTCAAATTCTCGCAACCTTATATTGGTGATTGACCCTTATCAGGGTTGCCCACTCGTTTGTCACGGGTTGAACATATCTAAAGGTTCCATGGCTTCTAATTCCGACATATTCGACAAGATTCGCATCAAGCCCCGCGGGGCAAAGAAAAAGGAAGCGGAGATCCGGGCTGCTAATGAATGCGCCTGGGAGGGGTGTGATAAGCCCGGCGCGCACAAGGCACCGATGGGGCGCAACCGTGAAGGTGAGTACATCAATTTTTGCCTCGACCACGTGCGCCAGTACAATAAAAATTTCAACTATTTCTCTGGATTGAATGACGACGAGATCGCCAAATACCAGAAGGAAAATATCACCGGACACCGTCCGACCTGGCGAACCAGCAACCGCAAGCCGGGCGACGAAGTCGATCCTTCCACTTTGCGCGCGACCCCGGGCTGGCATTCCAAGATCCGGTCTCGTTATACGCCTGAAGGCAAGCGGATTTCGACTAGCAGCGGCCCGCGCAAACTGAAGCGGCTGGAAGAGAAGGCTTTGCACGATCTGGGATTGCCATCGACGGCGTCGAGTGATCACATCACCAAAAAATACAAATCTCTGGTCAAACAGAACCACCCGGATGCCAATGGCGGAGACAGATCATCGGAAGATCGTCTGCGGCAAATTATTCAGGCCTACAAGCATCTCAAGCAGGCGGGTCTTTGCTAGGACGCCCAGGAATTGATTTAACCTATTTCAGCAGAAGTTTAGTGCATTTTAACGCGCTAAGTTGCCGGTAATTTAACTCCCGGGGTTTGTACACGCTGCCGGTTCTGCTAAAGCAAACTGAATTCAATCCAAATGCAACATTGCGGGTCGTCGATCGACCCGAAACCACACGAGCTTTTTTCATGAGCGATTTTGATAATTTGCCGGACCGCGAGGTCTCGGTCAGGGACGTTTTTGGTATCGACAGCGATTTGATGGTGCCAGCCTATAGCGAACCAACGGATCATGTTCCGCCGGTCGATGAAAACTATTTGTTCGACAAGAACACCACTTTGGCAATTCTTGCCGGCTATGCTCACAACCGCCGGGTTATGGTTACCGGGTATCATGGTACGGGTAAGTCAACTCATATCGAGCAGGTGGGTGCTCGCCTGAACTGGCCAACGGTGCGGGTTAATCTGGACAGCCACATTTCGCGTATCGATCTGATTGGTAAAGACGCAATTGTCTTGAAGGACGGACAGCAGGTAACAGAGTTCAAGGATGGCATCCTGCCGTGGGCGCTGCAAAATAATGTCGCTCTTGTGTTTGATGAATATGATGCTGGTCGTCCCGACGTCATGTTTGTCATTCAGCGTGTGCTGGAAGTTTCCGGCCGTTTGACGCTTCTTGACCAGAATCGGGTGATTATGCCGCATCCCGCTTTTCGTCTGTTTGCAACCACCAACACGGTGGGTCTTGGCGATACGTCAGGCCTGTATCACGGCACCCAGCAGATCAATCAGGGCCAGATGGACCGTTGGTCAATCGTGGCGACGTTGAACTACCTGCCGCATGATCAGGAAACCGACATCGTGGCAGCCCGGATTGCTGAATGGCAGAACACCGAGGGCAAGGAAACCATTTCCCGGATGGTGCGAGTCGCCGACATGACGCGCGCTGCGTTCATAAATGGTGATCTGTCTACCGTGATGAGCCCACGTACCGTAATCACCTGGGCAGAGAACGCTGTAATCTTCGAAGATATCGCATTTGCGTTCCGTCTGACATTCCTGAACAAATGTGATGAGCTGGAGCGGGCGTTGGTCGCCGAATTCTACCAGCGCGCCTTCGGCGAGGAATTGAAGGAAAGTGCAGCCAATGTTGCGCTTGCCTGAAGATTGATTGAGGTAGGGATACAACAGCAGGATTAGCGGTAATGGCGCGTATCGGAGACAATTCAGGGAATAAGGCTTCCATTGCTGATGTGGAGCCGCTGAAGACCTCTGTTGCCTCGTGCATGCGTGCCATTGCACAAGACGCTGAGCTTGAGATTTCCTACGGCAAGGACAAGCCCGGCATTGCCGGTCAGCGTGTGCGCCTGCCCGAGCCGGGTAAAAATCCGTCCAAAACCGAAATTGCGGTCACCAGAGGTCTTTCAGATTCAATGGCTCTGCGACTGGCAAAGCACGATTCTTCGGTCCATGCAGATCATTTGCCCGCCGGTGACAATGCTCGCGCGGTGTTCAACGCGGCTGAGCAGGCCCGGGTAGAAGCGATCGGCTGCATGGCCATGGACGGCATGGCAGAAAATCTCGACCACATGCTGGAAGACAGGTTCATGCGGGCCGGTCTGGAAGATGTGACATCGCGCGAAGAAGCGCCGCTGGGTGATGCAGTTGCGATGATGGTTCGTGAAAAAATCACCGGTCGGGCGCCACCGAAATCGGCTCAAGCCGTTGTTGATGTATGGAGAGACTGGATCGAAGAGCGGGCTGAGGATTCTTTTGAGAATCTCGGCGAGCGTCTTGAAGATCAGGAAGCCTTTGCGCGCGCAACCCGCGATCTGATAGCCCAATTGGAGATGGCCGACGAATTGGGTCAGGATTCCAACGACCAGGACAATGAGGAAAATCAGGACGACGATCAAAATCAGGAACAGCAGGAAGACATGGAGCGGGAGTCTGAAGAGGCAACCGGATCTGAAGAAGCATCTCCAGATGATCAGGACGCTTCCGGCGAGGAGCAGGAAACCGGTGAGATGGAAGCGTCGGAATCCACCGGCGAGGAAATGCTGGACGACGATGAAGCTGCCGAATCTCCCGGCGAAGCACAGCGGCCGGATTTTCCATTGTCCAATCTGCCCCCCACATCCGACTACAAGGCCTATCAGACAAGCGATGATGAGGAGATCAAGGCAGAAGAGTTGTGCGATGATGCCGAGCTTGAGCGTTTGCGGTCTTTCCTCGACAAGCAATTGGCACACCTGCAAGGGGTTGTCGGACGTCTGGCCAACAGATTACAGCGTCGGTTGATGGCGCAGCAGAACCGCGGTTGGGATTTTGACCTTGAAGAGGGCTATCTCGACAGCGCCCGGCTGACCCGTATCGTCACCGACAGCACCGCGCCTTTATCCTTCAAGATGGAGCGGGACACCGATTTCCGGGATACCGTTGTTACCCTGTTGCTGGACAATTCCGGTTCGATGCGGGGACGCCCGATCACCGTTGCTGCCACCTGCGCCGATATTTTGGCGCGCACGTTGGAACGCTGTGGTGTGAAGGTTGAAATTCTCGGTTTCACCACCAAAGCCTGGAAAGGTGGGCAGGCCCGCGAAGCTTGGTTGAAGGCTGGCAAACCGGCCAATCCCGGGCGTCTCAATGACCTGCGGCACATCATCTACAAAGGTGCAGATGCGCCGTGGCGGCGGGCCCGTAAAAATCTCGGCCTGATGATGCGTGAAGGGCTGTTGAAGGAAAACATCGACGGCGAAGCGCTGGATTGGGCCCATCAGCGCCTGCTGACGCGTCCCGAGCAGCGTAAAATCCTGATGATGATTTCTGATGGTGCGCCGGTTGATGATTCAACCCTGTCGGTCAACCCGGGAAATTATCTGGAGCGCCATTTGCGCCACATAATTGAAGAGATCGAAAACAGTTCTCCGGTTGAACTGTTGGCGATTGGCATTGGCCATGATGTCACCCGTTATTACAAACGCGCGGTGACAATTGTCGATGCTGAAGAATTGGCGGGTGCCATGACCGAACAATTGGCCTCTTTATTTGACGAACAGCCGGTAACCCGCAAAAGACGACCCAAGCGCCGCCGTGCCTCGGGCATGATCGGCTAGATTATGTCGACAACTGGGTCGACGGGTTCAGTTTTTTGTAATTATTTGAAGTGCTTGGACAGTTTCAAACCCTGAGCCTGGTAGTTTGATTTCAAATCTGCCCCATACAGCGCTTTTGGCCGGTGCAGCATATTTTCGTAAACCAGGCGCCCGACAATCTGACCATGTTCCAGGATGAACGGGACTTCGTGGCTGCGCACTTCCAAAACTGCCCGAGCACCGGCTCCACCCGCCGCGACATGACCAAAGCCGGGGTCGAAAAATCCGGCATAGTGAACACGAAATTCCCCCACCAACGGATCGAATGGCACCATCTCGGCGGCATAATCTGGTGGCACGTGGACGGCCTCACGAGAGACGAGAATATAAAATTCGTCGGGGTCCAGAACGATGTCCCGTGATCCGCGATTATAAATCGGCTCCCAATAGTCGAGAACCTCGCAGGCGGCCTTTTTGTCGACATCCACGACACCGGTATGGCGTTTGCCGCGATAGCCGACCAGGCCGTCCTTGTCGCCGGTCAGATCGATCGACATGGCAATGCCGCGTTGGTCGATGTTCGGTTCTTCGGCAGCGACGAGGGTTTCCGCCTTGTGCAATGCCAGCAACTCATCCTTGTTAAGGACAGATTCGCCTGTGCGAAAACGAATTTGAGAAAGCCGTGAACCTGTGCGCGCAACTATCGGAAACGTGCGCGGGGAAATCTCCAGATAGAGCGGTCCACGATAACCTGCCGGCACCATATCAAACTGCTGGGCGCGATCAGCTATGACCCTTGTAAAAATGTCCAGCCGTCCGGTAGAGCTTTTCGGGTTGGCGGATGCCGAAATCGTGTCAGGAAGATCAAAACTCTCCAGCAAAGGCACAATATAGACGCAGCCCGTTTCCAGCACTGCTCCCTGGCTGAGATCAATCTTGTGTAAGGAAAAGCGATCCAGCTTATCCTGTACGAGAGCATCTTTGCCGGGAAGAAATGAGGCCCGCACCCGCCAGGCGTATTTGCCCAGTCGCAAATCCAGACTTGCGGGCTGTATCTGATCGTCATCCAGAGTTCGTTCGCTGGCCAATCTGTTATCGGAGAACAGATCGCTGATCTGCGCGTCGTTGAGGATGCCGGACGAGGGTGTATTTTCTTCGCTCATGATTTTTGTTTAAGGCTCCTGACGATTGACGCAATGGTCCAGCTGGTTTATCCAGTCATTGTTCGTGGTGATTTGGCCGGTCGGCTTGCAGCCACGTTAAACAAGTCGCTAAAGGACCGAAACCGAAGCATTCCAGTTTCGATTTAGGCAACCGATTTTGCGACCCGTGCAAAGTCGGTTTTTTTATGCGCTGATTTTGCTCCGGTACCTGATAATTGGAGACAAAAATGACTAATCCACGCGCCAAGAATCCATCGGACTGGAAGCCTGCAACCCGTCTTGTTCATGGCGGCACAACCCGCTCTGGATTCGGCGAAACTTCCGAGGCCATGTATCTCACCCAGGGCTTTGTCTACGACAGTGCTGAATCCGCGGAAGCTCGATTTGCCGGTGAAGCGGAAGGCTATATCTATTCACGCTATGCCAATCCGACAGTTTCCATGTTTGAAAAACGCATGTGTGCTCTGGAAGGCGCGGAAGCGGCGCTCGCCACTTCAAGCGGTATGGCTGCAGTCACAGCGGCTATCATGTGCCAATTGCGTGCCGGCGATCACATAGTCGCAGCCCGTGCCCTGTTCGGTTCCTGCCGCTGGGTCGTGGAGAAGCTGGCCCCTCAATATGGCATTCAGGCAACATTGGTTGACGGTACCGACTTGGCGGCATGGAAAGCTGCCATTCAGCCAAATACCAAAGTGTTTTTTCTGGAATCTCCCACCAATCCGACTCTGGAAGTGGTGGATATAAAGGCCGTTGCTGATCTTGCCCATGAAATCGGAGCCAGCCTTGTGGTTGATAATGTATTTGCCACTCCGCTTTACCAAAAGCCGCTGGAGCTGGGTGCCGATGTGGTCGTCTATTCAGCAACAAAACACATTGACGGGCAGGGACGATGTCTTGGAGGTGTTGTGCTGTCGACACAGGAATGGATTACCGAAAAAATGTTTGATTTCTTTCGCCATACCGGTCCCAGCCTGTCTCCCTTCAATGCCTGGACATTGCTTAAAGGCTTGGAAACATTGCCGTTACGCGTAGCACAGCAGACACGCAATGCCGCAAGCGCGGCAGACCTTCTGGCCCAAAGCAGTAAAGTAAAGCGGGTGATATATCCCGGTCGTTCCGACCACCCTCAAGCTGAACTGGTGAAACGTCAAATGAGTGCAGGGTCAACACTTGTGGCGTTTGAACTGGATGGCAAGTCGCAGGCATTTGGCTTTGAAAACGCGCTGGAGGTCATTCAGATTTCAAACAATCTGGGAGACGCAAAAAGTCTGGTCACCCATCCGGCGACGACGACCCACAAGAATCTCAGTAAAGAGGACCGTGACGCGCTGGGTATCTCCGATGGTGTGGTGCGATTGTCATTGGGTCTGGAAGACATTGATGATCTGCTGGCGGATCTGGATCGGGCATTGGCCGCAATTTGAACCTTTGTCTGACTTTCGCCTCAGGGCAATGGCTGATAAATCACATTGTGGAGTATTTGTTGCCGAAATGATGCCGCCCCTGAGGGACCGTCATCGACCGAGGCGCAACCGGGTGGGAAATTGAGTGTTTGGAACGATTCGCAAAAAATCTGTCATTCTGGAGGCGTCTTCTCCGGATCACACCAGCATAGCCGATTTGCACGGTCGTTCATTTCCGCGCGGCTGGTCGAAATCGGAATTCGCCAACCTGTCCCTGCAGAACAATGTCACCTTGCTTGTTGCCAGATCAGTGGGAAATCCGGATGGACCCGTATTGGGGTTCAACATTGTCCGGCAGGCCGAGGATGAGGCGGAAATTTTGTCGATTGCCGTTGACCCAAAAGCGCGGGGTCGTGGTCTTGGCGAAAGTCTGATGCGAGAAGCCATTTTGCGGCTTCGGGCAGACAGGATCGAAAAACTTATTCTTGAGGTCGATGGATCAAATGAATCGGCGATCAAACTGTATAACAAACTGGGTTTTCAAACCGTCGGCAATCGTCCGGGCTATTATCGCAACGAGGGAAGGGTTGACGCCGCAGAACCGTCGACCGCGCTTGTGATGCGTCTGGACCTTGTTTAGGGTCGGGACAAACAGACCCGGTTCCAATTACGTGTCATGGAAAAATCATCAACCAATTTAGCGCCTAGCGACACAGCTTCCCTCGTCCAGCGTTGCATTGACATGGGCATGCGGATGACGGAGCAACGGCGGGTCATCGCCAACGTTCTGGAAGAAGCGGTCGATCATCCAGATACAGAAGAATTGTATCATCGTGCTGCCAAAATCGATTCGCGCATTTCGATTTCAACCGTCTATCGCACGGTCGCATTGTTTGAAGATGCCGGCATTATTGAGCGGCATGATTTCCGTGATGGCCGGGCGCGATATGAACCGGCACCGGAAAGCCATCACGATCATCTTATCGATATGAAATCCGGCAAAGTTATCGAATTTCACAGTGAAGAAATTGAAGTTCTCCAGGAACTGATATCTCGTCGCCTGGGTTATCGACTGGTTGACCACCGTCTGGAATTGTATGGCGTGCCGCTGGCAGCGAACGGTTCCAAAACCGGCGAAGATGACGCGTGATAGCCAATCTGCGATTTGTCTGGGTGATGGTGTTGGCAGCGCTGGTGTTATTGGCGCTCGCGCCACTGCAATTGATTGGTATTTTATTGGCAAAACTGGGCTGGACGCAGTTGGCCAGTCTGGTCCCGGTGCTTTTTCACAAGGCAATTTTGAAGATATTCGGAGTTCGGCTGACCCTTGACGGTCAGATTGTGAAGGATCGACCACTTCTACTCGTTTCCAATCATGTGAGCTGGTTGGATATTCCGGTTTACGGGGCGATTGCTCCATTATGCTTCGTCGCTAAATCGGAAATGAGCAGCTGGCCACTATTTGGCACAATGGCCAAGCTGCAAAGGACAGTATTTGTGCGTCGTGAAGATCGCCGCAATTCTCATCAGCAGGCCAATGAAGTTGCTGACCGACTGACCGCGCGCGAAGTAATGGTGCTGTTTCCTGAAGGCACCACAACGGATGGCAACAGACTGGAGCCTTTCAAGACATCCTTGTTTGAAGCAGCGAAGATCGCCTTGAACAAATCGCCGGTGGAGACTGCAATGGTTCAACCGGCTGCAATTGACTACACCCATTTACATGGACTGCCCCTGGGTCGCGCCAAACGACCGCATGTTGCGTGGCCGGGAGAGCTGGACTTGCCGGAAAGCTTTATTCCATTGGTCAAGGCTGGTGCGCTGGATGTCACTATCAGACTGGGAGAGCCGATTATTTTGACTCAAACCAGTAATCGCAAAATTATTGCCCGTGATGCGACAAACAGCATACGGACAATGCTCGACTCTTCCCGCACAGGCGGTTAAACACCGCCAATCATACGAACTCCAACCAATTGACATCGATGCAATCTGATCTGGAAAATTCCAACTCTCCCAAAAAGGTCTTCATAAAGACCTGGGGGTGTCAAATGAACGTCTATGATTCCACCCGCATGCAGGATGCGCTGGAAAGCGATGGCTATACGCCCACGCCGGATCTGGAAGATGCTGATCTGGTGCTGCTCAATACCTGCCATATTCGGGAAAAAGCTGCAGAGAAAGTCTATTCAAATCTCGGCCGTATTCGCCAGCTCAAAAACAAACGAGCCGAGACCGCAAGACCATTGATGGTCGGCGTCACCGGTTGCGTTGCACAGGCCGAGGGTGAAGAAATCATTCGCCGCGAAAAGGCGGTTGATCTGGTTGTCGGCCCCCAGACCTATCACAATCTTCCGGCCATTGTTGCCAGGGCGAAAGCGGCGGGTCCTCAGGTCGAAACCGAATATTCGGTGGAAGACAAGTTCGAGCACATGCCGCTTGCCACAAACAAACAGGTTCGTTCCAGGGGTGCGACCGCATTCCTGACGGTTCAGGAAGGGTGTGACAAATTCTGCACTTTCTGCGTTGTGCCATATACCCGCGGCGCAGAAGTTTCTCGTCCTCAGAGTCAAATCATGGAAGAGGCGAAATCGCTGGTATCCGCCGGGGTTCGAGAAATCACCCTGCTCGGCCAAAATGTAAATGCCTGGCACGGTACCGGCCCTGCAGGTACTGAAATGCAGCTCGGCGAATTGCTGTCCGATCTGTCAAAGATTGATGGCCTGCGCCGCCTGCGCTACGTCACCAGCCACCCCCAGGACATGGATGATGGGTTGATCGCTGCCCATCGGGACAATGATTGCCTGATGCCTTATCTGCATTTGCCGGTACAATCGGGTTCAGACAAAATCCTGAAGGCGATGAACCGCAGCCATACGGCGCGCGAATATCTCGACATCATTGAAAAAGTTCGTACCGTGCGGCCAGACATTGCCATTTCCGGTGACATGATTGTCGGCTTTCCGGGAGAAACCGAAGAAGATTTTCAAGCGACGATGGATATCGTGCAGCAGACAAACTACGCCCAGTGCTATTCCTTCAAATACTCAATGCGCCCCGGCACGCCGGGAGCCGAGATGGACAATCAGGTTGATGAAGCAGTCAAAAATGACCGATTGGCCCGACTGAAGGCGTTGCTGGATCAACAACAATTGGCCTTCAACAAGTCCTGTGTTGGAAAAACAATAGAAGTTTTGCTTGAAAAACCCGGTCGAAATGCCCAACAATTGATTGGTCGATCGCCCTGGTTGCAAAGCGTCGTCGTGCCGGCCCATTGTGGCCAGATCGGCGATCTGGTGACCGTTGTGGTGACCCAGAACAACGCCAACAGTTTGCTGGCCCAGCCGGTCGGCGCTTCAAGTTGAGAAAGACCCTTTATTGAGCACACCTCACGAACTGCCCGCCTTCGTCACCCAATCTGCCGGGAAATCCGCGGAAAAACCGGTGAATAAGGGGGCGTCAGATATGACCCATGTGGCGCTGGTTTTTGAGGACAATGCCAAAGCCCGGGCGCTGTTTGGCCAATATGACGAATTTCTTGCAATCATTGAACGTGACTTGCACCTGGAAGCCAGCGCCCGTGGCAACGAGGTCAATCTGCGCGGCTCTGCTGTGGCCACCGACCAGGCACGCCGGGTCCTCGACGCGCTCTATTCGCGGTTGGACAATGGCGATGATATTCAAGCCGGAGATGTCGAAGGTGCAATCCGTCAGGCCATCGCATCTGATGCTCAAATGACGTTGCCCACCATGGAAAAGAACGGCAAGTTGGCGATGGCGGCAATCTCCACAGCCAAGCGAACCATTCATGCTCGTACACCAACCCAGGATGCCTATATCCGCGCAATGGACCGGGCCGAAATGGTGTTTGGCACCGGCCCGGCGGGGACCGGAAAAACCTACCTTGCCGTTGCATATGCGGCATCGCTGCTGGAACGGGGTGCAATTGACCGGATTATCCTGACCCGCCCTGCGGTTGAAGCAGGAGAGCGGCTCGGATTTTTGCCCGGTGACATGAAGGAAAAGGTCGATCCCTATCTGCGGCCCTTGTATGATGCGCTCTATGACATGATGCCTGCCGATAAGGTAGAACGGGCGATCACGTCGGAAATTATCGAAATTGCACCTCTCGCATTCATGCGCGGGCGCACCTTGTCCCACGCGGCGGTGATTCTCGATGAAGCGCAAAATACCACCACTATGCAGATGAAAATGTTTCTCACCCGTTTGGGTGAAGGGTCGAAAATGATCATTACCGGAGATCCAAGCCAGATCGACCTGCCATCAGGTCAGATGTCGGGATTGGTGCAGGCGCTGAACATTCTTAATCCGGTTGAAGGCATTGTTTCGGTCGCTTTCACAGCCAGTGATGTCGTCCGACACAAGCTGGTTGGCCGTATTGTTGAAGCCTATGACGAAGCAGGACGAGAACGGTCGCAATCACGGTCCAATGATTATTGATTGTGCGATTGAAACTGATTGGTGGGCACCACAGGATCATCTCGAGAGGATTGCAATTCGCGCGGTCAAGACGGCAATTAGCAATCTGGATCAAACCTTTAGCGACGAAACTGAGCTAAGCCTTCTGTTCGCGGATGATGCCCTGGTGCAGGATTTGAATTTTCAATGGCGACAGATCAACAGGCCGACAAATGTGCTTTCATTTGCTGCCCGGGAGGCTGGTGGGCCGGAGACTCCAGTGCTCGGCGACATTGTTTTGGCACGTGAAACTATCGAACGGGAAGCCGCTCAACAGGACAAATCTCGAGACGATCATTTGAGCCATTTGATTGTCCACGGATTTCTGCATCTTATCGGGTTTGACCATGAAAGTGATGCAGAAGCAGCTGACATGGAAAGTTTGGAAACAAGGATACTTGATGATCTCGGCATTGCCGATCCCTATATGTCAGCGTAGACTCTTGGAATTGATCTTCCTTTCACCTATTTTCAATGGAAGATGTGTTGAATGGACGCCACGTAATTGCGTCGCCTGCCTGACCATTCAATCAGATTATTGTGTCAAAGGAGACACCTGAAATATCATGAACGATCGATCTTCCGAGCCTGCATCAACACGACAGTTGAATGCAGGCAGCCATCGAGCCGACTCGGACGAAGACAGTCCGGACAATCAACCAAATTCATCGACCGGTCGTGAACTGGTCGTCATTGAACGTGAAGACCGACAGGAGGGCTGGTTTACCCGGTTCATGATCCGTCTTGGTTTGCGTTCCGGCGGAACATTGCGTGACGATCTGCATGAAGCGCTGTCAGATGAAGGGGAGGCCGGAGACGTCTTCTCGCCTGAAGAACGTTCCATGTTGCAAAACATTCTGCGTCTGCGGGAGCGGCGGGTTGAAGATGTCATGGTGCCCCGCGCCGAAGTACATGCGGTCAGTATGCACGATACGCTGGGCGAAGTTCTTCAGGAATTTGAAGACACTGGTCATTCGCGATTGCCGGTCTATGACGACACGCTGGACGATCCAAGGGGCATGGTGCTGGTCAAGGATCTGTTGCTGCATATGACCAAAGTGGCACGGCGGAAAAAGCGGCGCGGTGCCAAGAATTCCGACAATTCCAATCCGGATATCGATCTTTCACGGGTCGACCTGTCGAAAAAAATCTCAAAACTGGACGTCACCCGCAAAGTACTGTTCGTTCCACCGTCGATGTTGGCATCTGACCTGATGGCACAGATGCAGGCGACGCGCACCCAAATGGCGTTGGTGATTGACGAATATGGCGGCACAGACGGTCTGGTAACTCTGGAAGACATTGTTGAAGAAGTTGTTGGCGAAATTGAAGACGAGCACGATGACGACGACGAAAATGAAAACCAGATCAGCGCATCCGGCGATGGTATCTGGACGGTTGATGCGCGGGTTGAAGTCGAAAAACTGATGGAAGAAATCGGGGCGCCGTTTGATCCGGGAGAATCAGCAGAAACCTTTGATTCGCTTGGTGGTTTGGTATTTGCCCTGGCCGGTCATGTGCCGGTACGTGGCGAAGTTGTGCGCGGCGTTCCAGGTTTTGAATTCAGGGTACTGGATGCTGATCCCCGCCGCATTCGCCGCCTGCAGGTCGTGCAAATCAGTCAACGTGACAAACGTCGAAAAGCAGCGGCAAAACTGGCTGAAGATTCAAGCTGATGTCACAATCGCCGACCGGTCATGAAATTGAGCGACTGATTCAGCTTCTCGCGCGGTTGCCAGGTCTTGGACCGCGTTCGGCACGCCGCGCGGCGCTTCATCTGATCAAGAAAAAGGATGCCTTGATGGCACCGCTCAGCACTGCGCTGGCTGAGGCCGTCGACGTGATCAGCGTGTGTGGGACTTGTGGCAATATCGACACCAGTGATCCCTGCTCGATGTGCATTGATCCGCGGCGCGACACATCGACATTGGTTGTCGTTGAGGATGTATCTGATCTGTGGGCGCTGCAACGGGCCAATGTGATGAACGCCTCCTATCATGTCTTGGGGGGTACGCTTTCGCCGCTCGATGGAATCGGTCCTGATGATCTTTCCATCGACAAGCTGGTGGACCGTATTTCTGCCGGAGAGGTCAAAGAGGTGATCATTGCCGTAAATGCGACGGTCGAAGGCCAAACGACGGCTCACTACATCACCGATCAGCTTGACGGGATTGAAGTCACCGTCTCCCGGTTGGCCCATGGAGTTCCGGTGGGCGGCGAGTTGGATTACCTTGATGAAGGAACATTATCGGCCGCGATGCGTGCCAGAACGCGTTTCTAGATACCCGACTTTCGGTAGCGCATCAGCGCCAGCATCAAGCCGCCTCCCAACAGTCCCCAAAATGCGCCGGAAATACCAAATATGCTCATTCCGGAGGCGGTCGCCAGAAAAGTGACAGCTGCGGCGGGCCTGGTTTCGGGGTCTGAAAATGCTCCGACGGCAGAAGCCGAAAACGCCGCAATCAGCGCCAGCCCGGCGACGGCTTCGATCAGGATCGCAGGTGCCAGGCTGACAAACGTTGTTGTCAGGCCAGCAAACATTCCAAATATCAAATAGCCAATGCCGCAGACAATGGCTGACGTATAGCGTTTGTTGGGATCAGGTCCCGCCTCTTCGCTGGTCAGCATTGCTGCAGTGATTGCTGCCAGATTGACAGTATGCGCCCCAAACGGGGCTCCAAGCACTGAAAACAGGCCGGTGACCGACAGCAGTGGTGCAACCCTGGGCTCGTAGTTATTGGCCTTCAAAACCGCAATGCCGGGCACGTTTTGCGATGCCATGGTAACAATAAACAGCGGCAGGGCGATGCTGAGCAGCGCTTCAATTGAAAAGACCGGGGTGATCCACAAAGGCTGAGGTGTCAGCGAGGTCTTCAGCATGTCCTGCCAGCCGTCCGGAAATTCGACGCCGAACAGCACGACAATGCAAAACGCCAATAATGCACAGGGAACGCCCAAAAACCGGTTGACCCATCCTCCGACAATCCACGCCAGCAGGATCGGCAGGCCGAGCAGAGGGTCGAAAGCAATGGCTTTGAACGGTGCAAGGCACAGTGACAGCAGGATGCCTGATAAAAGAGCATTGGCCAGTGGGCCCGGAATGGCCGAGACAGCACGCTGGAAAGGCTTCCAGATGCCGCACATTATGATCAGGCAACCACACATTATGAAGGCCCCGACAGCGGCCTGAAATCCGCCGGTGGCGACAGCTGTGCCGGCCAGCAACGCGGCTCCCGGTGTCGACCAGGCAACGCTGATTGGTTGTTTTGCGCGCAGGCTCAACAGAATTCCACACAGGCCCATGCCGATGCTGGCCATCATCAGACCAGATGCGGCTTCTGCCTCGCTGGCGCCAACCCCACGCAATCCCTGCAAAACCACCGCAAAGGACGAGGTAAAACCGACAAAGGCGGCGAGCGACCCGATAAAGACAGACTGTGCAGAAAAATCACTCAGTTTCATGTGGATTCACGCCTGTTGGCAGATAGATCAATAATGAGGAGGCCGAGTGTTTTCATGGCCGCCAGCGCCGCTGCCGCCGCCATCGCCGCCGCTTGATTCCTCCAGTTCGGTCAATCGGTCACGCTGGCGCAGCAGTGCCTTTTTGAGCATATCGATCTGTTGCCATTGTTCGCGCACGGCATCAGACAGGGTTTCAATCTCGGCCCCTTGGTGGGAGCAGAGTTCTTCAAGCTTCTGGAGGCGCTCTTCGTCTGGATGTGTCATCAATATCTAATGACCCGGTTGCATGTGTAAGTCGAGCTTTGGCTCTCGATAATCCAAAAATACCGTGTTAGCGTTCCAGATATGGAACAGGAAACGCACCCCGCAATCGAGCTTTCGGGCATTAATAAGAGTTTTGGTCCGGTTCAAGCCAATAAGGACATCGACCTGGTCATAAAACCCGGCACCATTCACGGCATTATCGGTGAAAACGGTGCCGGTAAATCCACCCTCATGTCGATCCTTTACGGATTTTATCAGGCTGACAGCGGTTGGATTAAAATGAAGGGTGAGAAGGTTACGATCCCGGACAGTCAGTCAGCGATCAGTCAGGGCATCGGCATGGTGCATCAGCATTTCATGCTGGTTGATAATTTTACGGTTCTTGAGAATATCATTTTGGGTGCTGAAGGGGGCAATATCCTCAATTCGGCGATGGGCAGGGCGCGCGGTGAACTGCTGCGTCTGGAAGAGGAATATGGCCTTAAAGTTGACCCCGACGCACTGATCGAAGAATTGCCGGTGGGATTGCAGCAGCGCGTTGAGATCCTCAAAGCCCTGTATAGGGGCGCTGAAATTCTCATTCTTGATGAACCAACCGGGGTTTTGACACCTGCTGAAGCCGATCATCTGTTCCGAATTCTCAAGCAGCTGAAAGCGCAGGGAAAAACAGTTTTGCTGATCACCCATAAATTGCGCGAGATCATGGCGATTACCGATGAAGTGTCGGTTATGCGACGCGGTGAAATGGTGGCAACGCGCCAAACTGCGCAGACAAGTCCTGAAGAGTTGGCCGAGTTGATGGTCGGCCGGCGGGTTCTGCTGCAGGTGGAAAAGCAGCCGGCGCAGCCGGGCGACGTGAAACTGGATGTTTCCAATGTCACAGTGCGTGATTCTCGCGGAGTGAACATGGTCAAGTCGGTATCCCTGCAGGTGCGGGCCGGGGAGATAGTTGGCATTGCTGGTGTTGCCGGCAACGGACAATCTGAATTGTTGCAGGCAATTGCCGGCATGCGCGGTATCCAGAGCGGCACGATATCACTGGATGGCAAACCGCTGGAATTCGACCCTGCCAAGCTGCGCAATCGTGGCCTCGCCCATGTGCCGGAAGATCGTCATCACGAGGGGCTGGTACTGCCATTTGAAGAAAACGAAAATGCCGTTCTGGGGTATCATGGGGACGACAAATTTGTGTCCGGTCCGTTTTTGCAGATAGATGCTATGCGTGCCGATGCCGTTGAAAAAATTGAAAAATACGACATCCGCCCACCTAATCCACGTCTCAAGACAGCAAATTTTTCCGGCGGTAATCAACAAAAGATCGTTTTGGCCCGCGAAATGGAGCGGGACCCGGTGGTATTGCTGATCGGTCAGCCGACCCGGGGGGTTGATGTCGGTGCGATTGAGTTTATTCACCGACGCATTATCGAAATGCGCGATGCCGGCAAGGCGGTGCTGCTGGTTAGTGTCGAACTGGACGAAATCCGCTCACTGGCAGACCGTGTGCTGGTGATGTTTGACGGTCATGTAGTGGGCGAAAGGTCGCCGGAAACAAGCGAAAGTGAACTCGGACTGTTGATGGCCGGTGTCAGCGAGGAGACCGCCGCCTGACAATTTCGAGCAGATAATTGGTTGTCCGGTCTAAACTCTACTGAACCGCTTCCACGGCCTCGACTTCAGGAATGAAATGTTTCAGCAGGTTTTGAATGCCGTGCTGTAAGGTTGCCGTCGAAGACGGACAGCCTGCACAAGCGCCACGCATTTTCAGAAATACTCTGCCGTCCTTGAAACCATGGAACGTGATGTCGCCCCCGTCCTGCGCAACAGCCGGGCGAACGCGGGTTTCCAGCAATTCCTTGATGGTCGAGACGATTTCCTCGGAACCTTCTTCGATAAAACCTTCACCGTCAGGCATGTCGCTTGCGGATTGATTGTCTGCCATCACGGGCAGGCCAGACATATAATGCTCCATGATGACACCGAGAACTGCCGGCTTCAAATGTTGCCAGTCCGTATCATCGCTTTTGGTGATGGTGACGAAATCGAACCCAAAAAACACACCGGTGACCGAGGGGATCGAAAACAACCGTTCCGCCAGCGGAGATTTTCCATCAGCTTCTTCTGCCGAGACGAATTCGAACGGGCCTTTTTGCACAACCGTTTCACCGGGCAAAAACTTCAGGGTAGCTGGATTTGGCGTGGCTTCAGTCTGGATGAACATGGTTTCGTCCCATCGAATAAACTTCGGAGCTTGTTTAGAACAACTCTAAAATAGGTCGCATGCCTGACCAAATCAAGCGCAACATTGACTAGCCAACCGATTAAACGAGATCGTCGATGTCCTGGTCGGTCAATGTGTTCGGCACTACGGTCACGGGAATGGAAAAGGATCCTTCACTACCGGCGATGGCAGACACCAGTGGCCCAGGGCCTTCATTGGCATCACCTGCCGCCAAAATCATCAGCGCGATATCGTGATCATCTTCAATCAGGGATTCAATGGCGGGGGCGGGCCGTCCCTCACGAATGACCAGTTCGGGCGTATTCCGTTGAAAAACTCGCCTTAATCTCGGCAGTCTTTGCTGATTCAGTTTT
>JAALLE010000162.1 GCA_011087605.1 Hyphomicrobiales bacterium
GAGTCTGGGCCGTGTCTCAGTCCCAGTGTGGCTGATCATCCTCTCAGACCAGCTATTGATCGTCGCCTTGGTGAGCCATTACCTCACCAACTAGCTAATCAAACGCGGGCTCATCTATCGGCGATAAATCTTTCCCCCAAGGGGCGTATAAGGTATTAGCACACATTTCTATGTGTTGTTCCTTACCGATAGGTAGATTCCCACGTGTTACTCACCCGTCTGCCACTCCCTCCGAAGAGGGCGTTCGACTTGCATGTGTTAAGCCTGCCGCCAGCGTTCGTTCTGAGCCAGGATCAAACTCTCAGGTTTGATCTGAGATTTGTTCCGGCTAAATCCATCAATGCGAACCTTGCAAGCAAGGCACTCAATGCACTGATGTGGTCACGCTTTTCTTGACATAAATGCCAAAGAAAAATTGCAGTTCCCTGGGTAGGGAACCGCGAATTGACGAGAACATTATTTTAAACACACCTGAGATAATCATAAATGATCATCCCGGTATTTGTAACATTCTCGAAAAACGTGTCCGCCGAAGTCTCGTATCGGATGCGTCTGATAAAAGGAAAATATCAAACCATCCAGCAACATATCCGCCGCCCACGTTTCTCTTTCTTCATATTCAATTGTCAAAAAACAGAAACACATGAAGTATTTCTTCGAACCAGATGCAACAAGCCAAAGCTAACCGCTTACCAATTCAAGGTAGGTTTTCGCTCTCGCGACGCCTTTCCGGGGTGACCGATTTAAGCAGCAGAGTATCGCTCGAAGCGACCACTGCGTCGTCGGTGGGCGGGTTATAGTCTGGTGTTTTCCACCCGTCAACATGATTTTGAAAGTTTTTTGCCTATTTTTTCAAAAAACTTTTCAAGACCAAAAAAACCTGGAATTTTTGAGAATATGTCTCAAAATTGCCTGCCTCACGTCCATTATATGGAAAAACTGGCCCAATTGGCAAGGTCTGGGGTCAGGACCGAATAAATTGATCTATTCTGCGGAGGAGAATTTTTATGCGGGCCAGGAGCAAAGGCGCAGGAAACCTGCAGGTTTTGAGGGCCAAGCGACGATGTCCAGCCGCTAAATTTACCCCGCCCGGAGCGTTGGATTGCTTTTATCGTGCAAAATGCGGTTTATATGTGCCATTAAACAGACTTCATCCAACGTTTGAGAATTTTTCCTCTCATGCCACACCGCTCTGAACAGCGTAAATCCGTCGCGTCAGGCATCGCAGCAATGCGGGCCAGTCTAAACGCGTCGGTTCAGGCTGGCATCAAGGCGGACCTGGGGCAGGAACAACCGCTAATTGGTGGCAACGGCCGAAGGGCTCCCGACAAACGGCGGGTCAGCATGAGGTGGATGTCCGGATCGATCCTGACCGGCGTATCTTCACTATTGCTAATGGGGGGTGCCCTCTATGCAGCCCTGGATGGCCGTCAGCAATTGGCCAAGCCAGCCAATTTTCTCGACAAATTGACCGCGCAGGCAACTGGTGACACCCAGGGTATAGTAGTCAAGGGAGATCGCCCGGTCGCTGTTTTGGCATTAAAACCTGCAAAGGAACGGATTTTTCAGGTTCCGACCGTCACCCGGGTTGGTGAAAACGACGTGATTCGCAAACGTCCCTTTGCTTTTGTGTCGGCGCCGCTTGCCGTCGCACCGCAACGCAACGTTTCGCATCCCAGGTTTAATCCACTGACCGTATTTCGCGCCTCAGGTGTTGATACCGCCGTGGCATCCAGCGATGTGATTTATGGAGCTGACATTGAAAGCGAAGTCCGCATCCAGCAGGTGCCATTTCCACTGGATACGGCAGAATTTGACAAAACCACTCAGATTTCGGCTCTGGAAGCTGAAGCGCTTGTGCGCGAAGTTCGTGCCTCTCTCGACAATGGTGAACTACAGATTGGCGCACTGCCCTATCTCGACACGTCACGCTTTGCCCTGAAAGAAGAAGAAATAGCGCCAACCACCGGTCTCGACATCCGCATTGTTGCTGAAAACGTCTCAACCGTGCCGCAAGTTGAAACGGACACCGACCGCGAACGCTACTTTACCGAAGACGTAATCGATGTGGCAACGGAGCAAACTCTCGATCAGGCAATCGCCGGACTGCAACTGGAACCAGAACCGCTGAACAACATGATGGCTGCGCTGAAAGGCGAGCTCGGACGCGGGGCATTGCCAACAGGCACAAAACTGCGCGTTGCGTTTGAGCAACTTGCCGGAAACCCGGAAGGGGTCATTCGCCGCGAGGCCCGCCGCATCAGCGTCTACCGGTCTGGCAATCATTTAAGTTCGGTTGCACTCAACGATGGAGGTGACGTGGTCTGGGCCACCACCCCTGCACCAATTCCGGCAATCGAAGAACTCGACCAAGACGATGCCGAACCGGAAATTGCCCGCGTGACGAGCTCTAATCTGCCAAATGTCTATGACGGTCTGTATCGGGCGGCGATGTCGCAGGGACTGAGCGTCAAACAGGCGCGACGGATCGTCCGGACCGTGGCCTTCGACGTGGATTTTCGTAAAGTCATCAAACCGGATGATGGTTTGGAAGTCTTCTTTTCTATGGAAGAGGGATTGGAAGAGGCCAGCGAAAAATCAGAAATCTTGTATATTGGCCTGACCCTGACAGGAAAAAAGCGCAAATATTACCGGTTCCGGTCCGGCAAAGAGGGGCGCGTCGACTATTACGATAAGGACGGCAAAAGCGCCAAAAAATTCCTGTTGCGCAAACCGGTTCCCAATGGTCGGTTCAACGGTGGCTTCGGTCCGCGTCGCCACCCGATATCGCGGGTGGTCAAAATGCATCAGGGTGTCGATTACGCGGCACCCCGCGGCACTGCCATCATCGCTGCAGGCGACGGTGTGGTTCAAAGTGCCAAATGGGCTTCCGGCTATGGCCGACAAACGATAATCCGTCATGCCAATGGTTACAAAACCTCCTACAATCATCAACACCGCTTCGCCAAGGGAATACGCGCTGGTGCCCGGGTGCGCCAGGGTCAGATCATTGGACAGGTTGGCTCAACTGGCTATTCGACCGGACCGCATTTGCATTACGAAGTGATCGTCAACGGCCGCAAGGTCAATCCGATGAAGATTCGATTGCCAAAGGGTCGGGTGCTGTCCGGCTCGACACTTGTTGCGTTTAAAACGGAACGAGATCGCATTGATGCACTGGTTGCCAAGGGACGCGGCGAAGAGCAGACAATTGCCTCTTTGAATTAGAGCCGTTTTGCTTAGGGTCACGACCCACTAATTTGTCTTCACACTGGGCTGTGTCCACCAACCAATAATAGATGCAACAAAGCACATTGCCGCCAGAACCAGACACAGGGCCACAATTGCGTGGTTCATCGCCACCATCTGCAGCTGCTCGGTTCGCACCTGATAGAGCGCTCCGGTAAGACGTTCGCCAAATCCGGAATCGACCATGAGACGGGCGATATCAGTATCCAGATCGCTGCCCTGGATAACTTTTGAGTAGACGAAGGCGACGAAGGCACCGAGGCCGGCAACGCCGAACAGATTGGCCATGCGTGCGATCATATTGTTGATGCCGGAGGCGGCCCCTGAATTGTCATCATCAACCGCGTTCATAATCGCCGTGGATAGTGGTGACGCGGACAGGCCCAAACCGATTCCCACCAGCATGGTCGCGGGAAGAATGCCCGACCAATAATCCTGTCGAACAATTGCCCAGGCCATCACCAAAAAAGCAATGCCAATGATGGCGGGACCGATGGTCAAAAATTTCCGGGTACCCAATCGGTCAACCAACCGCCCGGCAATGGGTGACAGGGAGGCGATCATTATGCTGAACGGCAAAAACATCGCTCCCGCATATGTTGGCGGCAATTTCCAGGCGACAATCAACAACATCGGCAAGAAAAATATGATCCCGCCAACCCCGGACCAGGCCAGGAAGGTAAGCAGGTTTCCGCCTGCAAAACCTGAATTGGCAAACAATCTCATATTCACAAGCGGGTCACGATGCTTCAATTCCCAAACAATCGCCACCCCCGCCAGCGCCAGTCCTGACAGCAATAGTGCGATCCCCCAGGATCCACCATCCAATTCGCCCAGATAGGTCAGTCCAGCGGCAATCAGGGCCAGCGACACAGTCAACAACACCGCTCCGGTCCAATCGATTGAGCCAAGCCCTCCGCTGTTCTTTGGATTATCGCGGGGGACGAAGTTTTTTAAAATGATCAATGCGAGCGCGCCAAATGGCAGGTTGATGGCAAAAATCCAACGCCAACCAAAATCGCCACCATAAGTCAACAGGACGCCGCCCAAAAGCGGCCCCAGCGATGTCGCAATGGAGGATGCGGCGACCCAGATGCCCAACGCCCTGCCCCGCTCGGCTCGCGGCGTATTGATCGAAATGATTGCCATGCTGCCAGGTATCATGATGGCGGCGCCCAATCCTTGCAGAGCACGAAAAGCAATCAGGCTTTCGACATCCCAGGACACGGCACAGGCAAGAGAGGCGATGGTGAAAATGCCGATGCCAAAGGAGAAAGTCGTTTTCAACCCAAAGCGATCGCCCAGAGCACCACCCAGCAAAATCGTAACTACTCAGCTACCCTATTTCTGCTGCCATTAGGTGCGACAATTTG